>DAWU01000015.1 GCA_002506105.1 Methanolinea sp. UBA275 | reverse complement strand
TAATCATATTTTCATAGGAAATCGCATCCGCGATTTTCATTTTCTATGCATGTATCTCGAAGTGAATGATGAGGTTATTATGAAAACAATACTGATGCATCCTGCAACAGGCCTGGCGTATGAAAATAATGGAAATATTTTGATAGAAAATCGCATCCGCGATTTTCATTTTGTATGCTTCATGCATACATCAGGAAGACATACAGGATATATCCTGAAAAGACAAGGAAGGCCCATACACGGAGCATCCATGGTTTTTTCAGAGTGAACATCGGGACCAGGCAGAACGTCACTGCGAGAAGGATCAGCGTTGTGATCTGCTCGGGCACCGCGATCGGATGTATGATACCCCCGACACCAAGGATGAAGAGCAGGTTGAAATAGTTACTCCCGAGAATATTTCCGGCGGACACCCCACCGTACCCTCTGAGTATAGCAACAAGCGAGGTCACCAGTTCCGGAATGGATGTTCCTGCCGCTACGACTGAGAGCCCGATGATATAGGGGGGGATATGGAATATCGTTGCGAGGTCAACCGCACCCGAGAGAAAGAGCGATGATCCCCCGACCACCCCGGCCAATCCAAGAATGGTGAATCCATAATCCAGGTTCCCATGTGACTGGAGACCCTCTTCAGGTGGTGCAATACCTCTTTTACTGATATAAATGAGGATCACAGTAAATCCCCCGAGAAATACTACAGAAGAGTAGACATCCAGGACTCCGCGGAGTGCAAGGGCTATGTATAGTCCTGTTGCGATGAGGGTCAGTGCGAGTTCTTTCCAGAGGATATGCCTTGTTTCCGATGCAAGTAAGGGCCCCGGCTTCACCAGTATGCAGAGGGCAAGGATAAACGCGATGTTGAAAATATTGCTCCCGACAACATTTCCAAGGCCGATATCGTCCTTCCCGATGAGGACTGCATTCGTGGTTACGAAGAATTCGGGGAGCGAGGTGCCAAATGCGATGATGGTGAAGCCAACGATGCCTGATGAGACTCCCCATTTCACTGCAAGGCCGGCACCCCCTTTCACCAGCCAGTCTGCACCCTTGACGAGAAAGAGGAGACCTATGGAGAGGATCGCACATGCAATGAGAAGCGTCGCCATCCTGTCAGTCCTCACCCTCAGGCATTTTGCTGCGATATATCAGGTACACTGCAATGACCGTTCCAATGACCGCAATTGCAACCCCGATTCCAAGGAGGGGTCGTGCAATGATCAGATCCCATACAAATTCAGCCCCCAGTGCGATGAGGTAACATCCCAGGAATGCTCCGATTGTAATGGCGATGAGCACATTTCTTCCTGACATCCCCAGCAATCGCCCAACCAGGGATGCACCTATCCCGCCCGATCCCTGGAGGGGAAACATCACAAAGAGCACGATTCCGGTAAAATAAAATTTCTTCAGCCAGGGCCGGCGGGATAAGAAAGCATGGCCATGATTCATGAACTTGGTTATCCATGTCCCGAGAAGGGGGATCCTGTAGGCCATCTCGAAGTTCAGTGCCATGAAGATCCCCGCGAGAATATCAAGGAGTGCTATAGAAGTTCCGATTAGCCACCAGGGGAACCCGAGTGCCACACCGAGAGGCAGGATCGTCTCCTTTCCTGCCGGCGGAATCAGATACGCACCCATCAGCCCGGACAATAACAATGCCCTCTCATAGGGGAGGAAGAGAAAGAGGATCAGGATATAGAGCCCGCCAAGGATAAACGGAAAGATAAACCGGAGGGCCAGGTTGATTGTCGGATGCATTGATGGCTTCCTGCCTTGGTATGAGATCGGCATCCATCGGTAAAAATGCATGTGCACCGGGCCAGTGGAACCCCATCGCGATACCCTTCACACGCCGGTAAGGACGGTTCCTGTTCTTTTTTCAGGAACCTCCTCGCTGGTATGTGAGGGGAGACTGAATCGGGGTTGTTCTCTGCATTCCAATTCAGTCACTGAACCGCCACCGTGCTCCCTCACATAACTTATACCCGATTGCTCAATTTTGGCTGTGAATCTCAAGGTTACCGCAGGTCGCCCCGGGTCGAGGACGGAAGCCTCGCGGCATTTCCGGGGGCGGTGGCGTGCATCACACAGGCTGGTATGCGGAAAGGAAGCCCCTGAAGAATGAATAAGGTTCGTCAATCCTGCCCATACCAGATAGCGAAAAGCCTTTTTCGACAAGGGTGTGTGGCTCCTGCAGGAATCCCTTCTTCCCGTATTACCCACGCACTTTCCGGACCTCGTTGTAGAGCAGCACGAGGGAGAGGCTGACAAGGTTGAGGGTGGTTGCTGCATACCAGAGATAACTCTCAATCGTGGTCAGCAGGGTTATCCAGCCAGACCAGAGCATGGTGCAGATAATGACAAAAGACAGCAGGGTGTCCACCGCAAGGAACACCAGGGGCATCGTGAAATAGGCGCCCAGCTGTGCGATCGTGCAGTATTCAAAGGGAGCGGATTGCCCCAGGAGATCGAAGATCGCCCGCCCTGCATTCATCAGGAGGTCGATGCCTGCCCAAACGATCACACACCAGCCCAGTGCTGCAACCACGCCGTGGTGAGGAAGAGTGAGGACACGGATTGCCGCAATCCCGAAGAGGAGTTTGAAGATGCAGAAAGGAATGCCGATGGTGAGCGAGAGAAAAAGCGGCCTCTGGAAGAACTGCTGCAGGGGATCAATTCCTGCCCCTGACTGGTGCGGGGTGCCTGTCTTCTCCGGCGTCACGTCGTCAGTCATCCTGTTCCCTCCGGTCATTCCTGATGCTATGTGCAATGTTCTCCGTACCTGGAGATATAAGCCCCGTCAGGGAGTACCCGGGATGAATGCAAGCATGATCAGGATTCCTGATCCTGGCCGCGTGCATTCTTCTTTGAGATACTCCTCCCGGCAACCACGCCCGATGAACAGGCGAACTGGAGGTTATAACCCCCCGTAACGCCGTCGATATCTAGCACCTCCCCGGCAAAATAGAGGCCCTGGTGGAGGTGTGATTCCATGGTCCCCGGATCAATCTCTTTGAGTGTCACACCACCCCGGGTCACCATCGCCCTGTCAAATCCCTCCAGTGCCCGGACCGGAAAGGAGTACCCTGTGATCATCGATGCAAGGGTATTCCTGGTGCCCTTCGTGAGGTGGGCGCAGGTCTGCCCGGTTCCAACCCCCGCCTGTCCGAGGAGGTGCTTCACGAGCCGTTCGGGAAGTGAGAGATCCCTCAACATCCTTGCGACCGTGATCCCCTTCCCGCCCATCAGGAGTTCTGTTACGGTACTCTTTGCCTGTTCGGGCTCCTGGCAGGGGAAGAACGAGACTTTCACGATATCTCCTGGCCTGATATACCTCGATATATCAAGAATCCCAGGGCCTGAGAGCCCGGTGTGTGTCAGGAGGAGATCTCCATGGTGCTTGAGCACGTTTCTCCCGTTATGAACCAGGGTGATTGGGGTGTTCTCAAATGACATCCCGGTAAGGTCTCTCAGAGGAAAGTCCCTGACAAGCACCGCGGCAAGCGCCGGGCCGATATCGGTGGTGCGATGCCCAAGTGCCCCTGCAAGATGATACCCGTCTCCCGAAGACCCTGTCGCAGGGTAGGATGCTCCACCCGTTGCGATGACCAGGTTATCCGCACAATACGTCTCCTTCGCGATCGTGACGAGAAAACGCCCGTTGACGGTGCCCGCGGAGAGGACGGGTTCACTGCACCTGATTTCAACTCCGTGCAGCGAGCATTCGGCAAGAAGGATTTCCATGACATCAGATGACTTCCTCGTGACAGGAAATACCTTCCCTCCCTCCTCGGTATCCATCGCTAGCCCGCGATCCTGGAAGAATGCAATGAGATCGCGGTTTGAGTACTGCATCAGGCAGGGTTTTACAAACCTGCCGTGCTCTCCATAATGACCCAGGAATAAAGAGACCTCACCTGCATGAGTGATATTGCACTGGCCTGATCCCGAAATGAGGAGTTTTCTCCCGCATGAGGGCATTTTCTCAAGGATCATCACCTTTTTCCCCGAAGATGCACAGGTATGCGCACAAAAAAGTCCCGCAGGCCCTCCTCCGATAATGATTACCTCATGCTTCTCCAAGATCCTCCTCCGTGAATCCCGATAAATAAATCCCGTATAAGGTGAGAGGATAATGAACCGGGTGGTGCAGCAGGGATGAAAAGTCCGGGTACTACATTGAATCAAATGATCCGGCACAATATTTATCCTTCTGCGACATCCATATCAGAAACCATCCCTTGATCAGAACCATACACACAGAAGGTGCGTTTCGTGAAAAATGGTAAATTTTCCCTGTTTTATCCTTTTAAGCCTGAGAAAAGCCTGGTGAGCATGTATCACGTGATCTTCGTGATCCTCATAATCCTGTTTGGCGGGATACTCCTCCTGGCTGGATTCTTCTCAGAATCCGGTTTGTTATTGGCAGGGAGTGCTGTCCTGCTCCTGATTGTTGTCGCCTTGTACTTGTTCTGGATTGGAAAATATTATCAGACTATCTTTTTCGAACTGAAAGATGACGAGGTTACCTGGAAAAGAGGAGTATGGTTCCGGATGACCGGGATCGTTCCCTACGACCGTATTACGAATATTGACATATATCAGGGACCCCTGATGCGCTTTTTTGGCTTCTCATCGATCAAACTCCAGACTGCCGGGTACTCGGCGCAGGCGAGGTCTGAGATTATCCTTGAAGGAATCAGGGAAGCGGAGGACTTGAGGGAGACCATCCGGTCACTCATCCGGAAATCACGGACCGTTGCAGGGCCATCTGACGCAACGGGCACACCCGCACGGCAGGAAACGCCGCACCCAACAGATGACTCACTGGTTGGCGAGATCAGGGCGATCCGGCTGTTGCTGGAGAACCAATTCAGGAAGTGAGCGTGGAATCGGGCCTGTTCCCGGATGGTTCACCTATTTTCCGTCTTCCTCACGCCATTTCCGGTAGAGATGATGCTCGATGGAGAGTACATCGAGGACTTTTCCGACGACGTGGTCCACGAGGCCCTGAATATCCACGGGCTGGTGATAAAATCCCGGAGAAGCCGGGAGGATCACTGCTCCGGCTTGTGCAAGGGTGAGCATGTTGCGAAGGTGGATCATCGAGAGGGGGGTCTCTCTCGGGACGACGACCAGTGGCCGGTGCTCCTTTAACGCGACATCAGCTGCCCGCAACAGCAGATTGTCCGCGAAACCACATGCTATCCCCGCGACCGTCTTCATGCTGGCGGGGATCACCACCATACCCTGGTGTGAAAAACTCCCGGATGCGAGCGAAGAGGTGAAATCATTACTCTGATGGACTCTTGTCGCGGTCGCGGCGACCTGTTCCGGGCTGAGCGATGTTTCAATCTCGATCATCTCGGCCGCGGTTTCGGTCATGATGAGATCGGTCTCAACACCAAGCTCCCTTGCAGCCTCAAGCAGCCTGATCCCATAAATGATGCCGCTTGCACCGGAGAGTCCCACGATTATCCGGGTTTTTGCCATCGCGTACAGTGATGTTCCTGCCGCTCTTAATATGGTTGTGATGGGGGATGGGTGTGCCAGGAGTTCAGGCCGGAAGATTGAATGCACGGAGAATCCGGGACCGGATAGCCTCCCGTGGATAGGCACCGGTGATTCGATCTGCCTGTTGCCCATTGTTGAAGAGGAGGATGGTTGGAATCGCCGAGATGCCGAATTGCACCGCAAGCTGCTGGTTATGATCGGTATTGCACTTCCCAAAAGTGACCTTCCCGGCCATTTCGCGACAGAGATCCTCGATGATTGGACCTACCATCCGGCATGGCCCGCACCATTCTGCCCAGAAATCCACGACAAGCCGGGGATGCTCCCCGAGTAGCTTTCGGAAGTTCGCCTGGTCCACGAGGATCACTTTCGCGGCAGGAGTATCCCTGCGCGGGGCGTGCAGTTTTTCCTCAAGCTCCCGGAGCTTCTTCTCCCTGATCCGCTGTAATTCCTCATCTTCCATGCTGACACTGTATGGAAATATGACCAGATAATCACTGCTCATACTGATCTCCCTGTCATATGCCGGGGTAAACTATATCACCGCAGAAGTTGGAATTACTAACCCTGCATTTCTGGAAGCGAGGTGGGGTAGTCAGGATATCCCGACGGGCTCATAACCCGTAGATCGATGGTTCAAATCCATCCCTCGCTATATTCTTCTTCTCAATCATGCAACACACGTTTCCCGATCGTTTCTGCCGAGTTAAGAATAGCAAATGACCCGGTAAAATTGGAGAGAGTAAAGGGTCGCGGTTTTTTCAGGACCGGAATGATTCGAGCCTTGTCTGGAAGGTACCGTCCAGGTAATCGACTTCAGGCGTGCTGCTCTGCTCCCCGGGTATCTCCACGGGATAGCATCCGGAGAGGCACCCCGTGCAGAGATTCGCCCTGTCGATCCCTATCGCCTCTACAAGAGCTTCGATCGAGATATGGTGGAGGGATGTTGCGGTGATCCTCTTCCTCACCTCATCCATGACCTTGTCGCTCGCGATCAGCTCCTCCCGGGTGGGCATATCAACACCGAGGTAACAGGGTGCTTTGATGGGGGGAGAGCCGATTCTCATGTGGATCTCGCGTGCACCTGCATCCCGCATGATTCCTATGATACGCCGGGATGTAGTTCCCCTCACGATGCTGTCATCCACAAGCACGACGGACTTATCATCAAGGTGATCCCTGATGGGATTCAGTTTTATGCGAACCGCCATCTCGCGCTCGGTCTGGGTAGCCATGATGAAGGTCCGGCCCATATAGCGGTTCTTGAGGAGGCTCTCGACATACGGGATTTTCGACCGTTCCGAATATCCGATTGCATATGCTGTCCCTGAATCGGGAACCGTGCACACCGAATCTGCCAGGACCGGCGCTTCCTCATGGAGTTTTGCACCGATCTTCAATCGTACATCGTACACAAGGGCACCATCGAGGATCGCATCGGCACGGGCGAAATAGATATACTCAAAGATGCAGTGTGCTTTCCTCTGCGAGACCGCAATCTGTGTGCTCCTCATGCCCTGTTCATCGATGTAGATCATCTCACCAGGAGCGACGTCACGCAGGAACCTTCCCCCGAGGGCATCGATGGCAACACTCTCGGATGCAATGATGAGCCCCTGTTCTGCCTTGCCGATGCAGAGGGGCTTGATACCGAGAGGATCGCGGAATCCGATAAGGACACCGTCGATCATCATCACGACGGAATACGACCCCCTTAAAACTCTCATGCACCTGTGGACTGCATCCTCGATGCATCCCGATTTGCACATTTCCTCGGTGATCACCTTGGCGATGAGCTCAGTGTCAGTGGATGAGCAGAAGAGCTGTCCCTGCGATTCGTATTCCTCCCTCAGTTCCCTGCTGTTCACCAGGTTGCCGTTGTGGGCGATCGATATGATATGATCCCGGTGCGCGAAATTGAAGGGCTGGGCATTTTCGGGGCGGTTTGCTCCTGTCGTGGGATACCGGACATGCCCGACACCCACATTTCCCTCGAGGCTTTCAAGGATTGCAGAGTCGAACACTTCAGCCACAAGTCCCTGGCCTTTGTGTTTGCTTAGCCTGGTACCATCAAACGTGGAGATACCTGCACTCTCCTGCCCCCTGTGCTGGAGGGCATAAAGCGCATAATAAATGGAAAAAGAAACACCGCCAGCATCCCTGATGCCAACGATTCCGCACATGGAAGGTCTTAATGGGTTGGGATTTTTGGTCTCTTCATAGTCCACTTATACCCGCGGATCTTTGTACTCTTCCCGAATCCGCAGGCAGAGCAGGTCTTGTGACGCAGGTGGTAAGAAACGCTTCCGCACCTGCGACATGCAATGTGCGTCTTGTGATTCCGTTTTCCCATTGATGGAGTTCCTTTTGACATGGTTCACCTTTTCCTGTATTTTCCCTATTTTGGTGTTGACGAGAACGAATCCGGGGAGGGGGAGATGTAGATGACATTGTCCCCCCGGACGATGAGGGTCCCGACATTCCGGACCTGTCCACTCTCAATTTCCTCAGCTTTGTCCAGAACAAGGTTCATGTGCACATCATAACCCTGCAGGACCCCGCGGAGTTCCCTCCCGCCCTTGAGGGATACGATGACAGGCTGCCGGTTCAGCACCTGATCCAAAATATCCAACGGCCGTTTGGTCATAATCGTACCCACTTCCAGTTACTTTGGGGTAATATATGTGCGTAACGCGTATACTTAAATGTACCCTCGGGACAAGTACATTCCCCGCCACACTCCCTACAATCCAGCCGTTTTCATGGATAATCACGGCGTGCCATAGTATACATGCGTGAAGAATGTTTTTGGGGCCTGACACCAAGATAAAGAAGGGAAAAATGTCCAGAATCATCGCAAAAAAACGACATACGATACGGAAATCCCAGGCACAGGACCTGATTGCAGGACTTAAAGAGCAGATAGGCGATTCTGCCGCCCTTTTTACGTGCGAGAGGATGGAGATCCTCGAGACAGATGCAGGGATAATGCTCTACCTTGTCGATAAGAAACCCCTCCTCATGCACCTCGGGGAATGGGTCTTTCCAACGCTGAAGGGTCTCCTCGAGCGCCCCTTCCCCGAAAGAAAGGTGGTTGTTGATTCCGGGGCTGTGCCGTTTGTTATCAAGGGCGCTGACGTGATGCGCCCCGGGATTACCTTCATTTCCGACGATATCAAAGCGGGACGGCCTGTACAGGTGGTCGAGGAGCGGCATGGTAAGGCGATTGCAACCGGAATAGCCCTCTTTGATGCGGGGGAGATGAGAGAGAAAACCACCGGAAAGGTAATCAAGACCCATTATTACGTGGGTGATGAAGTATGGGCACTTGAAATATGAGGGGCCCAACACATTTTTCCGCACAATGAACTCTCGATTGTCAAAACAGGGCTTCCGGACAGGCAATATTCACTTTTAGATAGATACTATTAAATAAATGACAATAGACAATTTTCCTATGGTAAAATTCCTGGATACCCTTCTTGGAAAGAGTTCACCTTCATCCGAAGATGATTATATGGACCTCGACCTCGAGGCATTTGAAGAGGCTGAAGCAGGAGCACCGGCACTCTTCGTGAAGATCGCGACTGTCGGGGATATTAAGGACAGTCCCCGGGTCAAGGACGAGATTTACAACGGGAATATTGTCATCGTGGACATCGCGAAACTGAAAGCGGACAAGATCATGTACGAGAGGGTCTTAAAGGATCTCAAGGAAGTGGCAAAGGATGTCAACGGCGATATCATCGGCCTTGGAGACCAGAGATATGTCGTGATCACCCCGAATTCCGTAAAGATATCCCGGGACAAGATCGGCGGGGTCAGCTGAAGAGTGCGGCAGGTGGTCCCAGGTCCCTGCCCTGGCTGCAGCACAGAGATAGAATACCTTTACCAGACCGAAGATATCCCCTATTTTTCCGGAATTCTGATCATTTCAGCCCGCTGCATGGACTGCGGATACCGTTTTGTTGATACCCAGCTCCTGAAGAATGCCGAGCCGTCCCGATGGGAACTTCTTATCTCATCCCCTGACGACCTGAATATCAGGGTTGTCCGGAGTATGAACGGCATCATCAGCATTCCTGAGTTGGGTGTTCAGGTAGACCCGGGCCCGGCGTGTGAGGGATTTGTTTCGAATGTCGAGGGTGTACTGAACAGGATCGATGCGGTGATCGCAAGTGTATCTCGATGGACAGAGGATCCACAGGAGCTTGAAAATGCGGGTCACCTGCGGAAATGGATCGAACAGGTGAAGGAGGGGAAACGTTCAGTCACGCTTCGCATCGATGATCCCACAGGGAATTCTGCAATTCTTGGTGATAAGGCCAGGATATATCCCATCACTGCAGTGGAATGCGAATCAATTACAGATGATTCGGCAGAAAAGAAGATCAGCTGATCGGGTGCCCTTTCAACCGTACCCCCGGAACCGGGGTTACGCACCCCACTACCCTGCTTTCCGGGAAAGTAGAGAGGATGTGATCTTCTGCTCCTTCAGGAACCACGAATGCATATCCCATGCCCATATTGAATGTCCTGTACATCTCATCCGTCTCAACCTTCCCGTGATCCTGTACCCATGAAAAGATCTCCTGTGGCGGGAGCGGGTCTGTAAAATCGAACCCGAATCTGGTCAGCCTCGAAAAATTCAGGAGCCCTCCCCCGGTAACATGGCACATCCCATGGACCTCAGTCTCGCGAGTCAGAGCGAGTACCTGGTGGTATATAATGGTTGGATGCAGGAGCTCCCTCCCGAGACTCCGGCCGTTCGGGAGGGTTTTATTCCATGCATCCTCGCTCTCCACGACTCTTCGTGCAAGGGAGAGGCCGTTGCTGTGGATGCCCGATGACGGCAGCCCCACGACAAGGTCGCCGGGTCGGATCTTCCCACCATCGATGACTTTTCCCTTCTCCTGGATTCCGAGGCACGTTCCTGCAAGATCGAGACCGTTCACAAGTCCCCGGAGGGTTGCGGTCTCCCCACCGACAATGTTGACGTTGGCCTGCCTTGCACCCTCGTTGAGGCCAAGCCCTATCTGAGCCATCTGTTCAACAGAGAGACGATCGGTTGCGATATAATCGACAAAGGCCACCGGCTCCATGTTCATGACATAAAGGTCGTTCACGTTCATCGCCATGCAATCGATACCGACCGTCGACCAGTCCTTCAGGCGATCAGCGACAAGCATCTTTGTTCCGACACCGTCGACAGTGAGTGCGAGTGCAAGGGGACCAAAATCAATCAGTCCGGCGAAATGGCCGACGCTTCCCATCATGGGATACTGCCCCTTCCTTCGGAATGAGAGGTTGTGCACGAGCGCTGAGATTGCTTTTGCCTCAAGACCTATGTCAACACCGGCTTGCCGATAGGTGCCGGGGTTACTCATTGTCCTCCTCGGAGAGCCTGAATTCCTCGTGCAGGATACGCATGGCTTTCGGGCCGTCCTCCTGCTTTACGACAAACGAGATGTTCACCTCTGATGATCCCTGCGTGATCATCATCACGTTGATTCCCCCCTGTCCTAATGCAGAAAAAATCCTGCCCCCCGTGCCCTTGGCACCTGCCATTCCGGAACCGACGACGGCAACGGCGCATACGTCCCTGTTGGTGGTGACCTGCCTGACCATTCCCTGGTTTACGAGGACAGAGAGTGCTTCTCTCGCGGTGTGCTCCTGGCTCTCTTCGATGACGAGGGTGATGTTTGCTTCGGAGGACCCCTGGGATATCATCATCACATTCACCTCCCTGTCCGCAAGGAGGCTGAAGATTGCTTTTGCCACACCAGGCCTCCCGATCATCTGTGCACCGCAGATATTGACCATGGCAACCTTCTCGATATACGTGAGCGCCTTGACAACCCGTGAGTCCCTTGTCTCTCCCCTTACGATCGCAGTCCCGGGGTGTGATGGATTGAATGTATTTTTCACCCTGACCACGATGTTCTTCTTCATTGCCGGCTCTATGGACCGGGGGTGCATCACCTTCGCCCCAAAGTAGGAGAGTTCCATGACCTCCAGATACGAAATTGAGGAGATGACCCGGGCATCGTGTATGAGCCTGGGATCGGAAGTCATGATCCCGTCAACATCAGTCCAGATGAGAATCTCGTCGGCATCAACCGCTGCACCGATGATCGCAGCGGAGTAATCTGATCCTGACCTTCCGAGAGTCGTCACGACTCCGTGTTCGGTACAGCCCATGAAGCCCATGATGACGGGTATCGTGTCTGCGAGGAGAGGAATGACCCGGTTTCTGATCTTTGCCTCGCTCTCAGGCAAGGCCATTGCTTCGCCGTGGTTCTGAGTCGTGATGATCCCGGCTTCGCATCCGTCAAGCGTGGTAGAAGGAAGCCCGTGCTGCCTGAAGACTGCACAGACAACGAGGCTGTTCAGCCGCTCACCGAAGGTGATGATATAATCACGGGACCGCGGAGTGAGTTCCCGCAGGTTGTGCACCGCTCTTAAGATGCTTTCAAGGTTGCAGAGTTGATCTTCGAGGAGGAGTCCCACCTCGTCCGCATAGTCCTCTGCCGACTCAAGAAGGACTTTGCCATGCCGCACACGCAGCGAGTTGATGAACGGTTCGATCCCGCTGGCATCGGGGCTTGCGGCAAGTTCCGTGGCCATGGTGATCAGCTGGTCGGTTACCCCCCGCTGTGCTGAGACCACCACGGCGACTTCGGCCCCTGACTGGTACGTGGATTGTACGATGTCCACGACCCGGGAGAGGCTGGGCCCGTCGGCCACTGAAGTGCCGCCAAATTTCATTAAAAACCTCATTTGGGCTCACGCTTTCCTTTGCTAGCTATTTATGTACGTATATGACCCACCTTATAATAAGATGCGGTCAGCTGAATTTCTGGATTGCCACGTGCTGGTGATTGGGAGCGGAGGAGCAGGGGTCCGGGCTGCAATTGAGGCATCCGGCTATGGTGAGACCATCCTCCTCTCCAAGACTATCGCGGGGAAAGGCGGGTGTACCACCATGGCCGAAGGGGGGTACAACGCGGTGCTGAGGGAGGAAGACTCCTGCGAAGGCCATTATGAGGACACGATGAAAGGGGGGGCTTTTTTGAATGATCCCGCTCTCGTGAACACTCTCGTAGGCGAAGCTCCCGACAGAATGAGAGACCTCCTCACATGGGGAGCGGTATTCGACGTCACTGACTGCTCCGAAGTTGCCCAGAGACCCTTTGGCGGACAGCGTTTTCCCCGCACCTGTTATGCCGGCGACCGCACCGGCCACGAGATGATGGCAACCCTCATGGACCGGCTGGCGTCATCCGGAGTGGAAATCCTCCAGGAGATAACCGTAATCCACCTCTTCAAGGATGAGAATACCGTGACAGGAGCCCTTGGTATCGACCGCAAGGGGGGTCTCCTCGCTATCCGTTCCGACAGTTGTGTCCTTGCAACAGGGGGCGGGACAAGGATCTACGATATTTCCACCAATTCATCGAGCGGAACCGGGGACGGGTATGCCCTTGGGTTCCGGGCAGGTGCAGATCTCATTGATATGGAACAGGTTCAGTTCCACCCCACAGGTGCGGTATTCCCCTATGATGCCCGGGGCCGCCTGGTGACAGAGGCCGTGCGTGGCGAGGGAGGGATACTCAGGAATGCACAAAATGAACGTTTCATGTCAAAATATGATCCGGAGAGGATGGAACTCTCCACCAGGGACGTGGTCTCCCGATCGATTGCAACCGAGATCCTTGAGGGCAGGGGGACAACCCACGGGGGTGTATACCTGGACGTTACCCATCTTTCCCGCTCCCAGATCGAGTGCAGGCTGCCTGTGATGCTGGAGCAGTTCCTCAAATTCGGTGTGGATATACGCGATGAGCCGATGGAGGTTGCACCCACGGCCCACCATATCATGGGCGGCCTCAGGATAACCCCCGACGGGCAGTCAACGGTTCCCTGCCTCTACGCATGTGGAGAGGTGGCAGGCGGCGTGCACGGGGCGAACCGACTGGGGGGAAATGCCCTTGCAGAAACCCAGGTTTTTGGGAAAAGAGCAGGCGAGGCAGCGGGCAAGGCGAAAAAGAGGGTCAAGAAAATACAGAAGAAGGAGATCGAAACACAGGAGAAGAGGCTATCCGGATTCTATACCGGGGATGTCCTGCCGACAACCGTGGCCCGGTCTCTCCAGGTCGCAATGTGGGAGAGTGCAGGAATATTCCGGACCGCAAAAGAACTTGAAAAAACACTCGAGGTGATCAAACACCTCTCTTCCCTGTCCCTGAAGGCAAGCGGGGAGTCCAACCTCGCAGAATGCTGTACCGTGCAGAACATGCTCACGGCCGCATCTCTGGTCGTTAAGGGAGCGATGCTCAGGAAAGAGTCCCGGGGAGCGCATGTCAGAAAGGACGTCACCCAAACCTGGGACGCACAATCCTCCCCCTATGGCCATACCTGGCAGAATCTCAAGGGTTCCGGTATCGAGAAGGGGGGAAAAGCATGAAGGATAAAGGCATGAAGGAGATGAGTGTCAGGGTCTCCCGCTTCGACCCCGGTGAGGATCAGGCACCCCATTTCCAGACCTATCATGTCCAGGTCAATGAAGGTGCCCGGGTCCTCCACCTCCTGCATGCCATCCACGAAGAGCATGATCCGACGCTTGCCTACCGCTACTGCTGCGGGTCCGGCCAGTGCGGGAGCTGTGCAGTCAGGGTGAACGGAGAACCGGTTCTCGCATGCATGGAGGAAGCAAGGGACGGGATCACCATAGAACCCCTCGAGCTCCCGGTACAGAAAGACCTGATGGTAGACCTTGAACCATATCTCGCAGTGATACCTGCCCTCGTGCCAGGGGAAGACTTTGTCATGCCAGGCCCCGATGCCGTGGAGGCTATCAAGCCGCTTCGAAGCTGCATCGAGTGCCTTGCATGTGTCTCGGCATGCCCTGCCCTCAAGGTGATCTCATTCGCAGGGCCGACCGCGATGAGAGAGGATTTGAGGCTCGCACTCGACCCGCGTGACTCCAATGACCGGGTGACTGAAGCGGTGAAAGCCGGTCTCTTTACCTGCACATCATGCCAGGCCTGCTGGAAGGTTTGCCCAAAAGACATCCAGATCCCCGGAAAAGCAATCGAGAAACTCCGGGCTCTTGCGAATAAGAAGGGTCTGACCCTCCCCCGCCACCAGGATGTAGAGAAACTGGTCAGGGAGACGGGAAGGAGCGTGGTACGTACCGAACCATCCTTCCTTGAACAGGTACCGGAGATCATCGAACCGGACGGCCCGGTCAAAGCAACGGTCGGCTTCTTTGTAGGATGCATGTATAACCTGCGGCTCCCGAAAACCGCACGGGATGCCATGGAGGTGCTCAAGAGAAATGGCATCCGCGTTATCATCCCGAAGGAGCAGGTCTGCTGCGGTTCCCCTCTTATTCGAACCGGGCAGGTGGATTTCCTTGACACCCTGATGAGGAGGAATATCGATGCGTTCGTCTTCCGGAAGATAGATACCGTCCTCACGATGTGCGCAGGCTGCGGCTCAACGCTGAAAAACGATTACACGACCCCCTTCCGTGTCATGGACATCAACGAACTGCTGACCAAGTACGGCATTGAACCTCCCGCCAGGCTCCCCCTGAAGGCGACCTACCACGATCCCTGTCACTTATTGCGGGGGCAGGGTATACGTGACCTTCCGAGGGAACTGATAACCCAGGTTGTTGACCTCGTGGAGATGCCATCGATATGTTGCGGATCGGGCGGCGGTGTCCGTTCGGGAGTGCCGGAGGAAGCCGCGGCACTTGCTGAGAGACGCAGGGAGGCTATAGACGAGACATGTGCGGATATCGTTATCAGCTCGTGCCCCTTCTGCGAGTTCCATATCTCCGAGCATACCGACCGCCCTGTAAAGAACGTGACAACACTCCTTGTCGAAGGATACCGGGAAAAAGACCGGCGAAACGCAGAAAAAACAACATGAACCTATAATCCCTTTTTTCATTCACGTCATTCTCACACTCACCCTGATACGAACCACTATTCCTCCTGCTCTGAACATGGAATAAGAACAGTGATGACGATTCATGTCGGACAATCCGGGATTCAACCCTGATATTTATTGCAGAGTCCAAAACGATTATCACCGGTTATTTAAATACTACCCATACCGATGAAACTCCAGTCAAGGATCCTGCTTCTCTATCTCTTCATCGCGCTCCTTGTACTGGTTCTCATAGGAGGGGTGCTCCCTGCATCCCTCCAAAAGCAGAATCTCAACATGGTATCAGGACACTATATCGACCAGTTACAGCACATTGATTTTGCCATATCAAGTTTCATCTCCGGAGTAGAGTATGATGTGCACGAGCTGTCGATCAATCAGGATGTCCGTTACAGGGACGATTCAGATTTCACCAGCTTTCTGAATGCATCTGAGGATACCTTCCAGTATTCCACAGGCTTCCGTGAGCAGGAGATCATCAGGATCCTGAAAGACTACCAGCTGACGCACCCTTATGTCGATTCGGTCTACATGGGGAGGGAGAACGGAGCCTTCGTACGGGCTTTTCCGAGAGCCAGGCCTACGGCATATGATCCCCGTACCCGTCCATGGTACATCCTCGCAATGGAACACCCGGGACAGGTGATGGTAACAGATCCCTACCAGGCAGTGACCACACCTGATGTCAATATCGGGATTGTCACCACTATCGATGACGAGAGTGGCAACCCGTACGGAGTCGTGGGTGCCGATATCACGCTCGTGAGCCTGACGAACTACATCACGAAGTTTGATGTTGGCGATAAGGGGGAGATGATCCTCGCTGATAAGAACGGGATGATCCTCGCCTCGAGGAATTCCTCAAACCTCTTTGGAAATATCAGCAGCATCCTGGGCGACCAGACCGTATCCTTTCTGACCGTAAAAGAGGGAGTGATCGTCCTCAACGAGACGTATCTTGTTCATTATACATCGCCGGAACTTGGCTGGAAGATAGGTATCTTTATCCCCTTTAGTTCCGTAGAGCACGAGATCAACCAGTCAATCCAGATGATCCTCCTTTTCGTACTCATAGCCCTCGTGCTGCTCAGCGTGATCACCATCATCATACTCAATCACACCGTGATCAAACCTCTCACCAGCCTGACAGATACCACAAGGAAGATCACTGAGACCGGAGACCTCAACCAGGAGATAGACACAGGAAGTACCGGTGAGATAGGGGTGCTCGCACACTCATTCAGGGCAATGGTTGACAGGTTACGAAAAGAGGGACATGAAAAGGATAAGGTATTCGCTGAACTGTCGGAATACCGCGATCACCTGGAAGATCTTGTTGATGAACGCACGCGTGAACTAATCCTTGCAAAGGAAGCGGCAGAATCTGCCGATCGTCTCAAGTCAGTGTTTCTCGCAACGATGTCTCATGAGCTGAGAACTCCCCTCAACTCCATTATTGGATTCTCAGGGATTCTGCTCCAGGAGCTGGCAGGTCCCCTGAACGACGAACAGAAGAAACAACTATCCATGGTCTCAGAGAGTTCAGACCACCTGCTCGCATTGATCAACGATGTTCTCGATATCTCGAAGATCGAGGCGGGTCAGCTGACACTTGCACACGAACCCTTCAATCTCAGACAATCCATCGAGAAGGTTATCCGGACCGTCACCCCGCTGGCAGAGAGAAAAGGTCTTCAGCTCGAATACACCATCGCCGCCGATGTCGGCGAAGTGAGGGGTGACAGCCGCCGGGTTGAACAGGTGCTTCTCAACCTCCTCTCAAATGCCATCAAGTTCACAGATAAGGGACACATACGGCTTGAATCGCTGCAAAGAGGGGATGAGATAGAAATCCGTGTGAAAGATACCGGTATCGGCATCAGGGAAGAAGATATGAAAAAACTCTTCAAACCATTCCGCCAGATAGATACAGGTCTTACCCGCCAGTATGAAGGGACCGGGCTTGGCCTCTCCATCTCAAAGAGACTCGCCGAAATGATGGGCGGCACTATTTACGCAGCGAGCGAATATGGAAAAGGGAGCACCTTTTACTTCACTATCCCAGTTGACAAGAGGCGGAATAATCCATGAAAATTCTCTATATTGAGGACAACGATCAGAATTTTTACCTTGTGAATTATATCCTCAAGGCACAGGGATACGACGTGGTTCGGGCGCGGGATGGGAGAGAGGGCGTTGATCTGGCAACTGAACTGGAACCAGGACTCATCCTGCTTGATATCCAGTTGCCGATCATGGACGGGTACGCCACCGCCCGCACACTGCGAACGATCCCCGGGCTGGCAGGGACTCCCGTTGTTGCACTCACCTCATATGCCATGGCGGGAGATCGTGAAAAAGCCATATCTGCAGGATGTACCGGATATATCGAAAAACCGATCAATCCAAAAACATTTGTTGCACAGATTGAAGAATATCTGCATGGCAGTGTATCGGGCGAGTGACTGATGAAACGTATCCTGATAGTCGATGATATTGTCGCAAATATCTACCTCCTGGAATCGATTCTCAAGGGGTACGGTTTTTCGGTAGTTTCTGCCAGGAACGGATCTGAGGCGCTCGAAAAGGCAAGGAATACCCCTCCTGATCTCACTATTTCGGATATTCTCATGCCGGTCATGGATGGATTCGAGCTCTGCCGGCAATGGAAGGCTGATCCGCGTCTGAATACAATCCCCTTCGTCTTTTATACCGCGACCTATACCGACCCGAGGGATGAACAATTCGCAATGAGCCTCGGTGCAGAACGCTTTATTGTCAAACCCCAGAAGCCCGAGATCCTCGCTCAGATTGTGCGGGAACTTATTGACGAAGCGATGGGAGATAAGACCTTTTCCGTAAAGAGACCCCTTGGGGACGAGATGGAGATTCTCCGGCAGTACAACGAGGTTCTCTTCCGAAAGCTCGAGAGCAAGGTGATGCAGCTCCATGCCGATATTGAAGAGCGAACGCGGATCGAGGTACTGCTGTCGGAGAATGAAAAATTCCTCGATACTATCATTGAGAATATCCCTGACATGATCTTTGTCAAGGACGCCCAGGATTTACATTTTGTTCGATTCAACAAAGCAGGGGAAGCACTTCTCGGAGTCCCAAGGGGGGAAATGTACGGAAGGAGTGACTTGGACTTCTTCCCTCGGGACCAGGCAGATTTTTTCATTGGCAAGGACAGGGAGGTGCTCAACAAAGGCCATATCCTGGATATTCCCCGGGAGACAATCCAGACCAGACAGAAAGGTGCGCGTATCCTCCATACCAAGAAGATACCGATTACCACGGGCGATGGCGAACCAAAATACCTGCTTGGCATCTCAGAGGATATCACAGAGCGGGTAGTTATCGAGGAGGCGCTTGCCCGTGCGATAAAAAAGTTGAATTTCCTGAACACGATTACCTTTGATGAAATCCAGAACGCAGCGTTTTCACTCTCGGGGTACCTGGAACTTATCAATAAAAACCCGACTGGAGAGATGCTCCGGAAATATATCGGGAAACTCAACTCCTCATTGCAAAGCATGAACGATTCCCTCAATTTTGCGAAGATCTACCAGGATCTTGGCCTGAGACCTCCGGAATGGCAGAATGTCATGTATACATTCCTCTTTGCAATATCTCACACTGATATCCAGACTCTCTCACGACAGGTTGAGGTTGAAGGACTCGAGATTTATGCCGACCCCCTTCTGGAGAGAGTCTTCCTCGAGCTTGCTGAAAACGTGGTCAAGCACGGAAAAGGGGCAACCGCCATTTCTCTCCAATTCGAGGAATCTGATAAAGGGATGACACTCTTCTTCGAAGATAACGGGGCAGGCATCCCGGATCATATGAAAGAGAGGATATTTGTGAGGAGATTCGAGGAGCGGAAAGGATCGGGGCTTTTCCTGGCCCGCGAGATCTTATCCATCACCGATATCACCATCAGGGAAACAGGTGTGCCCGGGAAGGGAGCACGGTTTGAGATCGTGATTCCAATGCAATCATACAGGTTCGTCACCAAAGGGGAATCTGCCCCTCTTTAATGAGTGTGTCTTTTTTTTGGTCATCCCTTAAGAAAGCCCGGGTGCTCCCGGATCCCGAACCCTGAATTCGTTTTCCTGAAATGGCTGACCATCGCGGCTTAGGGTGATAGGAATATCGAGGGGATCCCTGATTCTGTGGATCTTTTAAGAACACGTATCGGGGTTAGGTGTCCGGAACACCCTTTTCCTGTCTGAAAAATGAATCAAGTGTGGTCTGTCTGGCCCGAAACTGGGATTTTAAAAGAGTACTCTCGTTGATGAACCTCTCCATCGGGAGGAGCATCCTCGCAGACACATCCACAAGAGCAGATGAAAGATCCTCGAACTCCCGGTACGGCTGGAGCATGGCCTGCCGAACATTCTCACGAACATTGAAGACCCCCATCGGTATATATCCCCTCCTGGCTTCCCTGAGGACGATTGCCCCTGCTTGCACACCCTGCCTTTCAAGGCCTTCGAGGAGGGCCATTTTGCAGGAGTAGTAACACCCTCCCACCCGTGAATACTCCCTCTTTCCCCTGAATTCTTCGTGGTCCGCGAATAGGACCTCCTCATCTCCCCTTATGTGTAGAAAGGCCTCCATCCATTCATACTGCCAGGGAGTAGGAAGAAGAATGACAGCGTAATGATTGTTGAGGCTTGCAAACTCGTGAACCCTGACAGTGTCGACCAGACTGTTCTGCCTGACGCGGGAGAGAAAACGGTCAGCAAGCATCGTATCACATGCGGTTATCGACCACCGTGTGGGCACGAGCCGCCTTCTCCGACTGCATCCCAGCGCTCCGACAGAGAGTGCTTTCTGTATGCTGCTGAATGGAATTCCATCCCGGTGGAGGTCGATGATTGCATCTGTTGCAGGCAGGTCGCTGTCATAATAGCATCGTTCAAGGTGGGGCTCAAAACGACCGCTCTCGGCCTTAAAATCCAGGAGGTGTGCGCTCGGGCCAAACGGCGTATGCTCCTCAGAGAAAGAAGTCCCCACAGGTTTCTCTGCAAAGGATGCCTCGCTCTCAAGGGATCCTGCTGAGAGTGCAATCTCCTGCAGGCGGATGGCATTGGAATCATCAGTCCTGCTGACATCCTGGATACGCTTTCCCCTGACAAGATCCAGGCGGCATGAGAGGATATCTTCCTGCGACCACCCCGCAGGTATCCATGATTCGGGGGTATCCATGATCCCGCATTCCTCCTTTACCGGAGCGATAAGCGGTCCTGCAAATACCTTGGGATAATTCCAGCTCCCGATAAAGACAGAGGGGGGAGTGCTCCCCTCCATATTCCTGTCGATCTCCCGGGAAGATCCCATCCTTGATGTGGTGATGGCACGGAGATACGCCCCTTTCCCTATTGCCATAACTCATGAAGAATCCGATTGCTGAAAGATAAACCTGCATGGTGCGTCGGGAAAGTGAGCCTGCTGGTTACACACCCATGATTATGAGCAGGATACATATACAGACAGGAATGGTGAGGTTATCGTCAACCGGAGAGATGAGCTCCACCAATCCCCCAACGAGTGACGCCGCGAATGCCTGAAGGGGAGAGATGAGAAGGAGGAGGGCTGCGGTGTTGACGATGATTCCCCCTATTGAACCCTCGAACGACTTTCCATTCGTGATACGATGCCTCCCCAAGTGCATCCCGACAAGAGTCGCCACCCCGTCAAGCACTGCAAGGGTGAGGATTGAGGGGACCGTTACCTTTGCTGGAAAGAAGATCACGCAGAAGAGCGCACTGGCAGTGAAGAAGAATGCCCCTTTCCCCGGGTACTCCCCCTCCCTCTCGAGGTTTTTTATGAGCATGGTTGTGAGGGGCAGCCGGAATCCCTTCCGTATCCCTTCCACAAGGATGAAACCCACAAATATTGAGGCTGCAAGAAGGGCCACCATCTGTTCCCTGGGGAGGAAATACGCGAGTGCTGCGATACCCACGCCAAAGAACATATGGACACTCTTCCGGGCTACCTCGTGCATGTATCAGTTTTCGCCGCGGTGCACAATAACAGATAGGTTTTTACTGCAGCAGCCGGTGAGTTTGATGAACGCTGAACTTCAATAGGTATGGTGATGACTGGGGGCAATCGGAACAGCATCCCGGGATGGGCAGACCTAACGTATTCCTGCGAACCTGGCCAAGTGTCCGGCATTCCTTTTTCACGATATTCCGGCGAGTTCTGGACTTCAGGGCAGCGAAAGGGATCGTCACTCCATGAGATCTCCTACCGTGCCTGCTTCAAGCCACAACTCCCGGCCTTCTTCATTCGGCACCTCACCTGCAAGAGAGACCTCGTGTATGATCCCTTCAACGGCAGGGGAACTACCGCGATCGAGGCGGGACTCCGGGGGAGGGCGGTCGCTGCGAATGATATCAATCCTCTTTCCATTCTCCTCACCCGTCCACGGCTCATGCCCCCAGATACCAATGAGGTGAAGGCGCGGCTCGATGAAATTCCATATGATGGAGATGAAGGTGCAGAAATTGACATCTCCATGTTCTTCCATCCGGATACGGAAGCGGAGATCGTCTCGCTCCGCAGGTACCTGCACGAGAGGGCACATGAGGGGACCCTGGACTACGTTGACGAATGGATCCGGATGGTTGCTACCAACAGGCTTACCGGGCATTCTCCGGGCTTTTTCTCAGTCTATACGCTTCCCCCGAACCAGGCAGTATCACCCACCCGGCAGATTCTCATCAATAGAAAAAGGAACCAGCTCCCCGAGTACCGGGATACGAAAGCCCTGATATTGAGGAAAACGTGCTCTCTTTTGAAGGACGTAGACAACGCAATACGGGATTGTCTCCACCACGCAGGTGAACATGCCCTCCTCTTCTCCCGGGACTCGAGGGACACTCCGGGTCTTGAAGATGAGTCTGTGCAGCTCACCGTCACATCGCCACCATTTCTGGATGTTGTCCAGTATTCCAAAGATAACTGGCTCCGGTGCTGGTTCAATGGCATCGATATGCAGACGATTGAGGGGGCTATCACGATAACACGCTCACTCATGGAATGGGAATCAGTTATGTATGGGACTTTTTGCGAGCTGTTCAGGATCACCAGGCCGGGGGGTTACATCGCGTTTGAAGTCGGCGAGGTGAGGAGAGGGACTGTTCGGCTCGACGAAGTGGTGGTGCCGCTTGGAGTCCGGGCAGGGTTTTCCTGCCAGGGGATACTGGTGAACGTCCAGCACTTTACAAAGACCTCCCATATATGGGGTATTGGAAATAACGCCTGCGGCACCAATACCAACCGTATCGTGGTCTTTAAAAAAGAGTCCTAGGGATCATCTTTTCCTATTGTTCGAGGTAATGATAGGCTTCCAGTGCGGCTTTCGCCCCTTCTCCCGCTGCAGTGATGATCTGCTTGGTCCTGATGCTGGTGACATCCCCGGCTGCAAAGACCCCGGGCATGCTCGTGTTGCAGTTAATATCTATCTCGATCTCCTTCTGATCGTTGAGTTTCAGGAAACCCTCAAGGAAATCCGTGTTCGGAATCCACCCCACCTCCGCAAACACCCCGTCGAGCGTAATTTGGGTCTCTTTCCCGGATTTCTGGTCCTTTATCGTGATACCGTTCAACATTGCATTCCCCTGGACTGACGAGATCGTGTGGTTCAGGTAGGTAATAATATTCTTCTGCTCGCGGTACCGGTTCACGTATACTTCATCAGCCTTGATAGAGCTCCGGACAATCAGGTACACGGTCTTTGCGATCCTGCTCATCTCGATTGCAGTCTGGAGGGCAGAGTTCCCGCCACCGACGACTGCAACAATCTTGTCCCGGAAAAGCGGTCCGTCGCAGGTCGAACAGGTTGAAAGCCCGCGCCCGAGATATCGCTCTTCCCCGTCGACACCCAGTTTCCGGGGGCGCTTTCCCTGGGTGAGTATGACGGTCTTTGCAGAATATGCCGCCCCGGTTACCGTCTCGACACGGAATATCTCCCCCTCTTTCCTGATCGAGCTCACGCGATCAAGCTCCAGATTGATATGCTCCTCCCGGACCTGTTCCTCGAACTTATGCATGAGATCTTCACCGGAAACCATCCGGTAGCCCATGTAGTTTTCGATTGCCCAGCTCTCGAGGGCCCGTCCCCCGATATTCTCAGAAATCATCACCGTTTTGAGCATCTTCCTCGAGCAATAGACCCCGGCTGTGAGCCCGCCCGGACCGGCTCCGACGATCAGTACATCATAGATGTCCCCGGCTTTTGCACTCCCAAAAAGTTCGTTCAGCCTCTGGGCATCAAAACCCACGATGACTTCGTCGTCAACGAGAATGACCGGGACCCCGTACTGGCCGGAGATCTCCACTATCTTCTTTGCCTGTTCGCGATCTGTCCCTACATCGATGGACATGTAATCCACGCCGTGTTTATCGAGGAAGGCCTTGGCCATGCGACAATAAGGACAGTTCTGGGTAGAATACACAGTGACCCTGGGCATGCAGGGGATTTTTCCCGGGAAGGATGATAAACGTGGTGGAACCGGAAATGTATGAATCTCTGTTCCCGGGACATTACCCGGAGAATTTTTCTGATATATGGATCTGAGTTGTGAATACTCGTTCCACGAGCATGTACCAAAAAATTAGTGTTGCGGGTTGATAGGCTGGAACGGCATATCCTTGTCGAACACCTTGTACGTGACACCGTTTGCCATCGTCACAAAGACAAGGACCCTGTCTGTGTGCGTTGTTCCGGAGAGCACGATCTCAGATTCCATTTTCGGGTGGTCGAGTGTCTGCTGTTCGACTTGTCGATCTGACCGGATTACCTGGGCGGTCATGGATGTCGTAAACGCCAGGCCCTGACCTCCTTCGTAGGTCACCGTGATTGACGGGTCCGTGGAAATGGTGTTCTTGACGACCTGGACCTCTACATGGTAGGTGGAGGGCACCATGTCAATTGGTTCAGGTACAAGAGAGAGCGTGGGGGATGCTGTCGGAAGTACTGTCGGGGCAGTAGTAACTACCGTAGCTTGAGAGAGATCGGGACTCTCCATGCATCCTGCTGCAATGAGTGCGGTACAGAGGATGAGGAGTCCGGAGATGGTCTGGATGCGCATGGATGTACCTGTCATCCGCTCGTATATCAATATATGAGAATCCTGGTGCGGAAACGTAAAGGAATAACTCCCTTTTAATGGGAAAAAGGAGATGGAGTTTTGTTATTCAACGGTCTTGAACACTTTTCGGTTTGCCATGCAGATTGGGCACTTATCAGGTGCAGTCCCCAGGAAAACGTTTCCACAGACAGGGCAAAGGGAGACGGTACGGTTGGACATATCCTGGCCGCGGCTCAGGTTGTTCAATGCCTCTTTGTAAAGGGTTGCATGCACTTCCTCGGCCTTCATGGCATAGGTGAAGACAAGTCCGATATCGCTTTTTTTCTCGGCTTCAGCCTCCTTCACAAAACCCGGATACATCTTTGTATACTCATCGGTCTCGCCGGTAATGGACGCTTCCAGGTTCTCCTTCGTGGGGTGGATCTTCCCCATTGCCTTGAGCAGTTTCTTGGCATGGATCGCCTCGGCTTCTGATGCAGCCCTGAACAGGCGGCCAATGTTCTTGAATCCTTCAGAATCTGCCTGCTCTGCAAATGCGGCATACTTGCGGTTGGCCTGCGATTCCCCGGCAAAGGCCTCCATCGCATTTTCCATCGTTGCCATGGTTGTATCGTTTGGGGGGAGGATGCCAAATAGGTATTCATCAAGGCTGGCTGTTCCCCATGTGAGGGGTGCTCCCATATCGCCGGGACAAACGATCCGGGTTTTTCTTTTCCGGTGACAACACCATGTGTGAGGGTATGGTGGGTATGCATGAAACCGATGCGGGAACTCGATGAAACCGACCGGCCAAGGGAGAGAATTGCCTCACGGGGACCTTCCTCGCTGACTGACAAGGAGCTCGTCGCGGCTATTATTGGGAGGGGAACACGAGGGAGGGATGTGTTCGAGGTGTCAGGTGAGATTGCAGCACTGCTCCTGAAAGATCCGAGGGAGGTTACGTATCAGAACCTGTCGAGGATCCACGGTGTGGGACCCGGGAAAGCATCCCAGATCGTGGCAGCACTTGAGCTTGCCCGACGGCATATCAGGAATGACAGCGAACCCATGGTAAAAGTCCAGACACCTTCAGATATCCTCCCGCTTGTTTCGGATCTTTTCAACAGGCGCCAGGAGCATTTTCTCTGTATCACCCTGAATGGGGCGAACGAGGTGATAGCAACGCGGACTATCACCGTCGGGCTCCTGAACCACAGCCTTGTTCATCCCCGGGAGGTATATGCAGATGCCATTACCGACCGTGCAGCATCGGTCATATGCGTGCATAACCATCCATCTGGAACACTTGAACCGAGCTCGCAGGACATCGCCATCACCCGTCAGCTTTCCCAGGCAGGGGAGATCCTTGGAATCCGCCTCCTTGACCATATCATCGTCGCGAAATCCGGTTTCCTGAGCCTGAAAGAGAGGGGGCTCCTGTAATGATGCCTGACGTTATCACGAGTATTATCTCCCTTCCCTGACTATCCTCCCTATTTCGTTCCCTTTCTGGTAGGCTGCCTCAAGAAGATCCGGCCTCTTCTTTATATCACGGATATGGTCCATGTCCCTGATGAGGAGGTCAGCATGATACCTGACATCGATAATATCAAAAAATGCTCTCATGGTGAGCTTTGCTCCGTCAAATACGTCGGGAACGTTCATTCCTGATATGCCAATGTAGAGCCCGCGGCGATAAGGGATCAGCTCTTTCGGGACAAGGGACTCCTTCCGAACGTACTTTGCCATAAAGAAGACCTGGAAACGGTCGATGAAGCTCTTCAGGGCACCAGGTATTCCCATTGTCATGATGGGAGTTGCGACGATCAGGCCATCCATCTCCCGAAATTTGTGGTACATAGCCTGCATATCATCATCCATCATGCAGGTCGAATGCTCCCTGCAGTGAAATATCTCCATACAGGGCTGAAAGTCGAGGTTCGGGACCACGATAGTCTCGGTCTCGCAGCCTGCATCCCGGGCACCCTCAAGTGCCCGCTCGAGTAATATTGCCGTGTTCCCTTCAGTAAGCGGGCTTCCCAAAAGCCCGATGACCCGGTATCCCATACCTCTCCTTAACGTCTCCCGGCGGATATAAATTGCGATAACGACCCCCTTCCCTCAAGGCTTCAATTATACGAAATTTTTCAATTTCAAGGTGAATATTCCGTTTTTATGGGTCACGAACAAAAGGGATATATAACTTATGGGACCATGTAACGTCTTGGTGATAGACCTGACCGAGAAGGCAAAGGCCGGGCAGAAGGTTGGCCCCGGCAAATATGTATGCATCGACTGCGGACGTGAGATGACCCTCGATGCTGCTGAACAGGATCTCAGGAAATGCCCATCGTGCGCCTGTGAAGAGTACCAGTGCTTCCCTATGACACACATCCGACCGGACATCAAGAGCCCCAAAGATGTGATGAACCCGCCCAAGCGCGGAAAAAGCAACCAGTGACACCCCATTTTTTCAAATAAGGGCAGTTAAGCTCTTTGAACCGCTTCATGAACAAGGCTGGCCGGCACACACTTCCGATAGGCTGGCAGCCACTCACCCGGATTGGTCAACAATTCCGGGTATTTTGATCACGGAGGGTGTAATCCATGGTAAACGTATCCAGAGAAGGAGAAGAATACGAATGCGAGATTTGCGGAAATGTTGTTGTGGTGAAGGTCGCGGGTGGCGGAGAGCTCGTCTGCTGCGGCCAGCCAATGAACCTTAAGAAGTGATGGAAGTATGCCCAAAGACACAAAAAACCTGGAACACATGATCGGCAAGGTACCGAAATTTTTCAAGGACCTTGCAGAGAATGACCCCATGATGTACGACATGGTGATGAAATTCGAGGGGCACATCTGGGACGACGGTGCACTCACCCGGAAGACCAAGAAACTGATTGCCATCGCTATTGCTGCATCGCTCCGGGACCAGCATGCCACGCGGGCCCAGCTAGCGGGTGCCGCCAACCTTGGCATTAAAAAGAAGGAAGTCGAAGAAGCGTTGAGAGTTGCTTTTCTCCTTGCAGGGATGCCTGCCTACGTGTACGGAAAAGCACAGCTCGACGAGATCATGAAGGAATGATACCATATGTGTTGTGGCGAATCCAATTCAATGCCCATACTCGGTGAACCAGCCCCGGATTTCGAGGTACTCACCACCGGGGGTATGGTAAAGCTCTCCGACTTCAAGGGAAAATGGCTTGTCCTCTTCTCGCACCCTGCTGATTTCACCCCTGTCTGCACCACCGAGTTCATGGCATTCTCGGCGATTGCGGACGAACTGAAATCACTCAATGTGCAGCTGATGGGGCTTTCCATCGATTCCGTTCATTCTCACCTCGCCTGGATCCGGAACATAAAAGAGAAGATGGGGGTCGACGTACCGTTCCCCATCATTGCAGACCTCGACATGAAGGTGGCAAAGAAATATGGTATGATCCATCCGGGGCAGAGCAGCACCGCTGCCATACGGGCGGTCTTTTTCATCGATGACAAGGGGATCCTCCGTGCCATGATTTACTACCCGCTTACCGCAGGGCGTTTCATGCCGGAGATCATCAGGCTGGTGAAGTCCCTGCAGACCACCGATAAGTACAATGTTTCCACCCCGGCAAACTGGCAGCCCGGGGACAAAGTTGTGGTTCCGGCGCCCAAGAACAAGGCAGAGATGGACAAGCGCCTGTCCGAAGGATACGAATGCAAGGATTGGTATCTCTGCTTCAAGAAGATCTGACCCACACTTCCTTTTTTACACAATTATTGTCCGTATTTCACAGTTCCAATTCTTTTTGACCTCAAGGGCCAAAGGGTCATTCATGGAGATAAAAGTCCTTGCATTTTCCGGAAGCCCGAGGAGGGGCGGGAACTCTGAAACCCTCCTCGACTGGGTTCTCTCTGCGATGGGGAAGGAGGAGGGCGTGGTGATTGAGAAGATCCCGCTCACAGAAGCCAATGTGAATCCCTGCAGGGGCTGCAATGCCTGCGAGACCCTGAACAGATGCGTTCAGCGGGACGGGATGGATGTCCTGCACGACAAGATTATTGATGCAGACTGCATCATCCTGGCCGCACCAATCTTCTGCATGGGTATCTGTGCCCAGGCAAAAGCCCTCATCGACCGGTTCCAGGTCTTCCGGTCACGTAAATTCGTTCTCAAGCTCCCTGTTGTTCCTCCCGAGCGGAAAGGGAAGAGGCTCGGGATATTCCTCTCAACCGCCGGGCAGAACTGGGACCATGTCTTCCAGGGGGCTGTCCCTTCAGTCAAGTGCTTCTTCCATGTGATCGATGTCAGGGACAAAGATATCCATTACCTCATGGTAAACGGTGTTGACGAGAAGGGAGCCATCCTTGCACATCCCACCGCAAGAGAAGATGCGGAACGATTGGGCAGAGAGGTCATTGCAGAACTCCGGAAGAGGCTGGAGCAGTGAGACATGACCGTGAAGGTTCTCGGCCTCTCAGGGAGCCCCCATCGCCACGGGAACACTGAGACCCTGCTTGATGCATTCCTTGATGGTGCAGGGGAGGCTGGTGGTGAGACGGAGAAGGTAATTTTAAAGGACCTCTCCTACACCCCATGCCGCGGATGCAACGCATGTCATAAGGATGGGGTGTGTGTAGTGACGGACGATGCCATCACACTCATTGACCGGATCTTCACAGTCGACTGCCTGGCAGTCTCATCCCCCATCTACACCATGGGCATCACCGCAGAACTGAAGGGGCTCATCGACCGGGCACAGTATATCTGGGCCAGAAAATTCATCCTGAAGAATCTCTTCTTTACGAACGAGCATATCGCGAATCACAAGGGGATCTTCATATCCACCGCCGGGCTTTCCTGGGACAATGTGTTCGATGCTGCATTTCCGGCTGTCACCGCCTTCTTCAACACCCTCGGCTTTGAATACTACGATAACATCATCGCGAACGATATGGACCGCTACAAGGGAATCCGTGGTCATCCCTCGGCACTGAACAACGCACGGGAAAAAGGAAGAAAGGTCATCAGAGTGCTTGAATCTTCAAGAGATGCCACAGATTATCAGTAATCCATATGGAATATCCACATTTTTTTACAGTGCTGTCCACATCATCCCCACAGCAAAAGCCGTGAGATACTCGTCATCAGTAAACCCGGGATTCTTCTCTTCCAGGTCCCTGATCGCAGCATCCTTTGCATCCTCCCCCGTGCCATAGAAACCTTCACGGAATGCATCACACACCGGATAGACATCATACGATAGTTTCCTGACCACGATGAGTGCATCCCTGCACCCTGCAGCGGAAGCTTCGGGTGCCTTGTCCATGATTCGGTTGAGGAGGTCCCGCTCGTCGGGCATCGGGCATGAGGGCGGTGCCCTGCCCTTACGAAAGATCAGGTCAAACGCAATCCGGAGAGCCACCGGGTCAGAATGAGGTCTTGGTGTCGGCATATCCATCTGAACCGCAAGTGATAACCCGGAATTGTTCTTCATCCCCTTCAGTTTTCCGATTCATGGGGGGGTAACCCCAGGGTCAGTCATGGTCGGCTCTCACCACTATTCGAGGCGGGTGTAAGCATAGTAACCTGTATGGTCACCCGGTTCTCCCTGCAGAATTCTTCCACCCTATCGTGAACTCTCTTGACCATGCTCCCGGTGATGAGAATAAGGCTATCCTCCCCCAGGAGCGCCTTTAGAATACACTTATCAATGACACCGTACGTGAAATCAAGGGAGATCAACATGTCCGATGCATACTGCTTGGCACGGGTTCCCATCCCGCCGATAGGAACCTCCTGGTTGGATGCCCGCCATGCATGGAGGTCCACTTCGGATGGGGCATCCACATCGAAGAGAGTGATACTCCCGGGCTCGGTATAGCAGGGTTTGTTCCGGAACGCCCGGTCCATGACATTGATCATGTCAAGAACAGTCCTTGGTTTCCGTTCAGGGAGAGCAAACCCCCTTCTTTCCAGTTCGCAGTACAGTTCCAGGAGAGTAGGCATGGAAAGCCTGGCCTTCCTCACGAGTTCCGGGTCACCGAAAGCCACGTCAGGAACATCCTCCTGGAGGATCTTCCCGTTCAGGAGCAGGATGGCCCTGTCCGCCCATGGATACGCAAGTTCGATATCGTGCGTCGAGATGATTACCGTCTTCCCCTGCTGGTTCAATTCATCCAGGAGCTCCATGATATCCTCGGAACCCGAGGGATCGAGGCCGCTCGTGGGCTCGTCAAAGACAAGGATATCCGGGTCCATGGCAAGGACCCCTGCAATTGCCACCCTCTTCTTCTCTCCTCCCGAGAGCTGGTGGGGGGGCCGGCGGTCAAATCCGGAAAGCCCGACGAGCCGAAGGGCATTTTCCACTGCATCCTTCACCTCACGGTCGCTGAACCCAAGATTTGTTGGCCCGAATGCAACGTCCTGGAAGACGGTAGGTGAAATGATCTGCCGGTCGGGATTCTGCATCACGAAGCCGACCCGCTTTCGGATCGTGCGGAGGCTTGCCCGATCGTATCGCATTGGTGCATTGTCAATGAGGATCGTTCCCGAATCCGGGCGGATCATCCCGTTGAACATCAGGAGAAGCGTTGATTTTCCGGCACCGTTTGGCCCTACAAGGGAAACTTTCTCCCCTTTCCGGACGTGGAAGCTCATCCCGCGTATCGCTTCCGGTCCCCGGGGATAGCGATACCGGATATCCCGTGCTTCCAGGATAATGTGTCCCATCGTGTTGCTCCTACAGAAATGTGATGTGCCGGGTAGTTGCGACGAGAATTCCCGAAATCATGAGAAAACAGAGGACGGTGAATGCCGAACGCAGGCTGACCGGTCCACCCTCTCCAAGGACTGCAAACTTCCCATCGTAACAGCGGGACTCCATTGCCCGTACAAGATCCTCGCCCGACTCCCAGCTGGCGATGAACACCGCTCCGCATAGCATGGCATACGAATGGACCGACTCCCGTATCGTGCGGTACCCCAGCCGCATCACCTGCGCCCGGTATACCAGCACGAGATGCGACATGATCAAAAAAATGGTGCGGTAGATGATCATGGCGAGATCCAGAACCTCTTCGGGAAAACGGGCACGCCTCATGACTGCGAAGAGATCGGTCATGGGAGTGGTGAGCGCGATGAAAAGGAGTGCCGATGTACCACCGAGAATCCGGGAGAATACGAATATCCCTTCGTTGATTCCTTCCCTTGTGAACGAGAGCGAAAGCCACGAGAGGGGTTGCCAGCTCCAGAAGACCGTCTCTCCCCCTGCGAGGAGGATGATCACGCTGACACTGAAGACAGCAAATATGACCGGTGCCACGAAAATCTTCACGTAAGTCTTTACGTCAATTCGTGCCAGGATAAGGAGTGCAAGGGAGAGTGCGATCGCGATGAAGAGCGGTGCGACGCATGTTGCCGAAAGGAGGCAAAGGAGTATGCCTCCGAGGCCTGCAGCAAGTTTTGTATAGGTATTGACCTCCCTCAGTCCATTTGTCTGGGCGATGTCTTCAAGCAGTTCTTCGTACATCCTCTACCATAGTTCATGGAATGTTCAGCTGCTTCTACTCTTCTGGCCTTTCCAGTATCCGAACACCCAACCAACGAAAATGCCCCCGATTGCTGCCTGCAGGGCGAACAAGCAGGATTCGATCTCACCGCTCGGGGGCTCCCACTGCGGGATGAGAGGCTGGAAATCCTCCTCCGATACCCCTGCGAGCTCTGCAACCCTTGACGATCCAATCGTGTCGGACCCGGCATATTCGGCATCACCCAGGAGAACACTGGAATACAGGAAAATCCCGCAGAAGCAGAGGATTGCAACAATTGCGAGAATCTCGAGGCGGTAGCGGGCCCACATCAGGCATCACTCCCTGCTGCCCTGATCTTCTCATCCGGGAACACTTTGAGCCGGATAAGGATCTCGGGCTTGAGCTGCACGATGTACTTGAAGACCAGTGCGAGGACGATCCCCTCCACAATTGCAAGCGGGATCTGTGTGATGGCAAAGATACCCAGGAACAGGACGAATGAACTTACGAATCCTCCCACCTCTGCAGGATAGGCGAGTGCGAGCTCGAGCGAGGTGACGACATATGTGATGAGATCAGCAATTGCACATGCGAGGAACACCGTGAGATACATATTGATACCAGTGTCACGGAGAGTACGCCAGACCGCCCAACCTGCAAGCGGACCGACGATTCCCATAGAGACGATGTTCGCACCAAGGACCGAGAGACCCCCGTGGGCCAGGAAGAGGCTCTGGAAGAGAAGAACAATTGCGCAGATGACAGAGGTGACCCATGGACCGAAGCAGATCGAGGAGAGCCCGGTTCCGGTAGGGTGTGAGCAGCTTCCCGTCACCGAGGGGAGTTTCAGCGAGGAGAGGATAAAGATGAATCCCCCCGTCACACCCAGGAGCGGGAGAGCCTCGCGATCGGATGCGAGTACCCTCTTCAACTGTAGAATCCCGAGGATGAGGCACGGAATTGCGATAATCCACCACACTACGCACCACTGCCATGGTAAGAATCCTTCCATAATGTGCATGAATACAACCTTCCACTCAACTATAATTGAGTTAAAACAAATAATTCTGATTAATATTTATTCCTTCTCTTTTTTATTCCCTGACCCTAAAAAAGGGGATATGTCAGACGACATACGATCCAATCAGGATGCCAAAAGCTGCAACAATCAGAACTGCAAAAACCGCAGGGTTCCATGCCAGTACTTTCTTTCCGTCAAGGACGCTCACCGGAAGCATGTTGAATGCGGCGAGCATTGCGTTCACCTGCAATCCCACCATACCCAGGAGGGGGAGGAGGTTTCGGGACAGGATGGGGAGGGAGATCATTCCTGATGCGAACAGGATGATTGCAAATGGGATGCATAAAAGGAGGTTGATCGCAGGTCCTGCTGCAGATATCTTCCCATTCTGCTCCCTCGAGATGTAACTCCCATAGATCATCGTGGCTCCAGGTGCTGCAAAGACTACCCCGACAAGCGCAGCCATCGCCACCGCCACCAGTAGCATAAGATTGTTCTTCTGGAATTCAGCCCAGAATCCAAATTTCATGGCCGTGAACTTATGGGCCATCTCGTGAAGAATAAACCCGATCCCCACAGTGAACATCGAGATGAGAAGATATACGACAAAGAGCTCTACAGTGACACCGCCCTTGATAAAGACCAGGGAGAAGGCTACGGATATCGCAAGCCAGGCGATGAGCAGGTCGGATCGTTCTCTCCGGGTGATTCGTTCAAGCATAGGTTACTCTTCAGCTTGTTTGATCCTTCCACCCAATATCACCTTTGGATAGAGCAATGCCACCACCTTTAAATCCCTTCACTCCCTGTAGGTAGATCATATGCCCATCGAAGCACTCAGGGGCGGGATCAACGAGATAGATGCGCAGATTATCGATCTCATCGCAAAGCGTCAGCATCTTGCCGCACGCATGGCGCAGGTGAAGATGAACGACGGCCTGCCCATCCATGATGAGAAGAGGACCCACGAGGTGCTGGACCTGGCATTCAACTACGCTGTCGAGAAGAACATCAATCCAGTCTTTGTCAGGAAAATCTTTGCCATCCTGATCGAGATGAGCGAGGAGAAACAGCGGGAGTGCCAGGGGGACGGGAACCTCCCCTGAAGGGTCAGAGAATCTCGAGCAGGAGGATAATTCCCAGGATTATCATCACAATGCCCATGGCCAGCCGGATATAGGGGCGCTTCTCTTCCCTGATTTTCTCGAGCTGTTCAGGTGCAACCCCGAATGCAACGACCACAAGGATGAGCACAAGTGGCACTATGAAGATCAGGTTGTAAAGGAGGAGATACGGAATCCCCTGGTAGAGTGTCATCCTGTTCGAGAGAAGCGAGAGGATCGCAAGGTAGATACCACCCGTGCAGGGAAGCTCGAACATCCCGACCAGTATTCCCAGCACAAATGCTGCAGGCAATGATCCTTTCTTCACCCACGTGTCGATTATCCCCTTTGTCGACGCCGGGATGGAGAGGAAAGGGGTTGGCTTTTTCCAGAGCGCTTCCCCGATACTTATCACTCCTGCAATAATCGCAATTACTGCAGCTGCGAGGGAGACGAGCCTGGACATGCCCGATGACTGGATGACAGCGAACAGGCCGAGCCCTGATGCGAAGTAGAAGCAGAAGACTGCAACGATAAAGGTTGCTCCAACCATCAGAACCTTTTTCCGGGAATCAAGGCCAAGGAGCGAGAGGAGAAGAAAGATAAGCACCGCAAAGGCACAGGGGTTGATCCCGTCAACAAGGGCTGCACCTGCAACCAGGGGAATGGTAAGCGTCTCACCATCTCCGGAACTCCCACTATTGTTCGCGAAGGTGGGATGAACGCTCGGCTGTTGCGCGGTGAGCCGGAGTGCATCCTCAAGGTTTTTTGTGATCTCTTCATATTCGGTTAGTACGTAGGGGCCAACAAAAAGGGACGGTACAGGGAGGAATTCCTTCCCATATGCACGCTTGAACTCCTGGAAGAGTTCCCTGTCCGTTTCGCTTTCCCTGATGTCGTGGAACCGGAATACCGCCCCGGGGTGGAGTGCGACCATCTCTTCCATGTAGGGAATGGTCTTTTGGCATTCTGCACAGTTGGTATTGTAAAAGAAGTGGACTACCGGTTTCCCATCCTCATAAAGGGGTTGCGAGAGGGTAAGTGTGGGAGTAATGGCAGTCTCAATGCCTGAGGGATCATTGGGGGAATCTGCCCAGGAAAACGATGGTAAAAGCAGGAGAAGAAGAATAATTCCACCCAGTACCCGGGTTACTGCCCTTCTCCCCCCCTTCCGCGATACCGTATTCCTCGTAACTTGCCTCACTCCCGTGAGTAAATCATAGTGCCCACACCCTCATCCGTGAACATTTCGAGGAGAAGGTTGTGAGCGATATTGCCATTGATAACATGGCCGTACGAAACCCCGCTGTTCACAGCGCGGACGAGGGAGCTCACTTTTGGGATCATGCCCTCAGAGATGACTCCGCTTCCCATCAGCTGTTCTGCTTCCCGGACATGCATCCGGCGATAGACCCGGGTCCTGCCGGCATCCATGATTCCGTCGACATCGGTCATGTTGATCAGCTTGTATGCCTTCAGGGAAATGGCGATCTCCCCGGCAGCCGTATCTGCATTGATATTCAGGCTCTGGCCACTGCGGTCTATTGCAATCGGTGAGACGACGGGGATGTATCCCTTGTCGAGGAGGGTATTCAGGACTGCGGGGTTTATTTCCTCTATTTCACCGACATGCCCGAGGTCGACCTCCTGTTCCTTCCCTGCGACATGGACTTTCTGGGGGTCCATCTTTCGGGCGATGATCAGGTTCCCGTCATTGCCGGAGAGCCCTACGCCAAGACCCCCGCTCTTTGTGATTAGGGATACGATATTGGAGTTGATCTTTCCGACGAGCACCATCTGGGCGATCTCAAGGGTCTCTTCATCGGTGATCCGGAGTCCCCCCACGAATTTTGGCTCTTTTCCCATGGCCTTCATCTTGTCGGTAATCTCTGGTCCCCCTCCGTGGACAAGGACAACCCGGATCCCTACCAGCTGCAGGAGCACGGCATCCTGGATCGCATTCTCAAGGATTGCTGCGTCCACCATGGCATGCCCTCCCAGCTTTATCACCATGGTCCTGCCATGGAACTTCTGGATGTAGGGAAGGGCTTCGATCAGGACTTCCTCTCTCTTCATGTCGTATACTTCCCGTTAATCTCCACGTATCTCTCGGTCAGGTCACAACCCCATGCTGTTGCTCTCCCGGATCCTGCATCCAGGTCGAGGGTGAAGGTTACTTTCCTCCCCTGCATCAGGGCTTTCGCACGCACAAGATCTACGACAATCTCGCCCCGGGTCACCAGAGGTACAGAATCCGTTCCGTTCCCCATCCAGAGGTTGACCCTGTCGGGATCGAAATCGACACCTGCCCTCCCCGCTGCTGCAATCACGCGTCCCCAGTTGGGATCTGCACCGTACACCGCAGTCTTGACAAGTGGCGATGCAATCACGGTCCTGGCAACCGTCGCTGCTTCCTCCTCGCCAGGGGCCCTCTCGACAGTGACCTCCAGGAGCTTACTTGCACCCTCGCCATCCTCAGCGATCTTGATCGCGAGTGTCCTGCAGCACTCCTCAAGAGCCGATGAAAACTCCCTTGGATCGACCTTTCCCGCTTTTCCTGTCGCGGTGCAGAGCGCAATGTCGTTCGTACTCATGTCTCCGTCCACCACAACCCTGTTGAATGTCCGCCGTGTGGCAGTTCTGAGAGCTTCACGGAGTGCAGGAGCAGTCATGTCAGCATCGGTATACATGAATGCAAGCATGGTTCCCATGTTCGGGGCGATCATACCCGATCCTTTCGTGATCCCGCCGACCGAAAACGTCTCTCTCTTGACAAGAGCATGTTTTTCCGTGATGTCGGTCGTCATGATTGCCCTCTCAGCAAGGACTTCGGCTTCCTCGGTCCTTGCAAGGTTCGGGACCACTCTTTGGCACTGGTCACGGATCAGGGGAAGGTCCAGGTAACGCCCTATTACCCCGGTACTGGCTACACCCACGTCATCTTCTGAAACGCCAAGTGTCTCAGCGCCTATCGATGCCATCTCGACTGCATCCCGGTAACCCCTGGCACCGGTGTACGCGTTTGCACAACCGCTGTTCGCCAGGATCGCAGAGAGAGTGCCCCTGCGGATCCTCTCCTCCATGACTTTAACAGGGGGTGCCTTCATCAGGTTCGTGGTAAATACCCCAGCAGCTACCCCTTCTGCCCTTATAACCGCAAGGCCAAACTTCCCTTCTTTTATCCCCCAGGCCGTGACCCCTTCAACACCGCAGATGCTCTTCATCGCTGGTCTACCTATCGCTTATTGCCCCGATCCGGCAACTCCCCTGACGATATCAGCACGTGCTACAATGCCGACAAGGGTTCCATTTCGTACCACAGGCAGGCGGGTAATCTTTCGCGAGAGCAGGAGCGCTGCGGCATCCTCGATCTCCTCATCCTCCTCTATGGTTACCGCCGGGTGGCTCATGACCTTACGGACCTCGATGGTCCCGATATCAGAGAGTGCATGTTTGGTCTTCTCCCAGTTGAATATCTCCCTGATAGGCACCTCAATGACTTCAAGGGGGGAGGGGAGCCACAGGTCATCTGAGATCTTCCCCGTCTCCAGGAGACGAAGGATGTCAGATTCGGTTATCATGCCCACCAGTTTCTCACCATCCATTACGGGGAGGCCTCCAATCTTGTGTCTCCTCAGAAGCGCTGCTGCCTCACTCACGGGAGCCCCTGCCCCGATAGTGACAGGATTTCTGGTCATAATCTCGTGGATGCGCATGGATATCCTCTCCTTCAGGGGAGCAGCCCCGCACCGGTGAGGCCTTCGCGTTCGTCGAATCCGCAGATGAGGTTCATATTCTGGATTGCCTGGCCGCTCGCTCCCTTGCCCAGGTTGTCGATTGCAGAGACTGCCACTACCCGCTCTCCCTCGCTCTCAACCCTGATGTCGCAGAAATTGGTACCCCTCACTGCTGCAAGAACAGGGTTCTGGAGGCGGACGAAGAACTCTTTCTCATAGAACTTCCTGTAGATCGTCTCCACTTCTTCCTGATCCATGGGTTTATCAAGGAGAATATGGGCGGTAGTGAGGATCCCCCTGTTGACAGGAACCAGGTGCGGGGTGAAGTAACACTTTGCCCGGGACCCGAGGCTCGCAAGCTCCTGTTTCATCTCTGCAAGATGACGATGGGAGGTCCACTTGTAGGGATTTACGTTGTCCCCTACATTGGGATAGTGTGTTGTTGCAGAGGGATTATCTCCTGCCCCCGACACACCGGTCTTCGAGTCATATATGACGGTATGTGCATACCGGGCGAGTGGTGCTGCGGCGAGGGTTGCACCTGTTGGGAAACATCCCGGGTTGCTGACAAACTCCACCTTCCGGTACGATTCTCTGTGAAGTTCAGGGATACCATACGGTGCAGCGAAATAGTCTGTGTGAGGGACGCCGTATACCTTCTCGAAGATCTCTCTTGGAAGTCGGTAGTCTGCGGAGAGATCAACCACCTTGATACCACGGGAAAGGAGAGGCCGGGCATACGTCATTGCAGCGGTATGGGGTACTGCCAGAAACGCGATATCTGCTTCAAGGTTCTCCGGTGTGGGATTCGAGAATTCCATATCAAGGAGCCCCTTGACCTGGGGATGGATGGAGCAGACCGGTTTTCCTGCCAGTTTCCTCGAGGTGGCGCAGGCCAGCCTGACCCGTGGATGTGCAAGGAGCAGACGAATCAGGTCGCCACCGGCATATCCGGAAGCCCCGATAATGGCGATATCCATACATTTCTTTTTAATTGGAATATGTTAATCCTTTTTCCCTCCAATCGAAGGACTTTTTGCAGAATGCGCGATCTCCTGCCCCGATTCAGTGTATTTTCCGGCGATATCACAGATATCAGAACTTCTGTGGATAAAAGAAAGGATTTTTAAGGGCCTCACCCAAAAATACCTGAAAAACGTTGAGATTTCACAGCAAGTGCAAAACATCAGCTTTTAATAAATATAATGATTAATCATTAAGATATAGTCCCGGGAGGCATGGCAAAAATAGCCGAGAATGTGGATTTTACCATGATTTGCGGGAGGTTTCACCATCCCGCGGTATCGTCAGGCTGGCTGAGCACTCGAACACATGATTGAGGAGAACACATCAGGAGGAGTTTTCTGGCAGGATGGGAATTCTGCCCGGGCTCCTCACACATCAATGGCTGATTGAATGATTCCAAACGGAAAGGTGCGATAGAATGGCAGAATCATTTGAGGTGGCGCTTTCAGGGGATGAAAAATCCTACACCCCCGACCCATCCTATAAACAGAATGCATGGACCAAAGACTACAACGCTGTATACCGGGAGTTCCTTGCGAATCCCGATGGATTCTGGGAGAAGCAGGCCTTCCACTTTGACTGGATCAGGAAGTGGGACAAGGTACTCGAATGGAACTACCCCTATGCGAAGTGGTTTGTCAACGCCAAGCTCAACATCACTGCAAACTGCCTTGACCGCCATGTGAACAACCATCGCAGGAACAAGGTAGCCCTCATCTGGAAAGGCGAGGAGGGGGAGGAGCGGATCTTCACCTACAAGATGCTCTTCCAGGAGGTCTGCCGGTTTGCCAACGGCCTGAAGAAACTCGGAGTCCAGAAAGGAGACCGGGTCTGCATCTACATGCCGCTCGTTCCCGAGCAGATCATCTCCATGCTTGCCTGCGCACGGATTGGTGCCGTTCACAGCGTTGTCTTCGGAGGTTTCGGGGTCCAGGCGCTTAATATGCGGATAAAGGACGCTGAAGCCAAGATCGTAATTACCGCAGATGTTACAATACGCCGTGGGAAGTCCATTCCGTTGAAGACTATCGTTGAAGAAGCCATCATAAACGCCCCGAGTGTCGATAAGGTTGTGGTGCTCCGCAGGGACATTGAACAGCCTGTTGAGTTGCACAAGGAGATGGAAATCGACTATTACGAACTCATGGAGGGCGTCTCTTCTGTCTGTCCGGCAGAAGTGATGGATGCGGAGGATCCCCTCTTTATCCTCTATACCAGCGGGTCGACAGGCACACCCAAGGGTATTGTACACACCTGTGCAGGATACATGGTGGGGACCGCGTATACCACCAAGCATATCTTCGATCTCAAGGACAACGACGTCTACTGGTGTACCGCGGATACCGGGTGGATCACCGGGCACAGTTATGTTGTCTACGGACCACTGGCCATCGGTGCTACTGTTGTCCTTGCCGAAGCCGTTCCGGATTACCCGGATGCGGGGAATTTCTGGAAGATAGTGCAGGACCTTGGGGTCACGATATTCTATACCGCCCCCACTGCCATTCGCATGTTCATGAAGGTTGGTGAGGAGTGGCCGAACAAGTATGATCTCTCTTCCCTCCGTATCCTGGGATCGGTGGGAGAACCGCTGAATCCCGAGGCATTCGAGTGGTATTACAGGGTCATCGGGAAGAATACCTGCCCTATCGTGGACACCTGGTGGCAGACCGAGACAGGGATGCAGATGATCACGACCATGGTAGGGGAGCCGATGCGCCCCGGATTTGCCGGAAGGCCTATTCCTGGTGTGGAGGCTGACGTCGTCGACAAGAAGGGAAACCCTGTAGCCCCCGGAAATGGAGGATTCCTTGTTATAAAAAAGCCCTGGCCGGCCATGCTCCGCACGGTGTACAAAAACGACGAGCGTTACCGTACCTACTGGCATACAATCCCGGGTTGCTATACTGCGGGCGACCTCGCAGTGAAGGGAAAGGGAGACGAATATATCATGATCATCGGGAGAGCAGACGATATCATCATCGTTGCCGGTCACAATATCGGCACTGCCGAGGTCGAGAGTGCACTCGTTTCCCACCAGTCTGTGGCAGAAGCCGCGGTCATCGGCAAACCCGAGCCTATGAAGGGCAACATCATCAAGGCCTTTGTGATCCTCCGCGTGGGATTTTCACCGAGCGAGAAACTCAAGTCTGACCTGATCTACCACGTGCGTATGACACTTGGACCGATCGCTATGCCCTCGGAGATCGAATTCGTTGACAAGCTCCCGAAGACCAGGTCGGGAAAGATCATGAGAAGGGTGCTGAAAGCAAAGGAGATGGGGATAGATCCAGGGGACGTCTCAACCCTGGATGAATAACCCGTTCTTTCTTTTTGGACAGGACTTCTATGTCGCCTGATGGAACCTTGTTTGGGATTCCCGCCGAGAAGGGGCGCTGGGTGATGGTCATCCTCGGCATGCTCATCAACCTCTGCCTTGGGAGTATCTACTCGTGGAGCGTCTTTGTCAAGCCACTGACTGATTACTTCACAAAAACCCTCGGCCAATCAGTCACCGCAAATGACGTGCTGATGCCGTTCTCGGTGTTCCTTGCCTTCTTTGCAATCGCTATGCCCCTGACGGGGAAGTATATCGATACACTCGGTCCACGCAAGGTCACGATACTCGGGGGAATTCTCACAGGCCTTGGATGGCTTCTTGCATCCACGGTCACCTCAGTCCAGATGCTCTACCTTGTCTACGGAGTGATCGGGGGTATTGGTGTCGGGATAGCCTACGGGGTTCCCGTAGCAGTCTCGGCCAGGTGGTTTCCCGACAAGAAAGGGCTCGCGGTTGGCCTTACTGTCCTGGGGTTTGGATTTTCAGCGTTTCTCATTGCCAACCTCGCCGATTTCCTGATCGCCCAGTACGGGATAATGAACACTTTCAGGATATTCGGGATTGCATTTATCGCGCTGATTGTACTTCTCGCACTCCCCCTCCGGTTTCCCGCTCAGGGGTGGAAGCCTTCAGGATGGAGTGCCCCTGTACCGAAACCCGGCGAAGAGATCTGCGAGTGCGACCGGGGGATGATGCTCCGCACGACGACATTCTACGGTCTCTGGGCGTGCTTCTTCATCGGATGCCTTTCCGGCCTGATGGCCATTTCCATCGCAAAACCCGTCGGTACAGAGATAGGGGTCGAAGCCGGCCTTGCAACGCTCCTCGTGGGCTTCTTTGCAATCTTCAATGGCTTTGGACGACCAGTGTTTGGGAGCCTCACGGATCGGATCACTCCAAGGAACACTGCACTCGTCTCTTTTGTGCTCATTTCTCTTGCATCAGTGGCTCTCTGGATATCTCCCACAATTCCTGTCTATATCCTCGCCTTTGCGATACTCTGGGCATGCCTCGGCGGCTGGCTTGCAATCGCCCCCACCGCGACGGGTACCTACTTCGGCACTTGTGACTATCCCCGCTGCTACGGTATCGTATTCCTGGCGTATGGTGCGGGAGCCATCGCAGGGCCACTTCTGGCGGGATTCATAAAGGATTCTACGGGGAATTACATGGGGGTATTCCCCTACATCCTGGTCCTCGCCATCCTGGGATTTTTCCTCGGCTGGATACTCATAAAACCCCCAAGGCGGCAGAAAGCCTGATCCCTTTTTTTCCGGTAAAACACCCAATGTGCATCGTGCTGGTGAAGCCATCCAGATTCAAATAGGTATACTTCCAACACCTTACCCAACAGATGAATCCTGATGAGGAGCCAGTTATCGAGAGGATTGGGAAATCTCGGCTTGAATCACTGAGCGACGGCATATTTGCCTTTGCCATGACTCTCCTTGTGATTTCCCTGGTAGTTCCGGAAATCCCTGATTCACAGGCCCCGGACGTCCTCCCAGGAGCCCTTGCGAGCATGTATCCGGAGTTCATGCTCTTCGTGATCTCCTTCTTCATCCTCTCAGGCTTCTGGATATCCCATCATCACATCTTAGAGCGGGTCGGGTATGTCGATCCAATCCTCGTGAGGATCAACATCCTCCTCCTTTTCTTTATCGTCTTCATACCCTTCACAACCTCAATCTCGGGTGATTACACGAACGTCCTTGAGGCAGTACTCTTCTTCCACTTCAACCTCCTGGCAGCGAGTCTCACGCTTATTGCAATGAGGTGGTACATCAATCGACATTCAGCAACCCTTGCACCTGAAATCCGTTCGTCAGGGAAAAGCAACATCGGACGGTCTGTCGTGATGCCCGGGATGATCCTGGTTGCAATCGGTGTCTCTTTCATTGACACCGGAAGCAGCATGTGGTGCTATGCGCTGATCCCCTTGCTGTTATTTCTCGTGGACCATATCCGGCATCCAAAAGATGCGACACCGAGAGAAGGATAGAGACTCATGCGGGCATGTGATGTCATATGATAGAGAAGCAGGATGAATGAATCCCGAAGGAATCCCGAGAGGGAATATGGCCTCCCGCCGCTCATAGGCCTAGAACCATGTGTACTGATCCTCGGAAGCTTCCCGAGCAGGATGTCCCTTACCGAGGGGCATTACTATGCCAACCCAAGAAACCAGTTTTGGCCCATCATGCAGAGTCTGCTGTTCCTGGATGGAGCAGGGATATCGGAATGGGAAGAAGGGCTTAAAGCCGCCCATGTTGCAGTCTGGGATATCATTGCTTCCCGCAGGTATCAACCTGGGAGCATGGACCATGATATCCGGGAAGAGGAGTGGAATGATATCCAGGATTTTCTTGCCAGACACCCTACGATCCTGTGTATCTGCCTCAATGGAGGAAAAGCCGCATACTCTTTCCAAAGGGCCACGAAAAATATCAACCTCCCGTCCCATGTTATGGTCCACAAGGTCCCCTCATCAAGTCCGGCAAATGCCCGGCATTCGCTTTGTGAGAAGATCGAACGATGGAAGATACTGCTTGAATCACTCTGAAAAAAAATGACCATACCCTGAATGGGAAAATTGACTACAGGTATCGGTTCCTTCTGAGCCAGTCAACCTGGGGCTTGGTATACCTGTATGAAATATCGCATTTTTCGTCCTGAAAGCTCCATGGTGTCACGATGAGAGTGTCCCCTTCCCGGATCCATGCTCTCTTCTTGATCTTTCCCTTGATCCGCCCCATCCGGGTTACCCCGTCGATGCACCGGACCTTGATATGGTTTGAGCCGAGCATCAGTTCGGCGATAGCAAATTGTTCCCTGTTCCGTTTTTTCGGCAGTCGCACGCGGATGGTTTCCATCCCGGGCGGGGCTGATTCGTCAACAACTACCTCTTCATTTCTATCTGTTCTGGTATGACTGGGAATAGATACGCAACTCCACTGGGAACAATTATACTTCATCCCCGTGCCTTTTCTATTGGCGTTCATACCTTATACCAGTGATCCCGGAATTCCCTGTGCATGGCAACCATTATCCGTTCTCATTTTGAATCTTATCCATGCAATTCAGGGTGTTTTTTTCCCTCTCCGTTCTCCTCCTGGGGATATGCCTCTGCTTCTCGGGGTGCCTGAACGTCCCCGATGCGCAGAAGACCGGCCCCACACTACAGACCTCCGTGCCAACCACAGTTCCCACATCAAGTGTTCCGGTCATTGAAACATTCACCCCCTCAGAAACCCCCACCGCAATTAGCCTCTCGAGCGAAGACATCAACCTTCACTTTATGGATGTCGCGTTCGGGAGCGGGACCATCTACCTCGTGCGGCTGCCCCCTTCTTCAAAGAGGACCACGATCTCACTCAACGCTGGAACCGCAGCCGACAGGCAGACAATCGAGGCTTTTGCAGCGAAGTTTAACTCGCTTTCCCAGTCAAACATGCTCTTTGAAAATCCCAAGGTGGGGCAGACGGGAGATATCCGTGTCAAGTTCCTCTCCCCTGAAGGGATGAGAGCTGTCGATATGGATGACGAGATGGATTGGCTGAACCGTGAGTTCTCCTGTGATGGCGTTATCTGCGCCAAGATCAAAGGATATGACATCTACTTAAATTCTGACATGACGGGCGACCAGAGAACCCACTATCTCCTCCGATCCCTCCTCTACACTCTCGGGTTCAAGGGCGACTCACTCCAGTACCCGGACAGCATCTTCGCATACCCAGAGAATACCGTCACAGAGCTCTCTTTCCTGGATGAGAAGGCTATCCAGGTCATGTACGGCCTCGGGATGTATGACGGGATGACTGTATATGATGTCAAGGGAGTCCTCTTTTTCAAATAATACTCCCCTGACATACTACCCTCATACCCCATAGGAGAACCGGCAGATTTATTCTCCGGTGCCTCCGATTCCACGATGCTGGAGAGATAATAATGACCATACAGGTTCTAGGACTGAACGCGAGCCCCAGGGGAAAAGAGAGCAGGACACTCCGGCTTGTTGAGGCAGTGCTTTCCGGTGCCCGGGATGAAGGGGCGAAGACTGAGTGTACCGATGTGTATTCCCTTGATATCCAGTATTGCAATGCCTGCACGGCCTGTTATGCGACAGGTGAATGCGTCCTCTGCGATGATTTCCCGGAACTCTTCGGGAAGATGATGGATGCGGACGGGATTGTCCTTGGAGCCCCGAACTACATCGATTCCATCCCGGCCCCGATGAAAGCGGTCTTCGACCGCATGGCAGATGCGGTTCACTGCAGGATGTTCTCCGGAAAGTATGGATGCTCCGTCTGCACCGCCGGTGGTGCGAACCATGAGCGGATTGTTGAGTACCTGAACCATGCCCTCAATTCATTCGGGGCTATCACTGTCGGGGGAGTTGGAGTTTCGGTTGGGAGGGGAGTAGATGCACTTTCGGAGGGAGAAAAAAATGCTCGCGCACTTGGCAGGACGCTTGTCCAGTCAATCAGGGGCGAGCATGTGTATCCCGATCAGGAGGAGTATCAGCGTGAACGGAGGGATTATTTCCGCCAGTTGATCCTGTGGAACAAGGATCAGTGGACACACGAATACGAGTGGTACGTCCAGAACGGGTGGATAAAAGAGGAGGATTAATCGGATTTTTAGAGAATCCCGGAAAAATCCGGGATCAGGATTCGGGAGGGGCAGGCGGTTTCATGCTACCCAGCACCTCTCCTGGTGCTGGGAAAGTCCCGTTCATTTCTCCGTTATTTCTGAACTGCCCGTCAGGCACTCCCGCTCCACCCCCGGGCGGTTGACCGGGTCCTCCCTGCGTCATATTCATCCCACTGGGTGAGGCGATACGCTCACCAGAAATTGTTAGGTTCAGGTCACCGGAGGGCCCTGTAGTATTCTCCCGGGGTATTTCTCCTCCGGGAGTCGGTGGCACGATCATCTCGTGAGTGGGTGTTTCGGAACGATCGCTTGATGTGCACCCTGCAATGAATATCGCAAATACGCACAATACTCCAAGCATTATTACTTTCTTCAATGGGATCTTCCTTTATTCCGCTTTTTTTGGTTTCCAGGAGATACATGGATAGTATTCAGCATCCTCACTCAGCTCTCAGCGCTTCGATAGGATCGAGGTTCGATGCACGCCATGCTGGATACACGCCGGAAACAATGCATATCACGACACCCACCAGCATGGCAGAGGGGATATAAACCAGGCTTGCCGCGTTAAAGAAATAGTCCGTACTTCCCACCATTGCGAGGACAACAATCCATCCTATCGCAATACTCAGAATCGCACCGATTATTGCCCCTATGACCCCCAGTATGACCGATTCGTAGATGAACATCTTCATCACTTCCGACTTCTGGGTGCCTATACTCCTCATGATCCCAATCTCCCTCACCCTCTCGGTGACCGACATCATCATCACGTTGAAGATGGATGTCGCGGCAACAAGGAGTGAGATGCCGGCAATTGCCATCACAAAGGTGGTCATCGTAGAGAGCGTCGAAGTGATGCTCTCCAGCATCCGGCTGTTGTCCTGGACGCTCACCGTCTCCTCCTTCTTGTTCATGCGCTCGAGGATCTCTTCCTTGGCTTTTGCAGAGTCATTGACATCGTTGAGGATGAGATTCACCTGGTCATACTCCCCCTCGCCCCCGTACATGCCTGTGAAGAGTTTCTGGCTCCCGATAATCGCATTATCAGAGTTGATGTCCATCGACATCCCGCGCTCTTCCAATATGCCGACCACTCTCACCGTCGTGGTACCCTCTTCTTCTTCATCGCCGATATCAATCCTGCTCCCGATCTTCAGGTCGTAACGATCGGCAAGGGTGGGGCCGATCATCACCGAGCTGGTGCTCCTGGGATACGTCCCGTTCGTGACCGTGAACAATTCCTGCATCACCTCGTCATCAAGGCCATAGATAGTTGATCTCCCCTCTCTGTCACCTATCTCGATGGTATCCGACTCGGAATAGATCACGTAAACGAGCCCATATTTCTCTGCAACTTTCTTGATATCGTTAAATTCATCCTCCGAGATCTTCTCCTCCTCATCCCCCCCTCCGCCCCTCATGGGACCGCCCGGCCCGCCTCCAAAACCACCCCCGCCAGAGGAGGCCGTAATAACGACGATATTTGCCATTTCTGAGAGTTCCTCAGTGACTGAAAGGGTCATGTTCGCTCCCATCATCCCCATGGACGAGATAGCCACTACTCCGATGACGATCCCGAGGGCTGCAAGCACTGACCGGAGGAAGTGAATGCGGATATTGCGCAGGGAGAGTGCGAGAATCACATCCTTCATGCCATCCTCCCGTCACGGAGGATTATTCTCCTGCGTGCGTACTCTGCCACGGTCTGGTCATGGGTTACCATGAGTATCGTCCTCCCCCTCTCGTTCAGATCGGTGATCATCTCCATGATCTGGTGGCCTGTCACCGAGTCAAGGTTCCCGGTTGGCTCATCGCAGAGCAGGATACTCGGGTCATTCACGAGTGCACGTGCAACTGCGACCCGCTGCTGCTGTCCTCCTGATAACTCTGGAGGTTTATGCGTTGCGAGTGCCCTGTCAATTCCCACCATGCTGAGAAGTGAGTCCACGCGGCCCGTGTCATCGGGCTTCCTGTGTTTCATCAGGTAGGGATATTCCACATTCTCGTACGCGGAGAGGAGAGGGATAAGGTTGAACTTCTGGAATATGTATCCGATGGTGTTCAGGCGGAGATCGGTCAACTCCCGGTCGTTCATTTCACGGGTGTTCCTCCCATGAATGCAGAGATCCCCGCTCGTCGGCCGATCAAGACACCCAAGCTGGTTCAGGAGTGTTGACTTTCCCGAACCGGATGGTCCCATGATTGCAACAAACTCACCTTCCTCCACGGTAAAGGAGACCCTATCGAGGGCTGGCACATCGCCGGATGGGAGAGTATATATCTTTGTCACCTGCCGGAGCTCGATGAGGGATTTTTGAACCACGGGATCTCATCTCCCGGGACGGTTCCGTATCTTCTCTGCTGCCTTCGCGAGATATCCTTTTCTCCAGGCGACTGCCACTGCAATGCACGCCACGATGACGAGAATAATCTCGGTTACCGGGATCTGGTTTATCCCGTTGCCAAACCCGAACATTCCGCCAGGTCTTCGAGTGTTTCCCGAAGGCATGCCCTGCGGAACGCCAGAACCTGCCCCTGACGCCGGCATTGCTGAGTTCCGGAGCGATATAGCCACCCGTTCTTCGAATACCTTGCCGTCAGTGTCCCTGTACTGGATGATCAGGGGGACTGACGTTGCTCCCTGGACTGTGCAGGTAACCTCAAAACTGGAAAAGTCATCCGGCTCGAGCGCCCCGATCACGTACACGGGGTTCGGATCCACGGGTTTTGCGGGATCTCCCACGGTCACTTTCACCGATTTTGCATCGCGAAGGCCGGCATTCGTCACATCCCCGCTTAACGTTATAGTTGATCCCGATTGGATAACCTCGACATTGTTGACGACCATTTCTGCTGCTGTCCCACCCTCTCCAACCATAACCGGGATTGCAAGGGTGATATGGTGCTGGTTATCTCCATTCCGGTAGGATATGTCAAATGTGAGTTCCGTGTCCTTCTCGGCGGTAATCTCGAACGTTGCCCTCTTTTCTGCGTCCGGGGTAAGAGTGCCTATGAAGATGCTGCTCTGGGTTGAATGAATGCCATCCCCGCCAGGGGTAACTGTCACGCTGTGTACGGTATTCTCACGTGGGTTGCTGACAGAAAGGATAACCTGCTCCCGGTTCCCCGCAGAGAACGATGCAGGAGCATTCACAATGCTGACGGTGAGCGGTGTGGAATCAACATCCAGGGAAACAGGATATCGCAGGGAACCTGCATCCGTATAATCCAGATAGAACATGGGGAAATACATCCCATCTGATACCTTCGGGGTGACCTGGAAGGTAAACTGCATGGAATTTTTAGGCCCGATAGCCCCCACCGAATCATAAGTCTGGTAGTTCAGAACCGTCATATCCTGTGAAAGTATCTCAGCCCTGTATATTGCTACAGGGACCGTGCCGCTGTTGACAATTTTGACCGTGATGGTCCCTGTATCGTCATGCATGAAACTCTCCGGTTCAACCGTTACGTTTGTAACCGACACATACGATGCAGCGTTTTCAGCGGCGGTCTCTGCTATCGCAGGCCCTGCGATGCACGCCAAAGTGATGATCATAATCCAGTATGCCATCATGACTGGAAATTTCGATTTTTTTCTTATCATGTTCAATCCTGTCAAAGGAGTTTCACTCACGTTTTCTCCCGTGGTTTTTCGTAACTACATGTTCGATTAGGTGAAGAGCAATATGAGGGATTCATTTCCGGAATCGATTCTGATCAGATCCGCCACACTGTCAGGACGGCGAATCGGGATTTTGTCCTGCTGTGGGATTCTCTTTGTCCTGCATGTCATCGAATGGCAGCATAACCTCACTAACGTTAAATATGTTTAACATTAAGTTATTTAAATATTACTAATAGTCGCCGCAAACTAACACGAATGCAGCGAGTGCTCTCTCATCGGGGTTGGAAAATCCAAGCACTATTATAATCCAGCATTACGGGGAGACTCACTCCCCTATGACTCAGTCTCATCCTGGCACTAGGATTCATCGTACGTGAATACATCATTGATATTCACCCCAAAGCGACGGGCTATTTTAAAGGCAAGATCAAGGGATGGGTCATACTTTCCCTTTTCTATCGCCAGGATTGTCTGCCTGGCAACTCCCATCTCCTGTGCCAGAGCATCCTGCGTGAGGTTATTCATTGCCCGGAACACCTTGATTTTATTCTTCATCTTCGTCCCATTCTCCATATTTTCGTGCATAATAGACACGGAACGCGATATACAGGAAGACCATACCGCAGAGGAGAAGCATCTGCAGCAGACCGAAGTATCCCAGGTTCGGTTCATCATGGGGAACTCTCGGGAAAGGTTTTGGAGGAGGAGGAATGCCAAGGGGAGTGGCAAATCCCATCACAAGGCTTCCAAGGCTGATTGCAAAGAAAAGCACAAAGAATACCTCAAGGGTCCTCGCCCCGGCCTTCTGGGTGATGAGCGCGGATCGCTCATCTTCCCTCCTGTCTGAAATGGTCCGTTTTGCGCTATATATGAGGAGTATGCCAAGAATGAATGTCACAACAATGATGGCAGGGTTCCGGAAGAGCACTGAAATCCAGAAGAACCCTACTTCAGCAAGACCTAGTATCCCAGCCAGAAAGTAGAAGGTATTCTGCTTCATCCCATGTATTTGATATGTTACATTTAGTAATTAAAATTATACCTTTTTCCACACATCCCGGGAACATACTACACTGATGTTGCTCCATTTCCTACCCGCCTATCTTTTAAAGAGAACAAACCCGCTCTTTTCTTTAATAGACTCCAATCAACCCGGGATTGTTCCCGGTGATGCTCCTCCCTCCCTCCGGGGTGACCAGGTAGGTATTCTCGATGCCTACAAGTCCGACACCCGGGATTCCCTTCTTCGGTTCGAGCGCAATTGCCATGCCTTCCTGAAGAGGTTCATCAAATCCACGTGATATCACCGGTATCTCGTCAACCACGAGCCCGACGCCGTGCCCGAGAAAATGTGCACGCCTGTTTCCAAATCCCATGAAATTATCCAGAAACTCCGGATCCAGGCTATCAATGATGGCGGCATACATTTTTGAAGGGACTGCACCAGGTTTGAGAAGATGGACCAATTCCTCAAGAATCGCAACACATCGTGTGTGCAGGTCGATTACTCCTTCGGGAAGGGAAGTGCCGAACATGTAATTCATGGTCTTGTCGGTCTGGTATCCCCCTACACCACAGGAATTGTCGATGAAGACGAGATCACCTTTTTTCAGTCTCCGCGTGCTGCTGCCCAGGACAGGAGCTCCCGGACAGACCCCACGGCATCCACCCGGGCCATCGAAGGGGGTCGGATAGAGTGAACTCTCCCCAAACCCAATCTGACCCACCTCTATTTCGGTATTGAAACTGCCAAACCTGACGATACCCTGGTGACCCTGCTCAACCATCAATGAATACACCTGCGTCCCCAACTCTGCCTCACTCATCCCTGTTCTCAATATTTCGGGTACGTTCTCCTCGAGAACTGTTCTATGAATATTCCCGGCTCTCTTCATGAGACTCTGTTCAAACGGGCTCTTGATAGCCCTTGTCCATGCCGCCTGACGGTCCATCGGCAGGATACCGGAGAACGGAAAATATTTCCTGAACCTTTCGGCCAGCGCCAGAGGTACAACCTCGGTCTCCATGTGGATCCTGTGTTGGGGGATCGACATTTTCTCCGCAGCATCCCGGTAACTTTTCATCGGCCGGATATCCGGAAACATGGATTCATCCATCGCCCTTTCGTAACTTCGCCTTACCCAGAACACCGCATCTCCCCTTTCGGGGATGATGAGCATGCCGTCCTGGATGGTACCGGTAAAATAGTAGAGGTTGATCTTTCCGAAGATCACAACCGCCTCCCACCCGGGATTCTCAGTATCCATCTGTCTCCGGAACCGGAGCATCCTGTCATGGAGCTCGGAGGCCGGCACAACATCGTGCATGTATCAACATGGTGAATCTTCCCTCTATTTACCTGTTGACAGTCTGATATGACAATAATTCAAGACGAGTAGGTGATTCCCCCTGCTTCCTGCCTGGAATTTCTTCCCTTCTGCACTCAACCGGATCCTACAAATCGCTCGTCGGAAACATCTGTCGGATACAGTACCCTGAAAGGTACAAAATTACATAGTCCTTCCCTGTTCAAAACTATTAAATTCCTCATATGGCAGATGATATATCCTGAGGTGTAAGAGAAAACCATGCTCGAAGTATTCAAATGCCAGAATTGTAAAAAGATTGTGATGGTCGTAGGTGAAGGGGCAGGGCAGTTAGTCTGTTGCGGGATGCCCATGACACCGCAAAAAGAGAACACCGTTGACGCGAGCACTGAAAAGCATGTTCCTGTGATAGAGAAACGTGGCAATGAGATTCTTGTCAGGGTCGGGTCAGCCCCTCACCCTATGGAGGCTTCACATTATATCCAGTGGATCGAGGTTATCTCAGGGAATTCGCTCTACGTCAAAGGCCTGGAACCGGGGAAGAAACCCGAAGCAGTGTTTCCTGTCTCTTCAGGAGATGTCAAGGTCAGGGCTTTCTGCAATCTCCACGGTTTATGGTCAAACAAGCCTCATCATGAGTAACCTGATCCCATCATCTTTTTTTTCATTGCCTGTACCCTATATGGTAAGACAAACAATCAATTCCTGTATCTTTGTCAGTCCGCCGATGCAAGTATCTCCTCGCGTAAGACCTGTGGATCTTTCATGAAACTCCCCGATAATGCACCATATCCCCGCGATTCAGTTCCCCCGCTTCTCGAATTTGCCAATATCACCGTGATGAGAGAGAACAAGACACTTCTTGACCGGATCACTGTCACGATTCGTGAAGGTGAGCACGTCGCAATTCTGGGTCCAAACGGCTCCGGGAAATCCTCCTTTATCCGGACGGTGAACAGGGAATTCTATCCGGTCTCTTGGGAGAATGACGGGGTAATCTTCCGGATCCGTGGAAAAGACATATGGGATGTCTTCGATCTCAGGTCCTTCTTCGGCATTGTATCTCCTGATCTCCAGTACACGTATACACGAAGTGTCACGGGAAGGGATGTCATTTTATCCGGATTCTTCTCGAGCATCGGTCTATTCAATCACCGGATCACTCCGCAGATGGGGGAGAAGGCTGACACTATCATCCGCCTCCTTGAGATCGGGCACCTCGAATCGAGGACCATGGATAGCATGTCCTCCGGGGAGGCCCGGCGGTTCCTCATCGGACGAGCTCTCGTCCACGATCCGAAATCACTCATCCTTGATGAGCCCACCAACAGCCTTGACCTGCATGCCCTTCACACATTCAGGGAATGTTTGAGATCAATCGCACAGTCGGGTGTTGGAATCATCATGGCAACGCACAACCTCCACGATATTATCCCCGAGATCTCCAGGATCATCCTGATGAAAGGTGGAAAATTTATCGTTGACGGGCCGAAGGAAGAGGTATTGAACAATACACACATAGGCCGTTTGTTCAATGTCCCGGTGAAGGTAAGAGAGGAGGAGGGGTGGTATTATGCGACGGGGTATTGAGCAGGGGGATTTTGGACTGATCAGAGAACTTCACAGACCCGCCCTACACTTCCATCCTCAAGGCGCACCTTGATACCATGCGGATGAAAGGACGATCTGGTGAGTATCTCCTTCACCCTGCCCTCAGTCGTGGTCCCCGTGCCCTGGTCCATCTTCCTCACTATTTTCACCGTTGCTCCCGGAAATATCCCGCTGCGCTGGCGGCCGTCCTGGCAGACCTTTTCAGACAGATATGAATGATATGTTGACGATCTCTTCATGTAATTCTCCCCGGTATCCTGGTATGGAGCAGGTTCCAAACCCAATCATATCCATATCCCTTGTGCGTGAATGCAGATATACTCCAGGGAAGGGTATACCTACCTGCTGGTTTTTTATCCATGCTGAAAGATCATCTGGTAGGACGTGATCAAACAATGCAGAAGCACAAGGCAATCCCCATGATTGTTATTCTCATAATGCTCATGGCAGGAATATCCACAGCTGAGATGACCATGCAGGCCGGTGCCGGAGGGCCATCCGGGGTGTATACAACCGGCAGCATTTACATTGCGTCGACCCCGGCCGGGGCTTCAGCAACCCTTGATGGAGGGCAGGCCCAGTTGTTCACTCCGGGGACGTTCAAGGGTGTTGAGCCTGGTTCCCACAAGGTGGTGATCGCGCTGCAGGGATTCCAGCCTTACACAACAACCGTGAAAGTGACTACAGGCACCACCCAGAATGTCTTTGCGAGCCTCCTCCCTGTTACGAGTCCCGGGGGGCTCTCTGTGAGTTCAACACCAAAGGGAGCTGGACTCTATGTCGATGATCTCTATATGGGTAAGACGAACCAGATTGTGGGAAACCTTGCTGCCGGCCCGCATACGGTGAAGATAACAGAGGCAGGGTACGAGATATGGCATGACACGGTTACCGTAAAGTCGGGAGAGATCCTGCCAGTTACAGCAATCCTTATTGAAGAATCCGCCCCCGCTCATGGCGATCTCCTTGTATCGTCAACACCCTCGGGGGCTTCAGTCTATGTGGATGGCGATTATTGTGGATCAACACCATCCGATGATCTCCTGGACATCAACGATATTGTTCCCGGCACACATGACGTGACCGTCAAGAAACCTGGATTCATGGATTATACCACAAGAATCAATATTGGTGCCGGGGGAAAAGAACGGGTCTTTGCATCGCTCCAGCCGGCAGCTCTCACTGCGGCGAGCGTTGATATCACTTCAACACCGGGAGGTGCTGATGTGTTCGTGAATAATGTCTACATGGGCATCTCCCCCCTCACCTTCCATGATGTCCAGGAGGGAACCTATACTGTCGAGATCAGGATGCCAGGATACAGCTCATTCTCATCATCCGGCCAGGTAATCCCCGGACAGAGCATTCACGTGATCGCTGCTCTCTCTCCTGTTGCAACCCCGGTGCCTACGACAAAGGCACCGATCAGCCCCTTCCTGGTGCTGATATCACTCATCATTGTGGGGATCGCAGGATCTGTGAGGCTTTTCCGGTTTTTCGATCTCCCCAGGTAGATCATTTTTTCGTTTCACTGCTGTTGGGGTTTCATTGCGTGCGAAATCTCTCCGAAGGCGGGCTATTTCATCCTTGTCAGAGGAGATACAATAGAGCGAGGTGCCGAAGCAGGGTTTTGTAAACGGCAGCAGGATCCTGCCTGCCTTTTCATCGATCCCGAGAATCATTGGCCTTTTTAACAGGACCTGGACATCTCGGAAGACGAACCCGGGAATGAGGGGGTACCACTCATCACATTCCTTTTTTATCCGGTTCTCTGCCTGCCGCGGAGTAACATTCTTGAGAAGGATATCTGACCATACCTGATTGAAGCAGGGCCCCTGTGGCATGTGTGGAGAGATGGAGTATACAGCCATAATATTGTTGTCCCATTTCCCCTGTTCCCTGGTAGTTCCGAATGATTCTCTTTCGTACTCCCGGAACGCTCTTACTATATCTTCAGGGAAGATCGAGCAATGTGATGAGAACCATGTAAATGTGTTGGCAGGGTTAGTTTTAAATAACATATTGTTATACATTTCTCATACAAGTTAGAAATAAATAACATAGGTGAAGAGATGACCATGAAAAAACCATCTGTCTTTAAATCAAGGGCCTGGATCACGGTCATGTTCGTGTTCGGGATTCTCATGATTGGAGCCGGGATGTACGATATGATCCTCTCACAGGAGGGAACATCCCCGGGCTTTGCCTCCGCGTTCATTAGTGCCGGTTTCGTGCTGACGATCCTGTCAGGCCTTCGTCTCTTGACAGGAGAGAAGAACTATATGCAGGATGAGAGGACAAAGAAGATCGGGGCATACGGGCTCTCATGGTCCTGGTTCCTGACGTTTCTCGTCCTTTTCGGAATATTCTGGGCAGATTATCTCCAGATCTGGTCGCCTGACGGAAAGACGCTCTCGGTGCTCCTTATCCTGTTGATGGGTATCTCGGCCAAAGGGTTCCAGCTGTATCTCTTCCGGAAAGGGGACGTGGGGGAATGACAGTGGGAAGTGTGCCATGCAGACCCGAATAAAGGAGTTCCGTGCAAGGAAGAACCTGACACAGGCCGAACTTGCAGACATGGTGGGAGTCCGCAGGGAAACAATCGTGTTTCTTGAATCAGGGAAATACAATCCCTCGCTCAAACTGGCACACCAGGTGGCAAAGGCCCTTGGAACCACCATTGACACCCTCTTTCTCTTTGGAGATGAGGGAGATTACACAGTGATGGAAGAATAACAGGGCATGTGAAAATCCGGTGTATCCTGGTGATATGAACCCAGGGGAATGTGGATTCTCCCGTTATTTCCCAAGGTATCTCCAGGAACCGGGGGGAACGTGGATCTCAAACCGTGCACCCTCCCCGGGTTTACCGGTCTCCCTTATGATAATCCGGGTCATTGAGAGGATATCTCGCGAGATTGCGAGCCCGAGCCCGGTATGTTTCCCGTACCCGTACAGGAAAATATTTTCTTTCTCTTCATTGGGGATCCCGACGCCATCATCCTCGAATACAAGCAGCAGTTCCCCTCCCTGTCCCTCTTCTGTCCATATCCGAACCGAGGTGAGGTCTTCCCCATGCCTGATGGCATTATCAAGCAGGTTTGAGATCACCCTGACCACAAGCGGATCGGAGAAAACCTCGACGTGTCCGACATGAGTGATGATGCCGATGCCTTCATGCGGGACATCATCCACTGCCCTGTTGACCAGATATTCCAGTACCTGCCATGTTGGCTGGCTTGATCCAATATCCTGGTATTCACGGGTAAACTTGAGATGTCGGCCAATCTTGTCGACCAGCTGGATGCACGAGGCCAGGTAAGAATCGTATGAGGGATCGTTCCTGTCCTGCTGGATAAGCTCAAGGTATGCCGAGAGTGCAGTGACCAGGTTGCTGATATCATGTCTGGTCAGCTCAGTCAGGAGCGATATCTTCTGGTTGGCAATACGAAGAGTTCTTTCGGATTGCTTCCTCACAGTGATATCCCGAATAATAACTACAATGCCGGCAGGATCTCCTCCGGGATCTCTGACGATCGCCCCTGCGATGCTCACTGTCAAGGGAGATTCATGCCCGAGCACGGCTTCCACGTCGGTCACAATACCCCCGTCCACGACCTTGTTTCTTATTGCGTGGTATTCCTCATGAGGTAAATACCGCGCGATTTCACTGCCCGGGAGGGCTCCCTCTTCTACCCCAAGGATACCTGATGCAGCGGAGTTGGCCGAAATTATTTTGCCGGACATGTCAACCAGCAGCAAACCGTCCGGCATCGCCCGGATAATATCCGGCACTGCCGTCTCGGGACTCAAGATAAAGAGGCCATACCTGAGGATCGCATGGGTGATGATCAGGGCAAAGATCACAGTTCCTACAAAGACCAGATTCGGGGCATATATCCCGGCTAATGGGAGGATCACCCCCGATATTGTCCCGAAAATGATGATGATGGCGAGGCCGATGCTGACCAGCCTGCACTGCTGGCGGAGATTTCCTGCCGGGGTCGTACGCCATCTCGAAAATGCCAGCCAGGTCACCCATGCAATCAGGATGAACGAATAGGCAACTTCCGCATAATACACGATACTCCCCGGGACCGGAATATACACCCAGCCGGGCCCGTCCACATACACGACGGTAAAAATGGTTGTTGTCAGAAATCCCAGCAGGGAGAGTATAGCTGCAGGAACATAGAGAAGTGCTACAAGAAGCCAGGATCTCTTCTGTCCTGAGAGAGAGTGCCCGGTAAACGCAAAGAGAAAATGGGCGGTGAATGCAACGACAAATGGCCAGAGTGAGCTGAATTTCAGCCAAATCCACATGCCCTCGTAGGTTCCCGTATGCCAGATGAAAAATTCCCCTAAAGCCCAGTACGTTGCGGCCAACATTACCGCGATAAACTGCCGGTTGACTGGAGAACGTGGATTCTTTGCGTAGACAAAAACACCAAGGCTGATAGTAATAAACGCAGTCAGAAGGCAGAAGTATACAAGGATTGTGAAAATCAACATGTGTATCATGGAGACAAGTGATTGAGGAGCGAGGACCGATTAATTCTCAATTCCAGCAGAACCCTGCCTTTCACCTGCTGATGACTCTGTCGCAGAAGGAGAAAACGCTTATGCAACACGAAATACACCCGCATGACAGTGGGAGTATTCAATGCGAGTGATGATACCCTGAATTAGCCTGGAAATGGAGAGGATTCCACTATGAGGGTGGTTTGCTTGACTCTCTTTTTCAAAAAAACCAGGGTATGATTCGTGTTTGCCAGGTGCCCCAGTTCCCTGGATAATTACGAGACCCTCATGATCCACCGGGGAGCGATTGCCTGGGTGGGGCAGAACTCCCGGCATTTAAAACAACCGACGCAAAGATTTTGGCGATCTGCCTCTGCTTTATGGGTACGATGATTCACATGAAACACCCCCATGGAACACATCTCCACGCATTTCCCGCACCCATTACAGAAGATTCGATCGACATATACCTCCATCAGGAGTGTGGGGGAGGGGCTGATCTCCAAGAATTTCGCCTGATGTACGTATCGTCAGAATAATGAAAAAGATTGTTGGTCGGAAAAAAGTGAGCATTTCCAGGATTTATTACACCGTTTTTCAGTTGAATGAAAGAAAACTCCTCTATCCGGATACTCTTGTTCTGTTGAATCTCTCCTTCTGCACCAGGAAGCCTACACTATCTCCTTCATCCCCAGAGCCGTTCGCCAAAAAAAGTCCTGTTACCCTTATCGGGATCACACAAGAGGATAGGTATGGACCAATGAGTCCAGGATACAGAAAAGAATGAGGGAATTATTTTATTTCCACCGACACTCTTTTTATGCGTACCATATCCTCCTGGCGAGCCATTTTCTTTTGCATCATTCTTCTCCTGACTGCTGCTCATGCTTCTGCGACATTAGTGCCACTTCAGGTTCAGGTATACCCCCCGGGAGGGACCCTGATCGGGGGAACCCCGGTCAATATCTCGGGAGAACTGGGGATAATCCCTTCCGGAGCCACGACATTTGCAGAGACTCACACACTCTCCCTCTCAACCGATCTTTCAGATGCACGCTGGCAGGTCGTAGTCTATATTGATGGTGTGCAGGGTGCTGTCATCCCCAAAGAGGGGAGCCGCGTGTATGTCAATGGATTCCTCCTGTCATACCCCACCACAAGGGACGTGAGTGTTCGGATTCTCCTGGATGGTACCGTTCCCACTGACGCAGCCAGCAGTGATCTTATGGTCCTCCGTTTTGCAGAACTGAACTCACAGGGAAACATCGTCAGTGAATCGGAGAATAAGGTAACCCTCGCTATGACCAATTCCGGGACGCAATCCATCCCTTCCCTGACAGAGGCGCAGTCTCATGTGGCCACACCCGCCGATAAAGTGCCACTATCCTGCATACCTGCATGTGGAGCCTTCCTTTTAGTCTTTATATATTCATATCATCGAGGAAAAGACAAATAAAGCCCATAATATTCAGAAATATTGAAAAAGAGATGACACAGGGGAGAAGTTTTCTTCCAGAATTTTCTCTTCAGGCTGCTCTCCTATATTCCTCAAGCACCCCGGCGAGCCGGGTTATCCCCGCCTCGATCTTCTCCACATCAGAATTCGAAAAGTTCAGCCTTATCCCCTGATCCCCGCTTCCATCGGTATAAAATGGTGTCCCCGGAAGTATGGCCACTTTTTTATCAAGCGCCCGCTTCCAGACCTGCATTGCAGAAAACTTCTTTGGAAGTGTGAGCCATATGAACATCCCGCCATCAGGCCGTGAATAAGAGACCTCTTCAGGGAAAAGATCGTCCATGAGGCGGAGCATATGCGTACACTGCATTCTGTACGCCTCGATGATGCGGGAGATGTGCAGATCAATATCGTTCTCTCCCAGATATCTGCACAATATCCTCTGGCACAGGATATTCGAGTGAAGGTCAGATGCCTGCTTGGCAGTAACCGCCTGGTCGATGATCTCCCTGTTTGCGCACAACCAGCCAAGTCTTATTCCAGGCGCAACGATCTTTGAGAAGGAGCCGAGCAGGGCTACATCCTCCCTGGGGAGCAGTGAACCAAATGAGGGTCTCTTCTCGCTGGTGAACCGGATCTCCCCGTAGGCATCATCCTCTATGAGGAGTGTTCCCGAGTCTTCATAGAGTCCGGCAAGCTCTTCCCGGCACCAGGTGGAATAGGAAATCCCCGAAGGATTCTGGGAGTTGGGAATGCAATATGAGAAGACCGGGTGTGTACTCTCCAGTGCCCCGGCCAGCCTTGAGGGGTTCGGCCCTTCTTCACCGAGTGGGATTGCATGGAAGTGCGGCATGTACTGAGAAAATGCCTGGATGGCACCAAGGTATCCCGGTGCTTCGATCATGACCGGGTCGCCTTCGTTGATGAATATCCTTCCAAGGATGTCCAACGTCTGCTGTGATCCATGGGTGATAAGGATCTCTTCCGGATCGATGGAGAGGCCGAACCTTTTTCTGTATCGTCCCGCTATCCATTCCCGGAGAGGCATGTACCCCTCAGATGTCGCGTACTGGAGTGCAGCGCAGCCATCTTCCGAAAGTACCTGTTCAGCTGCCTTTGCCACACCGGCAGTGTCAAGAAAGGCCGGACTTGGAAGTCCGCCTGCGAATGAGATGATGTCGGGTCGTTCGGTGACTTTCAGGATCTCCCTGATCATTGATCGGGGTGTCGAAAGGATCCTCCTCGAGAACCGGTATGGTGAACAGGAAGACATGGATTCGCCTCGTATGGAACAATAGTGTGGATGTTCTTTGGTAATCAATCTATCATGATTGATCAGTACCAATACTGTTCACTCTCCAAACTGACGTCTTTTGGCGCTTCATTCTCCATCCAGGTCATTTTCAAGGATTGGATTTCATGCCTGTTCCACTTCATTTATCTTTCAGGATTCATACTCATTTCCCATGGACAATCCCGGCCGCACATTCATGGAGATGACCAGGTATGAGCACGTCTCCACATCGGACCAGTACAGGGGTCTTCCTCCACCACCACTTGAGAAGCCTGTTCCGGGAAACGGGGTATTCATTCTTCTCCCTGATCCGGGTACCATCAGGACCCCGCCGATCGACCTCAGGTCAGCGATTGAAACCAGGAGATCTCTCCGCCACTACTCCCGCAATCCCCTTTCCCTTGAGGAACTCGCGTATATCCTCTGGTGTATTCAGGGTATAGCCCATGTCCAGGACCCCTATTTCACGCTCCGGAATGTCCCTTCCGCCGGGGGCCGCCATTCTTTCGAGACGTATCTTCTTGTCAACAGGGTTGATGGATTGAAACCCGGGCTCTACCGGTATCTCGCATTTTCCCACAGATTGCTCGAAGTAGATACACGGTTTGGTATCACTGACCGGGTCATGGCTGCATGCCTGGGGCAGGCATTCGTGAGAAATTCTGCAGTGACATTCCTCTGGACCTGTGTTGTGTACAGGATGTCCTGGCGCTATGCCGAGAGAGCATGGCGGCTGGTGCACCTCGATGCAGGCCACACCTGCCAGAACCTCTACCTTGCTGCAGAGCAGATTGGGTGCGGTGCATGCGCCATTGGGGCATTTGATGACCAGCAGGCTGCAGATGTGCTGGGAATCGATGGTGTTGAAGAGTTTGTCATATACTGTGCCACTCTGGGAAAAAAACCCGAAGATTGAGGGATCAGTGAAGTGCGGAAACCAGGTCCCGGACCTTCTGTCCGACTGCAGATCTGATCAAATCAGGCTGGTTGACGCGATCATTGATCTCTCTCACAATCGCAGATCCGACAATGACTCCATCCACACCTAACCGTTTGTAGGCCTGAATCTGGTCCGGGGATCCAATGCCGAATCCCGGGACAAGGGGAAGCGTGGTGACCCTTTTCACCCTCTTTATACATTCAACAGTTGCAGGATCAATCTCATCCCTTACTCCGGTGACTCCTAACGCTGCAACAAGGTACAGGAAACCACCTGCCCTTGAAATGATTCCGTCAAGACGCGTATCCGAAGTGGTCTGGCTTACGAAGAGAATGGGATCAATACCGGCATCCCTGGCTGATGTGCAAAAGGGATCAGCCTCCTCAAGGGGCACATCCGCGAGCGCCACGCCATCAGCACCAGCATCAGCCGCTTCCCGGTAAAAGGAACCAATCCCACGCTGCATCACCATGTTTGCATAGGTGAGAATCATGAGGGGAGTCTCCGATTCCTTTCGGAAATCCCTGATTAGGGAAAAGAGGGCATCCGTGTTCATGCCCGCACGCAGTGCACGCTGGATGGCCTGCTGCATGACAGGTCCGTCTGCAACCGGATCCGAGAATGGCATCACGAGCTCGATAATATCGGCACCAGCACGGTCAATCTCACTGAGCAGCGCACGCGAATCACGGTACCCGGGATCTCCCGCTACGAGGCAGGCGATCATGAGAGGGTGAGTTCGCTGTACAAACACCCTTTCTATACGTGTGGTCACAGGCACTCCCCCGCAAATGCCGCAACGTGGGCAACGTCCTTATCGCCGCGGCCGGACAGGTTGATGACCAGGATATCGTCCTTCTCCATCCCGGGCGAGATTTCGCGGGCAAGGGAAACCGCATGCGCTGACTCAAGTGCAGGGATTATCCCTTCTTTCCTCGAAAGGTAGAGGAACGAATCGATCGCTTCCTTATCGGTCACCGCCCGGTATGTAACCCTCCCGTTATCCTTGAGATAACTGTGTTCAGGGCCGACACCGGGATAATCGAGACCTGCCGAGACGCTGTGGGACTCAAGGATCTGGCCAAACGCATCCTGGATAAGGTAGGAATACGTCCCGTGGAGCACCCCTGGTTTTCCGCCGCAGAGAGTCGCCCCGTGTTTTCCTTCAAGTCCCTCTCCCCCTGCCTCGGCCCCGAAGAGGGCCGTCCTGTCACGCAGGAAGGGGGTGAACATCCCAATTGCATTTGACCCTCCACCGACACATGCCACAATGGCATCCGGGAGCCTTCCTTCCTTCTCCAGTATCTGTGCCCGGGTCTCCCTTCCTATCACGGTCTGGAAATCCCTGACAAGGGTTGGAAACGGGTGGGGTCCGACCACGGAACCGATCAGGTAGTGGGTTTCACGGACATTCGCCACCCAGTCGCGGAGGGCCTCGTTTATCGCATCCTTGAGCGTCCGTGAGCCTGATTTCACGGGAATGACCGTTGCTCCGAGCATCCGCATCCGGGTGACATTCAGGGCCTGGCGGGAGATGTCCTCCTCACCCATATACACTTCGACCCGCATCCCGAGTGCCGCTCCCGCAATGGCGGTGGCCACCCCATGCTGGCCTGCACCTGTCTCGGCAATGAGCCGCGACTTCCCCATGAGTTTCGCAAGCAGTGCCTGACCAAGGGCGTTATTCAGCTTGTGGGCACCCGAGTGGAGGAGATCTTCCCTTTTTAAGTAAACCCTGCATCCAAGGTCACGGGACACATTCCTGCAGTATGTGAGTGGTGTCATTCTCCCGGCATACTCGTGCAGGTAGTAATTCATCTCCGCCTGGAACTCTGAACTCGGGACAATGGTCCTGAATCCCGATTCAAGTTCCTCCAGCGCTCCCATGAGGGTCTCGGGAACAAAACAACCCCCGTATTCCCCGAAACGGGTTGATTCAATCATCGGTCACACCTTTTGCATTCCTGATAAAATCCCGCACCTTCTGTTCATTCTTAATTCCAGGAGAATCCTCAACCCCCGTTGCTACATCGACACCCGCGGGATGAACCCGCCGAATCGCCTCCTCGACATTCCCCGGGTGGAGGCCTCCTGCAAGAATGACAGGGATGGGACTGTTTCTCACAAGTGAGGCGGCATACTCAGCATCATACAGGAGTCCCCTGCCTGAACTCCCATCCACGATGAGGGCATCTGCGTTGGGAGGGATAGGTTGTCCTGGCACAGCCACGCGAATAAGCCTTGCCGGGAGATTTTCAGGGAGTGTAAGCGGCATGGAGAGCTGGATCACGTCAGGGTGAAGGTCGAGCATGATCTTAACATCCTCGAGCAATGTGGTATGGGACACACACACCCGTGTCAGGAAGGGGCCCGGTGCATCGAAGATCTCTTCAGCTCTCTCCACGCTTACCGAGCGCACGGAATCCGAACACATAACCACCCCTATCGCATCAGCACCGGCTTCTTCGGCAAGCACTGCATCGGCAGGCCGTGTTATACCACAAATTTTTACGCGGATATAAATCCCTCCAGTTTTTTTCCAGGGTTTCTCGCAGACATAATCGCGGATCCTATGAGAAACCCGTCAACCACATTCCTCATGCTCCTCACATCATACGGCCACACATATCCACTCTCGGAGACTGCCTTGCATCCTGCTTCACGTACAAGCGGGGCAAGACGCCTGCTGGTGGAGAGATCAATGCTGAAATCCAGCAGGTTGCGGTTGTTGATCCCGACAATCCTGGTGTCTGAATCAAGGGCGGCCCTGACCTCATCCGCGTTGTGCACTTCCACGAGTGGTTCGAGAGAGTATGCGACAGCCATATCCACAAAATCGGCAAGATCCCGACCAAGGACTCTGGCAATGAGAAGCACCGAGTCTGCACCCAGTTCCCGTGTCTCGGCAATCTGCCGTTCATCAATAATGAAGTCCTTCCGGAGTATCGGAACCTCCACGCATTGCCTGATCATCGGGATCATCTCCGGATTGCCATAAAAGAAGGTCGGTTCGGTGATGATGGAAAGGGCCGAACACCCTGAAGACTCCATCATGCGGGCGAGGCCTACTGCATCGCCGCCTTCCCTGAGAATTCCTCTTGAGGGAGACCCGAACTTTATCTCTGATATGATGGCATTATGCCCCTCTTCCCTGTTCAGTGCTTCATACAACTCCCGTTTGTGTCCGGATGGTGGGGTCAGATCCCGGAATGTTGCGGGCATTTCCTCAACCCTGTCTCTTGTCGCTGCTACGATCTCATCAAGAATCATGGTACCTCTGTGACGCCGTGATCAATTCGTGAAGTTTCGCGAGTGCGCTGCCGGATTCGATGGCATCACGTGCCCGCTCAATTCCCTGCTCCATATCTCCTGCTTTTCCTCCGAGATAAATGGCCGCTCCGGCGTTTATTAAGACGACGTCGTGAACCGCCCCCTGTTCCCCCTGCAACATTCTCATAAGAATTGCTGCATTTTCTCCTGGCTCTCCACCACGGAGCGCACTCACAGGGGACAGGGGGATACCATAATCAAGGGGTGATATCGTGTATTCTTCAATAGTGCCCCCGTCAAGCTCAGCCACATTCGTAGGACCCGTGGTGGTAATCTCATCCATACCACCGCCGTGAACAACCATGGCATGTTGGATACCAAGGTTGGCCAGGGCTCCTGCGAGAGTCCCTGTCAGTGACGGGGTATACACCCCCATGAGCCGTGATGGCGCCCCGGCCGGGTTAAGGAGTGGCCCGAGCATATTGAATACGGTATGAAATCCCAGGTCCTTCCGCGTCCTGGCTACATGCCTGAACGCAGGGTGAAATACCGGTGCGAAGAGAAATCCAAGCCCTGTCTCCTCAACGATGCGACACACGGTGTTGGCCGGCAGGTCAACTATCACTCCAAGCGCTTCGAGAACATCTGCAGAACCACATGAACTGCTCACACTCCTGTTCCCATGCTTGACAACCGGAACCCCTGATCCAGCGGCGACAATCGCAGCAGCGGTGCTGATGTTGAAGGTGTGTGATCCGTCTCCCCCTGTGCCACAGGTATCAACAAGCGTCCCCGCTACCCTGGGGCTTATCGATATGGCATGCTTCTGAAGGACCTGCCCGAACGAGGCAATCTCTGATGACAGTTCACCCTTGATACGGAGCGCTGCAAGGAATGCTCCCATCTGGGCATCAGATGCCCTTCCGGATGCAATGTACTCCATCGCGTTCCTTGCTTCAATTTCAGAGAGAGAGAGCCCTGTCGTCAGCCTCTCCAGAGCCACCTGCATCAGGCACCCCCTGCCGCAAGGAAGTTTTCCATGATATGCCTCCCTTCAGGAGTCATAATACTCTCCGGATGGAACTGCAGTCCGAACAGGGGGATGTCCCTGTGCATGACACCCATCACGCATCCATCATCTTCAGAGAGGGCAACGGTCTCGAACTCATCAGGGATTGTCTCCTTTTGTGCTTCGAGAGAATGGTAGCGGGTTGCAGTGAATGGATTGGGAAGGCCGGAAAAGAGCCCTTTACCTCCATGGATAATCCTGCTGGTTTTTCCATGTACCGGTATTTCCATCCTCCTTACGACTGCGCCATAGCAGTGGAGAATGGTCTGGTGACCAAGGCATACCCCGAGGATTGGTACATCTCCCTTAAACTCCCGGATAACGTCCCTGCATATCCCTGATTCTTCGGGGGTTCCAGGTCCTGGCGAGAGAATAATGCTGTCGGGTTCAGCACTCCTCACATCGGAGACCGGGCGGTTACAGGTGATGGCAACCGGGGTTGCTCCAAGCATGCCGACCAGCTGGTAGAGATTGTAGGTGAAACTATCAAAACAGTCAATGATCACCACTCTCATCCTGTCACCCCCACAATCCCTATCGCTTTCATCATTGCTCCGGCCTTGTACTCGGTCTCCTCAAATTCACGTTCAGGAATTGAGTCCGCCACGATACCTGCACCCGTCGAGAACTCGACAAAGCCCCGCCGGAACCGAAGGGTTCTGATTGCGATAGCAAATTCCAGATCATTGGAAAAACCGGCATATCCAACAGCTCCGGCATAGAGACCTCTTGGCTGAGTCTCCAGTTCCGCGATGATCTGCATCGCCCTGATCTTCGGTGCCCCGCTGACGGTACCTGCGGGGAAACATGAGGCAAACGCATCAAAACGGTCCCGGTCTTCTCTGAGAGTCCCGCATACGCGGGATACGATGTGTTGAACATGAGAGAATTTTTCCACCTCCATGTACTCCGGGACATTCACCGATCCAAAATCCGAAATTTTCCCGATATCGTTCCTTGCAAGATCGACGAGCATCAGGTGCTCTGCCCTTTCTTTTGGGTCTGCAAGGAGTTCTGCGGCAAGCTTTGTGTCTTCTGCCACACTATTCCCGCGGGGCCTGGTCCCTGCGATGGGGACGGTCTGGACGCTTTTTCCCTCCACTTTGACCAGCATCTCGGGGCTTGACCCAATGATGGCCTCGTCTCCGAACTGGAGATAATACAGGTATGGTGAGGGATTTATAGTCCTGATAGCACCATAGATGTCAAGGGGATCTTCCCGGACGTGGCATGTAATCTTTCGGGAGAGGACTACCTGGAAGATATCTCCTGCGTGGATATATTCCAGGGCTTTCCTGACCGCCTCCTGGTACGCTTCACGGCTCACTGAGCTCACCGGGGGGGAGGATGCACGGGGAATATGTGCACGGTCCGTCGTTCGTTCTGCAGAAATCCTCCTTATTTTTTCTTCGAGCTTTTCAAGACGCTGCCTCGCTCTGGCATGCTCTTTGCGGCAGTCAGTCTCACCATTCAGGATCAGATCGTCAAACAGAATGCATGAATCCCTTGCGTGGTCAAAGACGATTCCCTGCGTACAGAGCATGAACCGGGCAAGAGGACCTTCTTTTCCCGCCGGGACCATCCCCTCTGAGAGCTCTCTAACCATGTCGTAAGAACAGAACCCCACCAGCCCCCCCAGAAAGCCCGTGCCTGACGGGCCCATCCATTCGAACTGCTTTATGAATGAACGAAGCTGTGTGATGGGATTTCCCATTTCAGGAATGCTGATGATATCCTGGAGATTTTTGCTCCCTTCCACGGTTATCTCCCCATCGAGAGTCAGGCAGAGGGGGGGTTTTACGCAGAGTATAGACCTGACCGCCCGACGGGGAATACCTTCCATTGATTCCAGGACGCCCCCGCTCTGTTCCCCAATAGCACGGAAAAGAGAGTACGCATCAGATGATGGCATCGGGATGCTTCTCGTGACCGGGAGTAGTCGTACACCCCCAAGACCTGAAATACTTTCATCTAGAGTAGAGAGATACTGATCGAAAGCCGCCCTTGAGGCGGCATTATCCAGTCCAGCGGCATCACCTGGGATTGCCGGTTCTCATATGACATGTTTTTATTTGTACATTGTTGATTGTATAAATACATTGTTGATTAATTTTGCACTTCCTTGGAATGGATTTGAATACCTCTGATTTCCGGCAAGAGCACGGGAAGAGAGTACGAAAGATTCATACCTGTTGCAGAGCCTCGTCTCTGACGATAAGAATGGGCGAAAAAGATGATGATCCCCTGATTGGAGTCACAGCCCCCGCGTTCTGCCTTCCTGACTCAAAGGGTTCCGAGGTATGTCTTGAGCAGTACAGGGGAAAATGGGTTGTCCTGTATTTTTATCCCAGGGACAACACCCCTGGATGCACTCTGGAGGCGCTCTCCTTCAGTGAAGCCACGGGAATCATTCGCAGAACTGGGAGCACAGGTCATCGGGGTGAGCAAGGATTCTCCTGAAAGCCACAGACAATTTGCCGATCGCCATACCCTTTCGATCCTGCTTCTCTCTGATCCCGGACACCAGGTCATTGAGGCGTACCAATCCTGGAAAGAAAAAACGATGTACGGCAAGAAGATCCTCGAAACCCAGCGGGATACATTCCTTATCGACCCTGATGGCCGGATAGTCAGTGTCTGGAGAAAAGTCTCCCCAAAAGGTCATGCAGATGAGGTCAAAAAAGCACTTAAAAATAGGTCCTCAGTATGATTCCAATACTGAACATACGGAGTACTGTGAGGAATCGAAAACCTTACAGTCATCGGATGCGGGGTGATCCTGCTTCATGGAAATAATTGCCATACACGGAAGCCCCAGGGGCAGTCGCAGCAGGACAAGAAAACTGGTGCAGTGGGTGCTCGAGGGAGCTGCAAGAGAGGGTGCTGATACCAATCTTCTTGATCTCGCGGATATGAAAATTACCGCGTGTTCCGCCTGTGACAGCTGCTCCCTCACTGGAGAGTGCATCCATAACGATGATTTTTCCATGGTCTTTGAGCAGATGTGCAATGCTGAGGGAATTGTCCTGGGATCTCCTGTCTATGTAGATCACGTCACAGGACAGATGAAAGTCTTCATCGACAGGCTCGCAGATGCCATCCATTACCAGGTGTGTTCGGGAAAGTATGGGTGCTCGGTATCAACAACGGCAATCTCGGGAGGGGATGTGGTGGTTTCCTACCTGAACCACCTCATCAATTACCTTGGGGGGTATAGCGTGGGGGGTTTGAGTGCCGCGCTCGGTGACGATCAGGCCTCAATCATGAAACTGGAACCGGAAGCCCGGTCACTTGGTAAAAGACTGGTGGATGCCATTCAGATCAAGGAATTTTTTCCTGATCAGGAAGAGATCATCGCCGAGAACCGGGAATACTTTGCGCGGATTGTTGAAGAGAACCGTTCCTGGCGGCCACTCGAATACGAGACCTGGGTGGACAGGGGCTGGATCCAATGAGCATATCCTCACTCTTTCCTGCCTATAAAAACGCAGAATATCCTGTTTTTGTACACAATATCAACCCCCCTGAACCCGGCATCTGAAAGCCAGGAGACCTGATCAAAGAGGGGGGCATTCTTATCAAGGGTATCCCTCCGTTTTATAACTGCTCGAATCTCATCTTCAGGAAACGGGTGTTTCGCAACAAAAGAGTCCCAGTAAAGAAGGTTTTTCCTGGAGAGCCACGATGATTGCGCCTCTGCCTGGTCAGCGTTTACGAAGATTCCCCCCGATTTGAGAATACTGTATATCCGCTGAAAAAGCCTTTGCTTATCGGCATGTTCGAGGTGATGTATGGAGAGTGCGGAACAGACCAGGTCATATTTTCCGGGAATCTCATCCCGGCTGTAGTCTGCCACAAAAAAGTGCACATGTGGATTTCCATCGAACCGTGCCCGTGCGATATCGAGCATGTTCTCGGATATATCGACAAGCGTGAAGTTTCCCATGGGATATTTCTGCAGAAGAAGTGCAGATAAAAGACCGGTGCCGGCACCGATATCGAGAATTGCAGGGTTATTTCCCGGCCAATCAGCAGCCCATACCGCCGCCTCGTAAAATTCTTCCATCTGGGGAATGATGAACCGCCGCTGTCCGTCATACCGGGATGCGATAGCATCAAAGGCCTTCTTTAATTCTTCCATTCAGAAAAAATGTGTGTGTATGATCCCATAATTTCACCCCAGGATCATCAGGATCTGCATCAATCTTTCCTAATTCACTGCCATATCATAGAGGTGCTCCTTTCCAAAAATCCTGCTATTCAATTCTCCTTATGATGGCCATGATGTATCCCGCTGTCTGGCGCCCGAAACCTGCCTGGCTCCATTCGATATGCCACTCTTTCCCGTCACATCCCTGCACCCGGCACCCAGAAGCAGAAGTCCCCCCCTCGAGATACATGGCGATGCTCTGCTTTATGTCCTCCTCCCCGCCAGGTGCCAGGAGTGCCCAGAGGGGTTTTCCGTGGACGCCCTCTCTTCCTGTCATGGGGGAAAGGGAGCGGGCAGGCTTATTCGCATAGAGCATGATTCCTTCGGGGGTGGTCACCACCGTGGCGTTGGGAGTGAGGTTCAGCACCGCATCGAGGACCTTTTCACGTTCACGCCGGGCTCTCTCTTCTTTCTTGAGTGCGGTGACATCACGGAAGATTGCCCGGGTGTACTGCGGTTTTCCATCAACAATCCGGCAGTTTACATTCCCCTCAACGTATACCTTCTTTCCTGATTTCGACAGAAATGTTGCTTCTACCCGGCCGGCATCCCCACCTGACATGACACATGAGAACATCGCCTGGCAGTGATCCATGCAGGAGGGATCGATGATATCGAAAATATTGAGAGCGCTGGCCTCATCAGCCGTATACTCCAGTGTCTCTCTCCATGCCCTGTTCACATAGAGGAATTTCCCCTCAGGGCTGACACTCTGGATAAGATCGTTCGCGTTGTCGAGTATGTCTTTGAACCGGTCCTCGGTTTCCGCCAGGGTATCGCGTGTGGAAGAGAGCTTTCTGAGTGTATCAAGCCAGTGCTGCATTTCTATCGAGGGAAGATTATACCGCATCGCATCGGATGCGGGTATATAGAAGAGATTTTCGATCAGTTTCATATCGAGTATAATCCTGGGATGTGTCCGCATGACATCCTGAAGGACATGGGGAGGGAACTGGTCCATCCTGTATCCACATATCATAAGGAGGCTTTTTTCATCGAAGAGAGAATCAAGTCCCGCCATATCACCGACCAGTTTCTGGCTCGAACGGCGGGCACCGATGGGTGCAGCTTCACGTATGATGCAGACAGCTGAATAGCCGGCTTCCCTCGCACTCTTCACCTGACGCCTGATATATGCCTGTGCATTTTTCGCAGAGGAGAATTTTTCGTGAAAATCGGGATTCTGGGGTGATATGACTTTCACACCCTGTTCGGTTCTATCCGCTTCCCCCTTCTGCGCGATAGTGGCATTCTCCTGCGGGAGCCTCGAGATGTACAGAGGACACCATCGATTCCTCGTGCACTGGTCAAGGATTGCTCTGGTCACCTTCTCGAAATCCGCTGTCTCGCGGTACAGGATTGCGACATGATCACCGGGGGCCAGGTTGTCTATATCCTCATGATGTACAGTCTTCATTCTCGACCCTTCCCTTACAGGTTGATACAGATCTTCTTGTTGAGTGTGTACGTTTTGGAAGGGTATGTTGAAATAAAATACTTTCGCGCTAATAAAAATCGCAGCATAGAATATTCATCCGGTATTCGGACTCGGAATCTCGCCTGTTCCTATCTTTATTCTCCTCGCAATCCGGTATCCTGAAATAACAGAGATATGAGTTCCAAAAGACGTGTCAAGATCTGGATCTCCTGTATCCACAAAGACCACCGGGGTCTCTGTAAGTTTCTGTGGAGTTGCCACGACAATGATGTTCTCAATCCCAATTATCCTTATAACGTTTGGGCTCACCTGCTGAGTTCCCCTGCCCAAAAGGGCCCCCTGTGCACCAATAATACTGATAACAAGCCGGGCTTGTGTTCCTTCTTTGAGGAGTGCCAGGAATGCCTGTTCGTGTAAATCGGATGCCACAAGTGCACCCCCCTTCACGGCATCAAATCCAAGCAGGGTCTTCTTAAGGTCAAGTTCTCCTGCAATTGCCGCAGTAGTGCTCCCCGGCCCCAGAATATAGAGGATATCCGGTGTCCCATCCATGACTTCTCTGATAAAGTGTGCGATGTCGGTTTTCGCTCTCTCTTCATCGTGACTTTCAAATACCTGCTTGGTACTCTGGATAAGCCCCCGGACATACGGGCTCTTCGCAATGCCAAAAAGGTGTGTCTTGAGTTCGCCTTCCCGGTATGCTTCCTCATCAACATCAACCACTTCTGCATCGCGAATGAGAAAGTGCCCTCCCTCCCTGCACCCTGACATGACAATCCTGGCTGCTGCCGTGGGTGTAACGGCAAAAACCGCCGAGTACATCTTCACCCCCGCCGGGATTCCCAGCATCGGAGTTGCATCACCCAGGACAGAATATACGTCCCTCGCAGTCCCGTCTCCGCCGCAGAAGAGAACAAGATCCACGTTTCTCTCTAAAAAGATCCTGCAGGCAGCAACGGTATCGTCTGCGCTGGTCAGCCCGGAAGATGCCCTATACGCCACTTCATACCTGCTGACTCCCGCGTTCCTGAGAGCTTCTTCACCCATGGCTCCCGAACAGGAGATGAAACAAACAGGCAAACCTGAAAGGAGTGCGAGTGCCTCCATCGCCCTTCCGGAAGCCCTTGGCAGGGCGCCCCTCGCACGTGCTTCTCCGACCTGACCATCGGTACCCTTCAGTCCCACTGCCCCGCCAAGGCCTGCAATAGGATTTACGAGAAGCCCAATCACGCACATTGTGAGAGTTGAGGAAAGAAGGAGAGGAAGTTCCATCCCGGAAGGGCAGGAACCCTGTATGCTCTCCGTAATTCTTGTTCAGGTACCCGGTATCTTCGGCAGCCTGGCCAGCGATTCACGTATCAGCTTCTCGGGATACTCGTAATCAACAAGCTGGTGGGCATAATATGCGTCATACGCCGACATGTCGAAGTGTCCGTGCCCCGAGCAGTTGAACAGTATGGTCTTTGCTTCCCCGCTCTTTTTGCACCTGAGCGCTTCGTCGATAGCCGCCCGGGCTGCGTGGGAGGTCTCGGGTGCAATGATGATACCCTCGGTTCTCGCGAATGTCTGGGCTGCATCGAATACCTCGCTCTGGTGGTAGGAGACCGCCCTCATGACCCCGTCATGTATCAGTTTCGAGTCGATGGGAGAGGCGCCGTGGTAGCGCAGTCCTCCGGCATGGATTGACGGCGGGACGAAATCATGGCCGAGTGTGAACATCTTCAGGAGAGGGGTGAGACCTGCCACGTCACCGTAATCATAGGTATAGAGTCCCTTCGTCAGTTTTGGGCAGGATGCCGGCTCAACCGCAATGATATCGGTCTCCCTGTGGGTCCCTTTCAGTTTATCACCGGCAAAGGGGAATGATATTCCTGCAAAGTTCGAACCCCCGCCAAGACAACCGATGACGACATCGGGATATTCATCAACCATTGCCAGCTGCTCTTTTGATTCGAGACCGGTAATGGTCTGGTGCAGGCATACATGGTTCAGCACAGATCCCAGCGAATAATTGGTGTTGCTGTGCGTTGCGGCATCCTCAACAGCCTCTGATATGGCAATTCCAAGGCTCCCCGGTGTCTCCGGATCTTTCTGAAGGACCGAAGAACCTGCTTTTGTCCTTGTACTGGGACTCGGGATGCATTCTGCACCCCATACCTGCATCATGGACTTTCGGTAAGGCTTCTGCGAATAACTGGATCGAACCATATACACCGTACACTCAAGCCCGAAGAGCTGGGTAGCAAACGCGAGTGCGGAACCCCACTGACCTGCACCGGTCTCTGTGGCAATCCGCTCGATGCCCGCCTTCATATTGTAATACGCCTGAGGGACAGCAGTGTTGGGTTTATGGCTCCCGGGGGGGCTCACTCCTTCATATTTATAATAGATATGAGCGGGAGTCTTGAGATGCTTTTCAAGCCTGTGAGCTCTGTAAAGGGGGCTTGGCCTCCAGAGCCTCAGGATGTCCTGAACCTCAGAGGGAATATCGATCATCCGTTTCGGGCTCATCTCCTGCAGGATAAGTTCCATCGGGAAGATATGGGAAAGATCCTCAGGAACGAGGGGTTTTCCTGTGCCCGGGTGGAGCGGAGGATCCAGCGGTGTGGGAAGATCTGCCAGGATATTATACCAGGCCTTCGGCATCTGGTCCTCATCGAGAAGGATTTTGGTGTGCATGGAGTATCATTTGTTGTGTATAAATATATACATTGTTGCACAACATTGTTTATCGATGGTTGGGAGCGCGGTGTTTACCAATAGGGGTTCTTCTGTGAGATTAGCACCCCAGGGACCGGATTGCCTCTTCCTTTGAGTTGCATATCGTGAATATTCTTGAAAAGCCCGTCATATCAAATACTTCCTTCACATACGGGTGCAAAGAACAGAGCACCAGGTTCCCCTCGAGGGCTTTTACACGTTTCAACGTAGCAAGAAGGGCACGGAGACCCGCACTGCTGATATACTCCACAGAAGAGAGATCCACGACAATTTCCCGGTCTCCCTTTTCAATGGCTCCGGATAATTCATTCTCGAGCGAGGGAGCGGTTGCCGCATCTATTCTCCCAACCGGGGAGATCACACTGGCATTCTCTGACATGATTGTATCATCTTCCTGTTTGATTTGGTTTCTCCAAATATTGAGGCTCTGGGTTCACTGCAGGATATTGAAGCATAAGGCTCAACCCATCCCCTTCAGGTGAGAGGGTGCATATCCCACCTGAAAGACTGCTGCTCTTCACCAGAAACTGCCGCACCTTCTCGTTGAACGCGGAAGGTGAAACCGCGCAATGGAATATGATCTGGACATTCCCCCCCCGTCTCCCTGTTGTAAGGGTGAACCGGGTTGCACCTGCAGCAGATATCTTCTCAAAAATGTACTGGAGAAGGTCCGAGAACCTCCCCCTGTCCATGAGCGCGAGCGGGAGATCTTTCCCGGAATTGTACACGATTTCCACATTCTCAAAGGGATTCACATAGGCAATGCGGAGTGCTAAGGCTCTGGCAAATTCTTCCTCGCTCTCGGCATCAATGATGGTCTCGTCCCGGTAGTGGGGGCATGACAGAGCGCTTGCGACCTCTCCTGCAGCAATTGAGATGTCGGTTGCTTCAAGGTCAACATGGGGTCGAAAGCCTCTGAATGTGATGGTATAATCAAGAAGAAGTCTCTCCACCCTCCTGACCAGGGAGAGGTCGAGTACGGACCCAATCACTTCACCGCTGTATATCCGCTCGAGTTTCTGGGATATCTGGTTCGCCTTCAGTGCCAGGTGGATTCCCAGCACCTGGCCTGAATGATATTCGAGTGAGAACCGGTTGAAATCGGAGAGGAGCTCATCGACAAGATTGCTGTCAATCATACCGCGGAGTCTGTCAGCTTCACCAGACTCCTCCAGTTCATCCAGAACATGGGCAACGTATACCAGCCGTCCTGCGATAATGGTAAAGAGACGGTCTACTTCGTCCATTAAGTCCCCCGCATACGCAGCAGTCTCCTTAATCCATTCCGGATTGATGGACTCGATCCCCTCGAGTCTTGCGGCCTCTTTCTTCATGGCGGCGAGAGTGCGCAGCATCATCGGGGTATCCAAAGGACGCCCGTGGCCTGGAAGGCAGACTGAGATTCCCCCGTGAGAAAGAAGAGAGGTTATATTGTCCAGACTGGTCAGGAGCGCCTCAAGATCCCACCCTTTCAGGCCTGCCACACCGGGCGCAGTGGCGAAGACGAGGTCCCCAATAAAAAGCACCTCGCCGATGCGGATGCAGACGCTGTCAGGGCTGTGTCCCGGTGTGTGAAAAAATTCAAGTACGCTCTCCCCAGCGAGAGGGATACACTGCCTACGGAGAGTTTTCCCACCCTCCAGCGGAACGGAATCAATGAAAGAGCTGCATACGATGCCCTCTGCGTGATACTCTTCCCCAACCCTCATCGCTTCATTCGCACCAGGCAGGAGGTGGATATCAATACCCGTCACAATAAGGTCCTGCTGGATGAGATCCGCGATCGTGGCTGCGCGGTCGCCTGTCTCAAGGGCACGGGCTCCGTGTTCCTGGACCGCGATGATGCGGTGCGGCAGTGTCCTGAAGGCCGGATGACGCATGAGCTGGGCGCAGTGGTCAAGGTGAACATGGGTCAGGCAGACGAGCACCGGCCGGGGTTTCTCTGCAAGGAGCCGTGATATCTCTCCTGCCAGGATGTCTGCCTGCTCGGGAAGACCTCCAGGATCCACTACCATAAGAAGGTCGGGTGCAGCCACCAGGTAAGAGTTGGAGGAGATGATATCGATCTTCCGTAAAAACGAAAAAATCTGAACGTTCTCAACCCCGGGAAGGGGTTGCCACACCTGATTTTCCATCTCAGTCATACCTCATCCCCCTCACTCCTGCTGCATTCTCCTGATATCAATTGCGATACTATTCTCTTTCTTCAAAGCACATATCTCATCCCTTCATTACATGTGCGTACACTGGATGCGAGACACCATGCCCGACACCTCAACTCTCAAATTTCCGGCTCCGGTCAATGACCAGTGGGACTATCTCCTCTCCACAATCTGGAGTCAGATGGTTCACCTTGTCATAAAATTCGGAGGGAGGCTGGACTCGGAGCGGGTATACAGGGCTTTTACACTCGTGCTGGAGGCGCAACCACTTCTCGCAAGCCGGTTCATAGAGTCTTCAGATCCATACTGGGAGAGTATCCCGGGTCTTTCCCGTGATTCGATATTCACTTTTTTACCTGTTGATGATGCAGAATACTCACTTCACCGGACGATGACCACCCGGATCGACCCTGCCAAAGGACCACAGGCACGACTTGCCCTCATACGTGGAGGTAATGACTCCCTTGTCCTCTCCGTGAATCATGCTGTAAGTGACGCATTCGGGGTGAAACACGTGTCCGGTCTTCTTTGCCAGGCATATCGTGGCCTTGAGAAGGATCCCGGATTCAGGCTCCCACGACACCTTCAGGGAGATCGCTCCTTTTATCCCTTCCTCGCATCCTTTTCACCCGAGATCCTTTCTGCGGCCAGCGACGCGTGCGGAGAGCAGAGTGCCGTCTGGGGCATACCCTCAACTCCCGGCGTATGCACCAGTCCTGCCTACCGGACCAGGGTCATGGAAAAGCCCCAGTTCCTGAATTTAAAAAAATATTCTCATACCCATAACGTGACCATCAACGATCTCCTCCTCTCTGCATTTTTCGCTGCACTCTGCCCGGAAATCCCCCACTCCCCCGGACAACAATACCCCGTTCTTACTTCAGTCGATCTTCGTCGATCCCTCCCTGATCATCACGCTCCCCCGCTCGCAAATCTTTCAGTTGCGTTCGAAGTACCTATCCTGGCACAATCCTTTGTTGAATTTCCATCACTGGTCGGGGATGTGCACCACACGATGTTGGAGAAGAAGAGGTTATTTGCCGGACTTGGTGCTGCCATGAGGTTGCAGGATGATTTCTCCTCTGGTTTCTATTCGGTTCGCGAACGCCTCCGGGACGTAGAGCGCAGGACGCACCAGGAGCGTTATCCCAAAAATCCGTTCTTCAGCAATACCGGTATTATTGCATACGACAGCGTTGACTTCGGCACAACTCCAACAGTATATGCATTCATGGCTCCTCCTGTGGATTATCCGCCCGGATTTGGTGTGACGGCCAGCACATACGGGGACAATCTTACCCTTGCATCAGGGTTCTGCGCTGATTCAGTTTCCCCCATACTCGTGGAGAGAATCCTCTCCCGCATGGATGAACACCTCTCCATGCTCACAGGATAATTACAGGTATAGCCTCTTACGGAGAGTCCGAAACACTATCCTCCGGAGCATCGCACCCGATGCACTCAACATTCATAGGGATACTATCCGGGCATCTTTCTTTTTTGTATGGTACATAGCATACGTCGGATTGCCGGTAAGATACCCGCATACCTCTCCGGGATTAATATCGATCGTGCTCTCCAGCAGTTGAATTGAGGGTTTGTGGGTATGCCCGTGCACCACAATGTCGTACTCTCCACATTCAAGGCAGTGAGCAAGGAGAGATCGGTCATGGCCATGGAGGAGTGCAATCTTCTCGCCGTCCAGTATCAGTTCTGTAAAATACCCTGCAAGGTTGATATTCGACTGTTCCAGTGAACGGGTCAGCAGCAGTTCGCGATCACCGTCGTTGTTACCGAATACTCCCACTATGCGGGCGGGTATCTTTCCAAGAAGGGGAATCACAAATGGCGCGATATAATCGCCTGTGTGAAGGACCAGATCGACGTGTTCCCGCGACAGTATATCCACAACACGGGAGATAAGGGGGAGATTATCATGCGTGTCACCGATAATGCCTATTTTCATACAGATCCCGTCACATCATCACTCTCAGGTACGGGTTCATAAAGCAAGCATTATCGGTACTGGCGGGCAAATGAGAGGGAGATGGCCGGGAAGGAAGAGGAGAAGGAGATCGTATGTGGCCTTGAGCGGGCCATTGTCGGCGATGACAGGATTTCCAGGCGTCGTCTTCTCGACCGTCTTGTCGTGCTCCTCTTCACCACCGATACTGCTGCGCAGGCGCTTGTTTCCCAGGGAGGAATCCCCGTCCTCCTCAATTCCGCACGGGATCGTGATGAGAAGATTCGCATTCACGCCATCCACGCGCTATCCCGCCTTGCCGAATCAGGGTATGCCAGCGACATCAAGAAAGCAGGGGCGAAGACCATCCTTCTCCCACTCCTGGATGATCCCTATTCACCTGTGAGATCAATGGCCGAAAAACTCATTGATAAACTCGGGGAGTAAGGTGATCCAGATTCAGTTCCCCACGCGCGCTGTGCATTTTGGAATGTTCTCTTACCCCCGCAATCCCGCCTGTTCCGACAGGGCATTTTGATCCATTGCCCACGGATTTCCTTCCAGGGATGAGGATTGCCTCCCGCAAAAGAACGGGGACACAACACCAATAGTCTCTTGAACATGCCACATCCGGGCAGGCTAAGAGCATTCCTGTTTTTTTTGGAAAAACAATCGGATTATTATTATGTTTCAGAAACTGTCGTCAGATTCCCACCATCATACCAGGAACTCCACTCTTCCAGCCTGACATACGGGGTATACCATAATATGTATGGACCATAATTCTTGGTTCATGAAGATGCGGATTGGCGGGGAAGAGGTTGCAGGATCCGACGAACGCTGGTTGCCGGTGATCAACCCGGCAACCGGAAAGGAGATTGACCGCGTCCCTGAAGGAACCATGTACGAAGTGGACGATGCGGTGAATGCTGCAGAATCCGCTTTTTCACGCTGGGCAGCACGCAGTGCAAGAGAGAGAGGGGCTATCCTCTTCCGGTGTGCCACCCATGTCCGTGAATGCCATACCGATCTTGCGCGTCTCCTTACTATGGAACAGGGCAAGCCTCTCAGGGATGCAGTTGACGAAGTCAGGGGATTTGCAAATGTCCTTGAGTATTACGCGGGCCTGTCCAGCAGCCTGACCGGTGACTACCTCCCTCTGGGTCCTTCAGGAGATGCCGTGGTCGTGCATGAACCGCTGGGAGTCTGCGGTGCGATTATTCCCTGGAACATGCCCGCGCTCCTGATGGGGTGGAAAGTTGCACCCGCACTTGTCACTGGCAACACCATGGTATTCAAGCCCGCATCACAGACGCCTCTCACTGGCCTCACACTGGTCAGGATCATGGAGGACGCTGGTCTTCCTCCCGGGATACTCAATGTCGTCACCGGAAAGGGAGAGGTTGTCGGTGAGGCACTGGTCCGCCATCCCGGTGTGAAGAAGGTTTCATTCACTGGGGACGTCGAAACCGGATTGAGGGTGCAGGAACTGGCAGCCGGATCATTCAAGTCCGTCACCCTTGAACTCGGGGGATCCGACCCCATGATCGTCTGGAAAGACGCAGATATCGACAAAGCTGTCGCAGGTGCCGTCCGGGGACGTTTTTACAATGCCGGGCAGACGTGCACCGCGGTAAAACGTCTTTTTATCCACCGGTCCATATGTCAAGAGTTCGTGTACCGGCTCAAGGCGAAAGTGGAGAGCCTGAATGTCGGAAACGGCCTTTCACCGGATGTCGATATGGGTCCACTCAGTGGTGCTTCCCAAAGAGAGAGGATACGGAAACTTGTAGAGGATCTTCAGAACCGGGGACAAGGAATCCTGTTAACCGGCGGGATGCCTCTTTCCGGACCCAACTATGATGGGGGGTTTTTCTATGCCCCTACTGTTGTGACCGATGTACACCCTGAGTCTCCCCTCCTCTCAAAGGAAGTATTCGGACCGGTCCTCCCCGTCATGTGCATTCCTGACCTGGATACGGCTATCTGCCACGCCAACAGCACGCGCTTCGGCCTTGGTGCATCAGTGTGGACCAAAGACATTTCTGTGGCAAGAGAGGTCTTCAACCGTGTCCGATCCGGAGTCGTCTGGGTCAACAGGCACCTTACGCTTCCTCCGGAAATTCCTTTCGGCGGGCTGAAGGTATCAGGTATAGGCAGGGAAAACGGAAGGGAGGGGCTTGTATCGTATACCCGCTCAAGGTCGCTCTACCTTGGTTGGTGACTGATCCTACCGGGGAGTGGAAGTCATACTCTCCACCACACCCTTGCATACCGGGATGCTGCAGGGATGAAAAAAACATCCTGACTGGCTCTTGCTTGGCGCAGCAGGTAGTGTGCCACAAGGTCCTGCTGGCGGTGTGAGGAGGCCCCGACCGCAGGGCAGAAATGATCACACATCTCCTTCTCTGATGAAAATGTATACCAGTTCTCGAGAGTTCGTATCTGAACATTGGCAAGAATTCCCATGTGATAGAGCACCTGGTAGAGGGTGTCTAAAAGCGGCTGGGGGTAATAGGGACTTCCATGGAGTTCGGGCCACAGATCAATGCACATCCGTTCCCAGAAAGGAGTATCCGCAAACCAGTAGAGATTTACGGTCCCGCAAGCAACCTCCTGCATCTTTTTGACTGCAGCTCTCAAATCTTCCATCCCAAGCGAGAGGGCTGCCAGGACACAATCATATGGCGGATCGAGATCCTGTGCATCCACATCCTCCCATGGAATTGGGATAACCCGGATGTTTGATATCTTCTCTTTGTCCAGCCTTTCCCTGAGGACCGCCACCATTCCCTGAGCTGGTTCCACTGCACATATTTCCCGTGCCCTTTTGGAGAGCGGAATCGCAAGGGTTCCAGGACCGGCCCCGATGTCGAGGATCCTGCTTTCCGGTCCCGGATTCAGGTCAGCGAGAGTGTCCTCGATCCTTTGTGCAAATTTTTCCCTGTTTGAAGTGTCATATCGTCTGGCAGTCTCCCTGTCACCGAAGCGCTGGATGTTGTCGGGAAAATTCGCCGATGCCAGGTGCAGCCGGAAGCGGGTTCCCCAGACACCGTTCCAGTCACCTGGGGTGATACTATCCATACCTTCGTCCGCCGGTTTTCTCTCTTGCATCCAATACTACCCCGTTTATTCGTGCCTCAGTGCTTCAATGGGATTCAGGTTCGACGCCTTCCATGCGGGGTATAATCCCGACAGGAGGCTTGTGCCTATGCCAAACGCAATTCCGTAGAAGACGTACACGAGGCTGGATGGCACAAACAGGTATTCCGTAGTCTGGAGCATGAGAATACTGATGGCATACCCCCCGAAAATGCTGAGGACCCCACCTATGACACTCCCGATCACACCAAGAACCAGGGCTTCATAGAGGAATATACTCCTCACCTCCTTTCGCTGGGTCCCGATACTTCGTAATACCCCTATCTCCTTGATACGCTCGGTCACTGACATCATCATGATGTTCAGGATGCTCACGCCAGCCACAATCAGCGAGATTCCCCCTATCGCCGTCGTGAACGTGGAGATCTGGCCAAACGCGGTGAGAATTGTTTCGAGGATTGCCTTTGTATCAATGACATCAACTTCGGTCTCCCGGCGGTTCAGCTGCTTCTCGATAGCGTCCTTGGTCTGTTCGATTCTGGAGAGATCCTTGACCTTTACGATTGCCATATCGTAGTCCTGCTGATTATACGCCTTCTGATACCAGTTTCCATCGACCACAATCCCGTAATCAGGGTTGATATCAAATCCCATCCCCCTCTCCTTGAGAATGCCGACAACGCGGAGGGAGCCCTTGTCCTTGAGGGTAATACGGGAACCAACCTTCAGTTCGTTGTCTTCCGCGAATTTCGCGCCTGCCATTGCCCCTGATTCTCCCTTCAGTAATGCGCCCTCCTCGACTTCCAGCAGGATCGGGATGTCATCCGGGTCGAGCCCATACACCACCCCTACCGTATCCTCGGTCCCTATCGTCATCCTGGCACTTCCCGAATATATTGGGATAGTAACATCCGGGGCAACCGCACGTCGTATCTGTTCGATCATCCTTTCGGTGAGAAGATCATCACTTCCTCCAATCCCCATACCCCCCATTCCACCAGCATGAGGGGTAATGATAACGCTGTCACCCACGGTCGATAGGCTGTCGGAAATGGCCAGCACAAGGCTGTTTCCCAGGATGCCCATGGAGACGATGGCTACTACACCGATGATAATCCCTATCACTGCGAGAAGGGATCGGAACCAGTGAAGCCTTACATTCCTTATTGCAAAATCAAAAAACAGAGATTTCTGCACGTTGTATCACCGCTGAAGAAATGTCTCTCACCTGTCTGGCACTGATCCGGTCAGCCTCATGGACTCCCACATTTTTCCTTGCATGCCGAAAAGGAGTCATGAGATCTTTCCGTCCACGATCCGGATGGTCCGGTGAGCAAACTTTGCCACCCCGGGATCATGGGTGACCATGATGATGGTCTTTCCTTTCCGCTCATTCAGGTCTTTCAGGAGATCCATGATCGATGATCCGGTCTTCGTATCAAGGTTCCCGGTCGGCTCGTCTGCAAGGAGTATCTCGGGATCGTTCACGAGCGAGCGGGCGATTGCGACTCTCTGTTGCTGGCCACCCGAGAGCTCGCTCGGCTTGTGGGAGAAAAGGTGATCCTGAAGGTCCATGGATTTCAGGACCTCGATGCACCGTTCCGTGCAGGTGCGATCCCCTGTTTTCAGGATGAGCGGGTACTGCACGTTCTCCAGCGCCGTAAGGAGAGGGATAAGGTTGAACTGCTGGAATATGAACCCGATATGATCCCTCCTGAGACTCGTCTGCTCTTCGTCAGTCATGCTGCCCACGTCCCTCCCCTTGATAAAGAGCGTCCCGCTCGTGGGAGTGTCGAGACATCCCATGAGGTTCAGGAGCGTCGATTTACCCGATCCCGATGGCCCCATAATCGCGATAAAATCTCCGGGAAGAATACTGAGACTGACATTGTCCAGGGCCACAACATCCCCTCCAGGGAGAGGATAGATCTTGGTAACATCCCGGAACCGAATGATCGCCTCTTCACCGGGAGAGGTACTCATCTTTTTCTCCAGGAATACCAGACAATCCCCCCGATCACCACCGCACAGGCGAGGATTATCGCAATCATGGTGATCGGAAGATCCCCGGTCTCCTGCTCACCTGCCCTCACTGAGGGTATGTTGATATTCGTGGTGGTGGTGTACAGTTTCCCGTCGTTATCTTTGTAACTGACCACAACCGGCACATTTCCAACCCCCTCGGTGGAAAAAGTGATCTCAAAGCCGGAAAAATCATCAGGCTGGAGGGTCCCGACTACGTATTTCCGGTAGGGATCCAGTGGGGTCACCTCGTCTCCGCTCGTAATCACGACTGCATTGGCCACCTCGAGGCCGGCATTCGTCACGTCTCCGGAAAGAGTGTATTCTGAACCGGAGCGTTCAACCTGGATGTTGGAGAGAATAAGTTCGGCCCGGGTCTTGCTGTCTCCCAGATCAACAGGGATCCGGATGACCTCTGAATGCGAATTGATTCCATTCATGTAGTCGACGTGGATCTCAAGATCGGTCGATTTGGCGGGGGTGATTGAGAAAGAGACCTTCTGGGACTGATCCGGGGCTATCATCCCGATGAATATGCTCGAAGGAGTGGTCTCTATCCCCTCCCCGGAAGGATAGACGACAACCCCGCTCACTGCGTTATCCCTCGGATTACCGATAAGGATATCCACATTCTCCTTTTTCCCGTCCATAAAGACGTCTGGTTTTTTGATTACTGAAATTTTCAGGGGTTTGTCCTGGACCTGCAGTTTCACGGGATACCTGAGATACCCCGAGTCACGGAAATCCATTGAGAAGGTGGGGTAATATATCCCCTCATCGACCGGTGCAGTCACAGTGAATGTGAATGACATCCTGTTACCTGCACCGAGATACGTCGTGGTGTCATATGGCCGGGAATCAACCATTATCTCCTCATCAAACATGGTTGCCCTCCGGATTGCCACGCTCTGCGCACCGTTGTTAATCACTTCAATTGCGATGGTGCCAGTGTCGCCAACCATGAATACCTGGGGATCCATGGACACATTCGTCACCATGACCTGGGCTCCTGCGGTTTGCTGTTGTTCTAGTGCGGACACAGGAAGTACAAAAACCATGGCGATTGTAATGAGGATGCAAAACTCCCGAAATCCAGCCATTCTTATGCTCCACCGGGGATGGGGACACCCACGACCGCTATATACAGTGTGTAGATGATGAACGCGCCAACCGGAATTGCAACAGTGATACATGCTTGTTTGAGAGTAATGTTCCGGGCCTGCTTTACTCCGAAGATCCAGATGTTCGCACTCCAGAGCAAAAACAGGGCAGAGATTGCCATGGATACCCACGTGTATTCCATCATCGCGGGGTCGTGCATCAGTTCCTGCATGGCTTCCTGAATCACCGCGGGATCCTGGATATTTCTAATCACAGGAACGACGATTCGTGGGAGGTATGACAAAAAGACCAGTGTAGTGACAATGCTTCCTATGATAACAGGAACCAGACCATAGCCTGTATTCGCAAGGGTGTGCGTGAACTTCCCTCGACCCTTGAAGAGCAAGGAAATAAGGAAGAATACCACCGCCATGACCAGCCACCACATTACAAGAAAACCAATGAATGCGGATATTATAATGAAAATTCCCATAACCGGTCCCATCCCTTCAGCGATACCCGCATATAATTCGGTGTAAAGCCCCGACATTGCATACCCCGCGATCGCAGCGATAATTGCCCCTACAATAGCAATGGCGGCTGGTATCCTGAGATCAGGTTCTTTTCCCTCGAGGGACGAAAAAAACCTTTCCGGGCGGGCCAGAAGGTCCAGCAGATTGATCATACCATACTATCTTGCGTGATCGGTATATGGCATTTCTCTGCACACTTCAATCCTTTTAAAAGAATTCCTTTCTCCAGAAGATGATGATACCCACCGCGGATAGCGCCAGGGAAATGGCAACGGTGATCAGGAACGCAAAAGGTGTGTGCTGGTAGGGGAGTTCCACGTTCATCCCGTAAATACTCGCAACGAGTGTCGGGATCATCAAAATTATCGTCACTGTCGTGAGGAGCTTCAGTACTACATTTAAATTGTTGGAGATGACCGATGCAAAAGCATCCATCATATCAGAAAGTATGCTGCTGTAAATGTTTGCCATTTCCATGGCCTGCTTGTTCTCGATGGTGAGATCCTCGAAGAGGTCGCGGTCCTCCTCGCTCATCTTCATGCACTGCGTGGTGTGGAACTTTTCCATCATCAGGGCATTCGAGCGAAGCGATGTGACAAAGAAAACGAGGCTCTTCTCGAGCATCAGCAGGCGTATCAACTGTTCATTTTTGAGCGCTTTATAGAGGGAGCGCTCCACTGACGTGGTCATCTTGTTGATCTCTTTCAGATACCGCATGAAAAGAAGAGTGCTGCGCAGGAATAGGAGAAGGACGAACCGGGTCTGCTGTTCGGTGGAGAAATGTTTGACTTTTCCCGTCGTGAACTCCTGGATAACATCCGATTCCGTGAGGGAGACAGTGATGATAATATTCTGGGTGAGTATGATCCCGATGGGGAGCGTGGTGAACGGAATATCGGCGTCCGGTACCTCACGCCTTGGGCTTCGGAGAAGGATGAGGATGCTTCCCTCTTCACGCTCGATACGGGCTCTCTCGTCAACATCAAGTGGATCGGTAAGAAAATCGGAGTAGATGTTGAACCAGGAGACCAGTTGTTCGATCTCTTTCTGGCTCGGGTTTACTACATTGATCCAGGCGCCGCTCTCGTAGGTGGTGACCCGCTCCAGTCCATCTGTCCCTCCCCTGTAAATGGTAATCATGGCCGACCACCTCCCCCGGGCTGCTGGAGGGATCCTGAAGAGTTCCCGGAGAGGAGACTAGATCCTGATCTTTCCCCCCCTGACACCTTCCAACCGTCCGAATATATCGGTCGTTTTGCCGGATGTTGCAAAATACCTTTCGATCTTTTACCTCGCACGGTGAAAAGAAAGATATCTCACTATCAATTACTCCCTTTCTCAACGACCGCAAGATCAGAACTCAGATCCCCGGATAGATCCACCGTGCTGAAATCTCCCCCCGTGGGAAGCACCATGGAAAATCCGGGTGACAGATCAAGCTCAACTGTTGCATTGTGCACGACCAACTCCATGATGTGCCCTCCCCCCGTGCGATCATCTGTCAGATAATGGAGGTGAAAGCCTGGAATGTTTAAGCCTTCCACCAGGTCCGGCGTCCAGAATCCAACAATAATTCCCCGTGTATCGAAAAACTCAAAGAGGGACTGGTTGGCCGATGCATCAACCATTCTTGGATAGGGTTTCTCCTGGCGGGGTATGCTCCGGGTCTTTACATAGGGGAATTCCCCCCTGATTTGTATGGCATACATATAATTCTTGGATGGTAGGAAAGCTTCCACCTGCTGTGTAAAAGCGGTGATATTGGATGCATTCGCCACAAAAACCACGTGATCCGGTGAAAAATAGGTCACGGTTCCAAAAGGAATCGTCATCTCATCAGTTACCTCTATGATCTTCCCATCCGCTCTGATCTGGTAACAATTTCCCTCGAATGCTATCATCTCCCCATCAAGGCCATCAAACGTGGCAATTCCGAAGTCCCCGTGTTTTTTCACTTCCCGATAGGAAAGAATCCCGTCATACGATCCCTGGAGCAGTGCATCTATCGTGGAGACCTGATAGAGGGTCTCGTAATCTTCGTTCCTATCCACCCCGTCGATCAGGATCCCGATTGCAATTCCTGCAATAAGAAAAATGAAGCAGGCAAGGACGGTCCATTGGGGTTTCATTCAGAATCCCGCTCCAGGGAAACGTCCCATCGTCAGATACACGACAATATATTCATCAGTGAGGGTGATTCCAGTCAATTTTTCTTCGGCAGCATTCATGAAGATCGTTCCTCTGAAAAAAAGATCTGATCGGTTCCTCACTGGCAGTTTCGGATTCGGACCACCGCTTCCCGGAGGTTCTCCATCGAAGTGGCATATGAGATACGCTCCCATCCCGGAGAGTGAAACGCGGTTCCCGGGGTTACTGCCACATGGGCTTTTTCAAGCCAGCGTCGGGCAATCTCCATATCATCACCTTCAACCTTCACATACGCATAGAATGCACCGTCAGCAGGAGCCATTCCGAATCCATTGAGAGAGAGATCATTCACCAGGTAATCCCTCCTTCTCATGAATTCATTCTTCATCATTGCAACGCACTGCTGGTCTCCCGTGATTGCGGCCAACCCGCCAAACATGGCAAATGTCGTCGGGTGGCTGATGGAATGCTGCTGGATCTTTGACATCTGGCGGATGATTGGAATCGGAGCAATCGCATAGCCGAGACGCCAGCCGGTCATGGCATACGCTTTTGAAAATCCATTGATCGTGATGGTGCGTTCAGCCATGTCCCCGATTGAAGCGAGGGATGTATGCACACCTCCATAGATCAGTTTCTCGTAGATCTCGTCCGAGAGTGCGATAAGGTTATAATCCGTGCACATATCCGATACAATCTTCATAGATGCGCGGTTGAGAACCGCCCCGGATGGGTTCGAAGGTGAATTGATCACCACCATCTTGGTGTATGGTGTTATCCTGTCGAGGATAGTGTCATCCACCTGGAAGGTCCTTGCATTCAGCGGATGGTGGACGGGCTTTCCCCCGGCAATCTGGACGCACGGTTCATACGAAACCCATGCAGGGTCCAGAATAATGACCTCATCTCCGGGATTGAGCACCGCCTCCATGGCATCATAAATTGCATCCTTGGCCCCGCAGGTGATTATCACCTGGTCGGGTGAGCATGAGAAATGATTCTCCCGGTTTACCTTGTCCGAAATCGCGTTCAGGAGCCCGGGGATCCCGTTACTCGGTGCGTAATGGGTCTCTCCTGCCTTCAGTGCCGCAATGCAGGCATCCTTGATATGCTGAGGGGTGTCGAAATCCGGTTCTCCAATAGAGAGGTTGATAACCGGAATCCCGCTCCTTTCCATCTGCCTCGCCAGGTTCGATATCTCGATGGTCGCTGAAGCTGCAATCCCGGTTACCTTACGGGAGAGCTCCCTCATTTGGATCGCTGGACCATCTTTACTGCAGACTCAACAGCCCGCCTGGCATAATCAATCCTTTCGTTCGCCTCGAGTCTTGTCATTCCCGGGCCCGAGATCCCAAGGGTTACGGGCTTGTCAAACTCCAGGGAGAGATCAATGATTTTCCTTGCTGCGTGCTGCACAACAATCTCATCATGCTGCGTTGCCCCTTCTATGACGCAACCGATTGTCACGACTGCATCAACTTTTCCTCTCTTGAGCATCCGCTTGATAGCGAGGGGCATGTCATATGCCCCGGGAACATATACGCATTCGGTCACTTCAGCCCCAAGGAACGCAGCATGTTCCCTCCCTTCCACTTCCATCATGTACGTGATGTCCCGGTTGAATTCCGAGACCACGAATCCAATCTTGATTGCCATCATGTCCTCCTGTATTATTCTCCTCGTTGCAATCTCATAACCATATCCCGAACTTTCATCGGGCCGGACCTGCATCAGGGAACCCCTGCCGTTGCCCTGTTCCTGCCTCCCGGGTGAGATCTTTTGGGTGGAGCACCATCTTTATCGCGTTCTCCGCATGCTCCCTCGTCCGCATCTCTGCAAGATAGACAAGTTCCCGGTCATCTTTTGCCTCATCCTCATGGACAAATACTTCCACAATGTGCGTATTGGTCATCAACTGGCATGTGATTAGGCCCATGGATGCCTCGTGGGCACACATCCGGTCTTTCTCCTTCCCGCCGGGCATGCCAAGTGCCATGACAATATCGCATCTCCTCTCCTCGATCAGCTTCTTGCAGGCCACGGGAAGGTCCTTGATCCCCGGCACTGTCACCCTCTCGATACTCACACTTGCATGTTTCTTTAACTCATCGACGGCAATCGCGCCCATGTTGACCCGGGAAAAGGTGGTGTCGGCCACACCAATCTTCATCCCAGCACCCCGGCGGCAGCCATGACGCCGTCTCCTTTGGGAGTGTATCCGTGCTTTTTTAGCGCAAACTGGACCGCTGCAAGCGTTGCCAGGATCTCAGGGGCGCTTACTGCTCCCATACTCCCGATCCGGAAAATCTTCCCCTTCAGGTGATCCTGTCCCCCGGCAATCTCGATTCCCATCTTCTTGATGGTTCCCCGGAATTCGGAATCTTCAATCCCGGCGGGCGTACGGATTGCAGTGGCAGTATTGGAATATTCGTGATCGGCGTCTGTCTGCGCGAAGAGGGGAAGCCCCCAGGCTTTCGCGGCCGCACGGACCGCCTCCGACATCCTGCGGTGCCTCTCGATGCGGGCAGGAAGACCTTCCTCGTCGATGAGAAGGCAGGCCTCGCGGAGCGCGAGAAAGAGGGGAACGGCCGGGGTATACGGGGTCTCCATCAGTGTTGCAGATGCACTCTTCTTGTAGGCCGCAAGATCCAGGTAAAAGGGTCTTGGCTCGGTCATACGTTCCCACGCACGGCTGCTCACCGAAATGGCCGAGAGGCCTGCGGGAGCAGCCAGACATTTCTGCGATCCGACGACTGCGATATCAACACCCCAGGCATCCGATTTCACCACGTCGCCGGCAATAGATGTGATGCCGTCCATGACAAACAGGGCATCGTATTTCCGTGCAAGTTTTCCAACCTTTTCAGCGGGATTCTTGATTCCCGCAGAGGTCTCATTGTGAACAAGGGTGACCATCTCAGCCCCCGCGGAGAGTTCCTTTTCGAGCCTGCCGAGGTCAAGCGGAGTGCCCCATTCGGATGCAATCTCGATCGCGGTCCCATAACGCTGGGACATTTTAAAGAGGCGTTCCCCGAATTTACCATTCACAAGGCAGGCAATTTTCCTCCCCCTGCCAAAGTTGCCGACAGCCGCTTCCATCGATGCAGTTCCGGATCCGCTGATGACAAAGAGGTCATTCTCTGTTCCGAACGCAGTTTTCAGGATGCGGACGCAATCCGCGTAGATGCCCGAGAATTCCTTCCCGCGGTGGTTAATTGCCTGGCGCATCATTGCTGCCCGAACTCTTTCCGGCATGGGTACCGGACCAGGCAGCATCAGGAGAGGTTCCTTTTCCATTAAAACCAGCCCATAGTATTTTTATAACGCCTGCATATAAGTGTGGATGGCGAATCCGATGGTTGATGTAGCCATTCTCAGCGGATCGGCCTCAGATGCGGCCATTGTGGAGAAGACCGCGGCGGTCCTATCCAGAAACAGGGTCACCTACGACATACGTGTCATCTCTGCCCACAGGGAACCTGATACACTGGATCAGTATCTTAAAACAAGCGATTGCAGGGTTTATATCGCGATAGCCGGGCTTTCCGCCGCACTTCCTGGGATTATTGCATCTAAAACTGAAAAACCTGTCATTGGAGTGCCGGTAAGCGGGAAGGTGATGGGTGGTCTCGATGCCCTGCTCTCAATCGTGCAGATGCCCAAAGGGGTCCCTGTTGCCTGCGTAGGCGTGGATAACGGAGAGAACGCGGCCTTGCTGGCGATCCGGATACTCAACTTGAGATAATGAATATGGGTATACTGGTGATTCAGCTGCTGATCATTGCCGGGTGATAAACAATTTTTTTCCCGTTGTGTCGGTCTTTCTTGCTGTTCTGTGAATATCAGACGAAATAACGTTGTTCAGGACGAGGTATACGTACCTGTTGAACCGCCGCCCGGATCTCTCTGAATAATTATTTCAGGAAGGTCAACCGAAATATAAGACCCATACGTGACCATAGTTCACCTCGGTGATCCGAATTCAGGGGCGTTTCTGGGCATGGGTGAGGATATGCCGTAGTTCGGGCAGGATAAGATCTCTCATCGCGAGGGTAACTGCAGGCGTTGAACCTGGAATGCAGAAGATGGCCTTGCCCCCGGAAATTCCTGCAAGGGCACGTGAAAGAATCGCTGCAGTCCCAACTTCTGCCATGCTTTTTGCCCTGAAGATCTCTCCGAATCCATCCAGCTTTTTATCCAGAAGAGGAGCAACAGCCTCAATCGTACAATCATCCGGCGTAAGCCCCGTTCCACCGTTGATAATAACACAATTGCTCGTCCGAAGTGCATCAAGCAGCGCTCTCCTTATCTGCTCAATGTCATCGGAAATTATTGAATAGGTACTTACTGGTATCGCGGCCTCCTTCAGGAGATCTGCGATTTTCTGTCCACTGGTATCAGTCTCTCTGGTCCTTGTACTTGATACGGTGATTACCGACGCCTGGATTGCGAGAGGTAGCTCATGATCCTTCTTCATCGTGCAATTATTGTATGCTTGCAGAGAATAAACAATAGCAATGATAATTGAGCTATTCTTTCATGTTTCTTCGAATAGCAGCGAGACCCCTTTGTTTCCAGTGGAGTCGCTGTTCCTGATACCCTGATAATCCCGCCAAATTCACAGTCGGCAACAAAATTTTCTCAATATTAGGTAATATAACTATATTGAAAAGCTAAGAATCTCCTAGGTAGACACTATTAACAATATTTAATCAATAGGGGAGGTGGTCTCTGTTTATTGTGGGTAGGTTATACCCCTTTGTTTCCACTGGAAAGTCAATAAATTTTATTCCGATCCACACTAATTTATCACAAATCAAATTTTTTAAGAACTCTATTTCCCTCTATGGGATTTTCTGATTCTCTCTATAGATCTATTTTTCTCATTATTATGATTTTAATTTCATTAAAGTTTTATATCAAAAAAGTAAAACAGAAAACGAACAGTTTTTATAAGTTTTTTCTTGAAAAGAAAACAGTTTTCCAAATCGTTCCAGTGGAAACAAAGGGGTCCGGGGATACAGCGGCGACATGATAAATTCCTATGGAAAAAAAGGTTTTTCATATCTGAAAAATTTCTTGCTTATTCATCCAGATTCAAATTTCAGTGAATAATTAATGTTCTTCCAGTGGAAATGAAGGGGTTTATAAGAGGCACAAACAGGCATCTTTTTTTATAAGATACACATATGATCATCTCCCAGGGGGACAGGATGGTAGAGGAGCAGAATGCATCGGTAGGACTTTTTAAGAAATATCTGGAAACCAATCAAATATTCAAGAACAGGGAGGTTCTCAGGCATTCTTATCGTCCCCAGATCCTTCCTCACCGCCGTCCCCAGATTGACCAGGTCGCTTCAATTCTTGCACCCTCGTTGAGGAATGAAACACCCTCAAATATTCTCATTTATGGAAAGACCGGTACAGGAAAGACCGCCAGTGTCCGGTATGTGGGAACGGAACTCGAAAACGCCGGACTCCACATGGGGACCGTATGCCGGGTAGTTCACCTCAATTGTGAAGTCATCGATACCCAGTACAGGGTTCTCGCGCAGATATCGAAGACCCTCCTTGGCGAGGACGAGACACCAAGTGATAAATCACGCACGCACATCCCCATGACCGGGTGGCCGACGGATCAGGTGTACCAGGAACTGAAAAACCAGCTCGAAAGCATGGGGGGGGTCCTCATCATCGTGCTGGACGAGATAGACAAACTGGTAAAGAAGAGCGGGGATGAGACTCTCTACAACCTCTCTCGGATCAATTCCGACCTGAAAAAATCAAAGGTCAGTATGATCGGTATCTCGAATGATCTCTCCTTCAAGGATTTTCTCGATCCCCGCGTACTCTCCTCACTGAGCGAAGAAGAACTGGTATTCCCGCCATACAATGCACCCCAGCTCGTCGACATTCTGCAGCAGCGTGCAGAAATTGCATTCCTCTCCGGCGTACTCGAAGAGGGTGTAATTCCACTCTGTGCAGCACTCGCGGCCCAGGAACACGGCGATGCAAGACGTGCTCTTGATCTGTTACGAGTATCGGGAGAACTTGCCGACAGGGATATCTCCGGCAAGGTTACAGAGCGGCACGTGAAAAGTGCACAGGCCAAGATAGAGACTGACTCGATGATCGAGTGTATAGCAACCCTGCCCACCCAGAGCAAGGTTGTGCTCTATTCCATGCTCCTCCTTGACCAGATCGGGCAGACCATCTTTACGAGTGGTGAAGTGAGCAGGATTTACAAGGAGATAGCCCCGAAAATCGATCTGGATGTGCTCACCCACCGTCGTATCACAGACCTTATCTCCGAACTGAACATGCTCGGGGTTATCAATACCAGGGTCGTGAGCCGGGGCCGATACGGGAGGACAAAAGAGATGTGGTTTGATACCAATACACATAAGATATGGGATGTCATCACATCCGATACCCGCCTCAGCACCCAGGGCCTTGCAGACCGGGATATCCAGTGGTGTAAATCCCTTTTCAGGTGAAAATAATGGATGAAAAGGACCTGCTCCTGCTCCAGCTTCTGGAGGAGAATAGCCGCCTGACCATACGTGACATGGCTGTCATGGCCGAGGTGTCACCCGAAGAGACGCAGGCACGGATCGCTGCAATGGAGGCTGCAGGAGTGATCCGGAGCTATTCGGCAGTGATAGACTGGGAAAGAGCAGGAAACGGTGAAGTGTCCGCTATCATCGAGCTGAAAGTAAACCCTGAACGGGATTACGGCTATGACCGGATCGCGGAGAGGATTGCCAGGTTCAGGCAGGTCAGGTCTCTCCGGCTCATTACAGGGACGTATGATCTGCAGATTACGGTGACCGGGAAGAACATGCAGGAAGTAGCGAGATTTGTCTCAGAATATATCGCTCCTATGGATCGCATCCGTGAGACGGCCACCCACATCATCATGAAGATCTACAAGGAGAACGGGAGGACCTTCTGTGAAAAGGAAGGAACCGAGCGAATCCCCTATTCCCTCTGAGTGGTCTTTATGAAAGACTTCATCTCACAAAGAGCCCGGGAGATCCCTCCGTCCGGGATAAGGAAATTTTTTGACCTTGCGCTCACGATGGAGGAAGTAATCTCTCTTGGTGTTGGCGAACCAGATTTCCCCACACCCTGGAACCTCTGCGAGGCCAGCATCTATTCGATAGAGCAGGGGGGGACATCATATACCTCCAACCGGGGTCTCCAGTCTCTCAGGGAGGCCTTATCACGATACCTCCACGAGCATTATCACCTTTCCTATGATCCTGATGGGGAGATGATCATCACCACCGGCGTTTCTGAAGGACTTGATATCGCAATACGAGCGATTGTTGATCCTGGCGATGAAGTGCTGGTGGCAGAACCATGCTATGTCTCATACCCTCCCTGCGTCACCCTTGCAGGAGGGATTCCCGTTCCGGTCCAATGCGTTGAAAAGGACCATTTCTGCCTCAACCCCGACCGCCTGATGGAGAAAATTTCAGGAAAATCCAAGGCACTCATCATCAATTTCCCGAATAACCCGACCGGGGCAGTCATGCGAAGTGAGGATCTCAAGGCAATGGCCGATATCGTGTGCGATCACGATCTGATCCTCATAAGTGACGAAGTCTATGCGGAGCTTACCTATGAAGGAAGGCATGTTGCATCTGCAACTGTTGGTGATCTCGCAGAAAGGACGATCACTCTGAACGGGTTTTCAAAGGCATATGCAATGACCGGATGGCGAATCGGGTACCTGTGTGCACCCAACGATATTTGCGACGCCGCTCTGAAGATCCACCAGTATGTCATGCTGTGTGCACCGGTGATGGGGCAGGTTGCAGCGCTCGAGGGTATTAGGAGAGGGGAGGAGGAGAAGGATCGCATGATTCGTGAATACCACGTTCGCAGGAACCTGTTTGTAGAAAGCCTGAACCGGATCGGACTTCCCTGCCACCTTCCTGAAGGGGCATTCTATGCATTCCCGTCAGTCGAAAAATCAGGACTGACCGATTACGAGTTCGCTGAACGTCTTCTCAAAGAGGAACACGTTGCCGCGGTCCCCGGCAGTGTATTCGGCAGTGGTGGGGAAGGGCACCTGCGCTGTGCATATGCAGTCTCGAGGAAGGATCTCAACGAGGCAGTCATGCGCATGGAACAGTTCATATCCCGGTTGTCATAACGGGAACCCTATTTTTCCAGGGTGTTTTCCCCATTGTTTTTGTGGTTATATAGGGGGCGCATAGACCTGGAAAGATGCATAGTCGATACACTTTTATCCCCTGGCCAGACCTATAGTATATGGTTGTACCATGAGCTGCACCATAATCGTCGGCGGATTTTTTGGCGATGAAGGGAAAGGGAAAATTGTTGCCCACATCGCCCACCAGGACCACCCTACCATCATCTCCCGAGGTGGTGTGGGACCGAATGCAGGTCACACCGTGAAGATGGGAGAGAAAGAATTCGGTGTGAGGATGGTCCCTTCAGGATTTGTATATCCAAAGGCCCGGCTGATGATCGGGACCGGGGTCCTGGTTGATCCGCGGGTGCTCGCGCATGAAGTGGAGACGCTTGGCGTCGCAGACAGGGTGTTTGTCGATGGCCGCTGTACAGTTATCGACGAGGCACATATACAGCGTGACAAATCGAGCGACCATCTGGCAAAGACCATAGGCAGTACCGGGAGCGGGTGCGGACCTGCCAACGCCGACAGGGTTATGAGAGTGGCGCGCCAGGCGAAAAACGTCCCCGAGCTTGCACCGTATATCATCGATGTACCCCAGGAGATCAACAACGCTCTCGACCGGAACGAAAACGTCATTCTGGAAGGGACCCAGGGATTCGGGATCTCGCTCTATTTCGGGACATATCCATTCGTCACCAGCAAGGACACTTCGGCTTCGCAGATCGCGGCGGATAACGGCGTCGGGCCGACCAGGATTGACGATGTTGTGGTGGTCTTCAAGGCATATCCTACCCGGGTCGGGGAAGGCCCGTTCTCAACAGAGATGGAAAGGAAGGTCTCGGACAGCATGGGAATCCAGGAATTCGGGACCGTCACCCACCGCCAGCGGCGCATTGGGAAATGGGACGGGTCGATGGCACGTTATTCAGCCATGATCAACGGATGCACCCAGGCAGCCATTACCGGTATTGACCGGATTGACAAGGCCTGTTTTGGCATCACCGAGTACTCCAAACTCACAAAAAAAGCACTGGATTTCCTTGAGCAGGCCGAACAGGATATCGGCTGCCAGATAACGCTCATTTCCACGGGGCCGGATGTCGCGAATATCATCGATATCAGGGATCAGGTATGAGACGCGCCCTTCTTCCCATTCTCTGCTGCCCTGTCTGCAAGGGCGATCTCGAACTCCGTGTCACTGAGGAGAACGAAGTCGAAATCCTGGAAGGAGGACTCTATTGTGCAGCCTGCAGCGTTGACTATACTATACAGGAAGGGATTCCCGATCTCCTTCCCCGGACAGCAGGTCAATAATTTGCGCAACAATTATTGTCGGGCCGGAATATCCGGCATCTTTCATACTTCAAAATTGTCTTTAAGTCCCTGACATTGCAGCAATTGACTTTTTTCATCCACTCATACAGAATATTCGAATACTTATTCTCGTTTCCGCGTGATATCCTGAAAGAATTCTCTCCCGGAAAGGTATCGCATGTTCTGGATCCGCCCGCTTGTTCTCCCGCTTGCACTCCTGGTCGATCGTCTTATCGGAGATCCCCACAGCCGGTTTCACCCTGTAGCGCTGCTGGGATCATTTATCGGGTTGTGGGGAAGGCCAGGGAGGTATTCCAGGGGTACACAACGTGCGATGGGAGTGATTATGTGGATAGTCACTATCATCCTCTTTACAACGCCGTTCCTGCTCGTTGAACTTCTGCTCCCGTGGTTCGTGCTTATTATTGCTGGACCCATCCTCCTTAAAACCTGCCTTGCCTGGAGATCTCTCGAGGAACATGCAATCGGCGTTGAAAAGGCCCTCGCACTCGGCCTTGATGAGGGAAGGGAAAAGGTGCAGTATATGGTGAGCAGGAATCCAGAAACGCTCTCATCTGAACAGGTACGCTCGGCTGCATATGAGTCAGTATCCGAGAATCTCGTCGACAGCATTGTATCCCCAATATGCTACTTTGCGCTGTTCGGCCTTCCCGGTGCAGCAGCCTTCAGGGCCGCCAATACCATGGATGCAATGCTCGGGTATCGGGATGAAAGGGCAAGGCTTGGGTGGTTCTCTGCACGGGCTGATGACGTCCTGAATTACATACCGGCCCGGATTACCACAGTGCTTCTCCTCTGCTATTTTGGGGCAAAGGGAAGGTTATCTCCTTCGCTGGAATGCCTGCGGCAGGATGGCAGGAAGCGGCCGGGATTCAATGGCGGACTACCCATGGCAGTAATCGCCGGGGGGATCGGTACCAGGTTTGAAAAGCCCGGGGTGTATTCGATTGGCCCGGGTGAAAAATCCCTTGCAGAGGCCGGATCGGAGATCCTCTCCGCGGTCAGGGTGTGCACGCTCTCCCTCACACTGCTGATGATGGTACTAATGTTTTTGGCCCTGCCGGTCGCATATATATAAGCATATGAAACTCGAGGAACTGAGATTTGGCACCGAGCTCCTGAAGCGCGGGTTCGCATCCATGCAGAAGGGAGGGGTGATCATGGATGTGGTGAACGCGAAGCAGGCGGCAATCGCGGAGGAGGCCGGGGCCGTCGCAGTCATGGCCCTGGAGCGGGTTCCCGCGGATATCCGGAAAGCTGGCGGAGTCGCACGGATGGCAGACCCGGCAGTCATCGTGGAGATCATGGATGCGGTCTCCATCCCCGTGATGGGTAAAGTTCGCATCGGGCATTTTGTAGAAGCCCAAGTCCTCGAGTCACTCGGCGTTGACATGATCGACGAGAGCGAGGTTCTCACCCCGGCTGACGAGGAGTTTCACATCGATAAAAGTGGGTTCAATGTGCCGTTCGTGTGCGGTGCAAGGGATCTTGGAGAGGCCCTCCGTCGCATCCACGAGGGCGCTGCCATGGTCCGTACAAAGGGAGAGGCCGGAACCGGCAACGTGGTTGAGGCGGTCCGCCACATGCGGAACATCATGGGCGAGATCAGGGCTCTCCAGGGGAAGAAATCCCAGGAGATTGTGGCAAGGGCACGGGAAATAGAGGCACCTGCAGAACTCTTGCTGGAGACTGTCAAAATGGGCAGGCTTCCGGTGGTCAACTTCTCCGCAGGTGGTATCGCCACACCCTGCGATGCCGCATTGATGATGCAGATGGGCGCAGACGGCGTTTTTGTCGGGTCAGGGATTTTCCTCTCGAGTGAACCCGAGAGGATGGCACGGGCAATTGTCGAAGCGGTCAACCATTTCGATGATCCGACCGTGATTGCCGATGTGAGCAAGGGGCTTGGCCAGCCCATGAAAGGGATCGACGTCCATACCCTTCGCGAGGACGAGGTGCTCCAGTACCGTGGGCGTTAAGCTCGGAGTGCTGGCCCTCCAGGGCAACGTGAGCGAGCACGTCAGGGGTTTTAGGCGGGCACTCATCGACACTGGCGTTGCGGATGGGGTCGTTCTCTCGGTCAGGCGATCTGCCGATCTCTCCGATCTCTCCGGCATTGCGATTCCCGGCGGGGAGTCGACAACCATCTCAAGACTGATCCAGAAGAACGGGTTGTACGAACCACTCGTCAATTTTGAGGGAGGTATCTTTGCCACCTGCGCCGGGATGGTGCTGCTGGCCACAACGGTCGATGATGCCCGTGTAAAGACTCTCGGGCTCATGGATATGACGGTCCTCCGGAACGCCTTTGGGCGCCAGAAAGAGTCCTTCGAGGCTGATATCCAGATAAAGGGCATAGATCAGCCCTATCATGCGTTTTTCATCAGGGCACCGGTCGCAACCAAAGCAGGAAACGGCGTCGAAGTCCTCTCCAGGATTGATGCCGGAATTGTCGCTGTGCGAAAGGGGCAGCACATTGCACTTTCATTCCATCCCGAGCTGGGGACCGACCTCCGGCTGCACAGGATGTTCCTGGAAGGGTTAGGAATCGGGGAATGATTCAGCCCTAAAAATTCCTGGTTTCGAGTTAAAATTCCCCCATTCCTACCCCCCTCAAAAAAAAATCAATCCTTTTTAAACTTCAGATCGTCGATTTCCTCGATGGCTCTTCTCTCGTCATCTGAAGGAACCGGACAGGTCCTGAGGGAACGGATAGTCCCGATAATAATCGAGAATACTGCAAAGAAGGAGAGACCAATAATTGCCAGTACCACGAACTGGAAATTATCCTGGACAATGGGAATGTTGCCAAAGAAATATCCTGCAAGCAGGAATCCAAGAACCCAGAGTATCCCTCCAATGACATTATACGAGAGGAACCACCGGTACTTCATCTTCCCAATCCCTGCGAGGAATGGTGCAAAGGTCCGGATGAACGGGATGAAACGGGCAATCACAATGGTCAGACCCCCGTATTTCTTGAAATAATCCTCTGTCATCGCGATATGGTCGTGTTTTACGATGCAATATTTCATTGTCAGTAATTTCTTGCCGGCGGTGTGACCAATCCAGTAGTTTGCCGTGTCGCCAAGTATAGCTGCAATGGCAAGCAGGATGATGAGCAGCTCGAGGTTCAGGACAGAGGTCGCTGCAAGGGTGCCGGCCACAAAAAGGAGCGAGTCCCCTGGGAGATATGGCATGAATACAAGGCCGGTTTCGCAGAATATGATAAGAAAGAGTATCAAATATACCCAGAAACCGTATTCCTGGACAAGTCCGGGGAGATACTGGTCGAAATTGAGGATAAAATCAATCATCGGGTTCCCTTTATTCTGTTAATTCATGTTCCAGGGTTTTTCTAAAGATACGGAATTATTTTCGCGGTAATTGTAGATACCCTTTCTTATACTCATGATCAGGTCTCATTCACGGGCCATGATTCTCGTGGAACAAAAAAAGTGAATTAAAGGATGAATAAGGGTGCGAATACGAGGGCAACGATTGCCATCAGTTTCAAGAGGATATTGAGTGCCGGTCCGGCGGTATCCTTGAAGGGATCACCGACCGTATCGCCTGTCACTGCAGCCTTGTGGGCAAAAGATCCCTTTCCACCGAGATGCCCCGCTTCGATGTACTTTTTCGTGTTATCCCAGGCACCTCCTGCATTTGCCATCATGACTGCGAGGATGAATCCGGCAGAGATGGAGCCAACCAGGAGACCGGCAAGAGCAGCAGTTCCAAGCAGGAACCCTATGAGGAGCGGGGCTGCGATGGCCATCACACCGGGAGCGATCATCTGCTTGAGTGCGGCCTTCGTTGAAATAGTGATGCATGAGTTGTAATCAGGCTCGGCCTTGCCCTCCATCAGGCCGGGAATCTCCTTGAACTGGCGGCGGACCTCTTCTACGATATATCCTGCGGCCTTCCCCACCGCGGTCATGGCGAACGAGCAGAAGAGGAATGGCAACATTGCCCCGATCAGGATCCCGACAAAGACAGTCGGATCCAGCATATCCACAACCTTGAGCCCTACTGCCTGGGTATATACCGCAAAGAGCGCGAGAGCAGTCAGGGCGGCTCCCCCGATTGCAAAGCCTTTCCCAATTGCGGCGGTCGTGTTCCCTACAGAATCAAGAGTGTCTGTAATAGCGCGGATCCCTTTCTCCTGGTGCGACATCTCCGCGATTCCTCCGGAGTTATCCGCGACCGGGCCATACGCGTCGACGGAAAGGGTGATACCGAGCGTGGCGAGCATTCCGACACCGGCGAGGGCAATCCCGTAGAGCCCTGCCTGCTGTGCTGCGACAAGAATGGCGACAGCGATGATGAGAACCGGCCAGACAGTACTCTCGAGCCCGACGGCAAGACCTGTGATGATATCGGTTGCTGCACCGGTTTCGGCAGCCTTCACGATCCGCTGGGTGGGTGGCCGGTCATAAGATGTGTAATACTCGGTCACAAGGCCTATTACGAAGCCTGCAACCAGCCCTGCGACGGTCGCAACAAAGACACCGAGATACTGTGGGCCGATAAGGGTGGTAACCAGCCAGTAGGTTGCGATCACGGTGAGGATAAGGCTGGCCAGGGTCCCGGCATTGAATGCCTTGTGAATAGCACTGCTCTCGTTCTTCGAGCTCCTGACAAAGAACGTCCCTATGATGGACGCGACGATGCCGAGTGCGGCGATCATCATGGGCAGAAGCACGAGGTTGACCATCGGGACATTTACGAATCCCGCAGCGATCGATGCCACGACTGCAAGCCCCATGGTTGCGATGATCGATCCCACATATGATTCATACAGGTCGGCACCCATTCCGGCGATATCGCCCACGTTGTCGCCTACGTTATCAGCAATAACAGCCGGATTCCTTGGGTCGTCCTCAGGGATGCCAGCCTCGACTTTACCGACAAGGTCCGCACCAACATCTGCTGCCTTGGTGAAGATACCGCCACCAACACGTGCAAAGAGGGCAATAGAACTGGCGCCGAGTGAGAACCCGAAGAGCACGTTTACGGTGTTGGTCACACCTAAAGAAGTGAAGCTGGAGAGCAGGTAGAATAAACCCGAAAGACCGAGCAGTCCAAGTCCCACTACGACGAGTCCCATGACAGTACCGCTCGCATACGAGACACGGAACGCGTTCGCGATCCCTTTCTTCGCAGCCTCGGTCGTCCGGACGTTGGCATGGGTGGCGGCTGACATTCCAATGAACCCCGCGAGTGCCGACAGAGACGCACCCACGATGAAACAGAGTGCGGTAAACGGACTTATCGCAAGTGCGAGTATGATCGCGAGGACCACGACAAAGACCCCAATGGCCGTGTATTGTCGTTTCAGGTACACCATGGCACCCAGTCGGATGGCTGCGGCGATCTTTTGCATGAGCTCGCTGCCAGTCCCTTCCCGTTTCATGACCATGTAGGAATAGGCCGCAAAGACCAGTCCTAAAAGGGCACACACCGGGACTAAGATGAAGAGATCCATCAAGTTCTTATCCTCCGTATTCGATTCGTGTGCATGTGCCGAAACGCATGCGCCTTTAATATGGCAGTATCATTTCATTCTTGGGAGATAAAAAACCACATGAAGTCGTTTTGATGGGATCGCCCGCTTTTCATGTGGTAAGAACATGAATCCTGGCATGACAATCTCAAATTAATCCTCTTGAACGCATTAATGACAGGCAAAAAAGGGTAATTCAGGATCCTGAAGGTATCAACTGAAGTCAAGGACCGTGGAGTTGAGGGTCTGGAGATCAAGGACCACTGCACGTGCCGGGGTCGGAGTGATATTCATCTGCTTCTGGAATGCGGTCTGCGCCTGCCAGGTCCCCGAATTCACGCAGAGCACACCACGGTAGTCGGTAATCCCCATGATATGGACATGACCAGTGTGCAGGACCTCGGGGACGGGGTCGATGATAAGGTGGTCCTCGGTTCCCGCCGCGATAGGGGTCCTCTTCCCGTAGGTGGGGGCAAGGTGGCGCCTCTCCAGCATCCCTATCATCATCGGTGCGACGTTGTCGTAGGATGCCCCGGGAACAAGACTGATGAGATCATCGATTGACCTGCCATGGTACATCTGGACCCGGACACCCTGGAGGTTGACAAGGGCCGGGTTTTCCACCATGATGCAATTGGCGGGGAAGTTCCCGGTGAATTCTGCGGGGATTGCAGGCTGGGGCTCGGCAGCCCTCACCACGTCGTGGTTTCCCGGAGATATGATGATCTTGATGCGGGACGGGAGATCCCGCATCATCGATCCGAACGTCTCATACTGCTCGTAAATATTCTTGATGGTCAGCTCCTGCTCCTGGTTGGGGTATACCCCAATTCCGTCCACAAGGTCACCGGCGATGAGCAGGTACGAGACCTCGGAGTCCGAGAGCCAGTCGGCAAAGCGGGTCCAGGCTTCATCGAGGAATGTATCGCTCCCGACGTGGATGTCGGAGATAAGAACCGCCTGACCCGGATCGCTGCTCTTGAATGGTGCATGGGTGAGCGGGATATCCGGCCTGAACAACTGTTCTGCAAAAAAGAGGCGGCCGTCTGCGGAGAGTGTCCCTTTCACTCCAATGACCTCATCGGGGACGAGGGTCTCGGCATCAGAGAAGTGAGGGCGTTCCTTATGGAAGAGAACCGGGATTGAGGAGGTGGGGTCCTCGATCTCGATGAGGCGATGGCCGTTCGTGGTTGCCTTTGCTTCCATGACAAGGCCCATGATGGTGCATGCTTCCTGGCGGTAACGGGATCCCTTTTTGAGTGCCTCTATAGGCATCGGAGGAGCTCTCACACGGATACATTCTCCCAGGCGCTGGTAGCGATCCCGGAAGTATTTCGTATAATCCGTGATGTGGGCAATTCCCCGTGTGGTACCCGCAGCACCCTGCACCACATCGCATTGCGGATCGGCAAGGAACCTGTTCCCGTCCCGGTCCTGGACAAGTCCGGGAATGTGGTTGACTGAAACGACAATGGTGTCTCCCGGGACATTGGCGATGATGCGGTCGATCAGGTCAGGATCGTCTTTCTCCGAGAGGTAACGGACCACCTCGGGGTGAACCTGCATCTTGGTCGCCAGAAACCTCTGCACAATGGTGGCCGCATCAAGCATTGATTATATATTCACGGGACCGGATAAAGTGCTTTCATTCTTCTCACGGGCATGGAAAATCCGGTGGCCCCGCATGTGCGGGGAGAGCAGACGCGTGCAATTCCTTATTACCCTGCGGAAGAAACATTCAAAGTCTAATCATGTCGCGCCAGCAGTCCGAAGAGAAGGAACCCGGCCTTTTGGAGAAATTCAAAACGAGCGAGAATGCCTGGATATCGCTCGCGAGGGAACTGCTCTGGGTTGCTGCCGTGGTGGGGAGTATCGCTCTCATTCTCTTCCTCGTGTCGGGCACCTGGCCTGCGGTGGTGACCATAGAATCGGAGAGCATGGTCCCACACATGCAGGTCGGCGACCTGGTCTTTGTCGTGAGCGCGGACAGGTTTGGCGAGTTGCAGAGCTGGACCAGTGGGAAAGAAGTGGGGTACCAGAAGTACAACGACTATGGGGATGTCCTGATCTACCGCCCTAATGATGCGCCGAACCCCCCCGTGTATATTCCATTCCTGACGCAGGGCGTCCATCCCATTATTCACAGGGCGATGGATCGCATTGACTCCGGTGAACCGGTTCCCAAGTATTACAACCCTTACCGCGGTGAAGCAACACCCACCCGTTATATCCCTGCAATTATCCAGAACAACAGCCTGGTGCTCGAAGACGGCACAGTCGTCACACCTCAGAATGCAGACCCATCGAACGGGTATCGTGTCCAGACAACATTCATCTCACCCCATGCCGGGTACATCACCAAGGGTGACAACAACCAGGTAAGTGATCAGGGAGGGTACCTGTCATCTGTGTCAGGGGAGGTTATCCTGCCTGTGAAGGATGAATGGATCGTCGGAAAAGCGCTCTTTTCTGTCCCCTTGCTCGGATATCTCCCCCTGAATATTGTGCCGGTCGCCATCATCCTCATCGCACTGATGCTGGTCTGGGATTACGTAACCGGAAAAAAGGAAAAGGAGAATTCGCGAGGGAAGAAAGAAAAGGAAAAGAAGCGTGTAAAAGGGAAAAAATAGGGATTCACTCTCTTCTCATGGATCTTCGCACCCTGCTCTCTGATGTCGTGGCCGGGCACCGGCTCTCGGGAGAAGAGGGGGTGTTCCTTCTCAACACATCGGGTAGAGATCTCTACCGTGTATGCGAGACTGCTGACAGAATACGGGAAGAGAAGGTCGGACCGGTAGTCACCTATGTACGAAACCAGAATCTTCACCTGTCCAATATCTGCAAAAATCTCTGTCGTTTCTGTGCGTTCGGGAAATCGGCAACCGATGAAGGTGCATTCTGTGACGATCCCGAGACAATCCGGCAGAAAGTGAGGCTTGCAGCAAGCAGGGATGTCAGTGAAATCTGCCTGCTCTCGGGTGTCAACCCGGAGTTCGATGCCGATCGGTATAGTGAGATCCTCTCCCTTGTGAAAAAGACCGCACCTGATATCCATATTCATGCCTTTTCACCGGATGAAGTGAACCACGCCGCGACACGATCAGGGATAACCACCGAAGAGGTTCTTGTATCGATGAAGGAGGCGGGTCTTGGCACGCTCCAGGGGACTGCGGCGGAGATCCTCGTGGACAGCGTCCGGCATGTTATATGCCCTGCCAAGGTATCAACTGCCCAATGGGGGAGGATCATTCAGGAAGCGCACGGGCTAGGTATACCCACAACTGCCACTATCATGTACGGTTCCTGCGAGAGCCCGAAAGACAGGATCACCCACCTGTCGGTCCTCCGGGAGATACAGGATCAAACTGGAGGGTTTACCGAGCTTGTGCCACTCTCTTACCTCCATCAGAACACCAGGCTTTATCTTGAGGGGAAAGCACCCGCGGGTGCAACAGGGCGGGAAGACCTCCTCCTTGTTGCCGTCTCCAGGTTGTTCCTCGACAATTTCAAAAACATCCAGGCATCATGGGGGAAACTTGGGGTAAAACTCGGCCAGATGGCACTCCTTGCAGGTGCGAACGACCTCGGAGGAACCATGTTCTCGGATGATGTATCAGCCGAAGCGGGGGCCGGGAATGCCGATTTCCTCGATCCCGCAGAGATGCTGCGGATGACGAACGATATTGGGAGGATTCTCTCCCGCAGGCTCACGAATTATACCCTCGTGGATGATACGTTCCCGGGGCAATCATAGGGTATGTTTTTTGCGATAGCGGGGATGAGAGGATACTCTTTGAAGGGTTCACGTGTAGCTCATCTCTTACCTCTCGTTTTCCTGAGGCATTCTGGTGTCCGGAAAAATTTTTCCAGAGGTGTGGATCTTCAGGCTGATTTCAACTCATCCTTTGACACTGAGTTCACCACCAGGACTCTGGCAGGTTGTATACAACCACTCACCGTCGATTAAAGCGAAAGGAAAACCGGACTGATTGATACAATCATAAGGTTCATCACTTTTCACAACACCCCCTCTCCAGGTATGATCAACCCTGACACCGCATTATATCGTTTCATTGGAATGATCCATTCACCGTTCACAGATCAGAAAAAAACACCTATCCAGAGTATTTTTTCAACTGCAGAAGGGAGGGTAGAGGTATTCCCGGCGTTTGTAGAGGGATTGGATGGATTGGAGGAATTCTCGCACCTCTACCTGATCTATCATTTCCACCAAGCAACACCTGGTCCCATGCATGAAACACCCTTCCTGGATGGGGAGAAACCAAGGGGAATATTCTCGATCCGTCACTACAACAGGCCCAATCCTATCGGCCTGTCAATTGTTGAACTGAAATATATTGAGGGGGATACACTCTTCGTAGCGGGAATTGACGTCCTTGACGGCACACCTCTGCTCGATATCAAGCCCTATATTTCACGATTTGATCATCGTGAAGGAACAAGGAACGGGTGGGTTGACAAAAAAGAAATAGGGAATATTGCGGACAGCGAAGCGACCCCGGGCCATTTACAGGATACTTGAAACATGTATTTCATCCATTGATTTCTGGATCCTGGTGAAAAAGGCTTCACGAGAGGAGGTCAAGCGCTTCCTTACCACTCATCCCTGTACTGATCCCAAGTTCCTGTGCTGCGCGGTTTACATCTTTCACGGTGCCACCCAACAGATCCGCTACAGTGGAAATCGATGGTCCTGCACATGGTCTGACCCTCGCTGCAGGGTACCCGAACCTGTCAAGGGCGGCTACATCTATCGCCCCGCACCCTACCATGCCGCGCGCAGCAACCACGCCCACAAGGTTGACGGACCCGAGCGCAATGACAAATCCCTTCCCCTCAGAATTGCGGAGGAGCACTGGTTCTTCGTGCATAATGAGGATCTGGCATTCCCTGGTGATGAATGCCATGGAGTGTGGTTTTATATTCCGAACGGCACTACTCTGTCAGAGGACCCATGACAACGGGTAGCATGGCGGCATCATCTCCGCTCTCAGGGAACGACCTCGATAGATTGCTCGCGGAAGTCCTTGAGGGTCATCGCCTGACAGAGAAGGAAGCGGTTTTGCTTCTTGGTGTGAGAGGAAAAGATATCTGGAGGGTAGCAGAAGCAGCAGACGAACAGCGCGCCCGGGTGGTGGGAGATACCGTCACCTATGTCCGGAACCAGAATATCAATGTCACCAATCTTTGCATCAACTCCTGCGGATTCTGCGGATTCTCACGCAAGAGGGGAGATTCCGATACGTACTTTTTTTCGTGTGATGTCGTCAGAGAGAAGGCAGCACTTGCGCTCTCGCGGGGAGTCACCGAGATCTGCACGGTATCAGGCCTGCATCCGGATTTTGATGCGGAATCCTACCTTGAGATCATCTCCTGCATGAGGGAAGGCGCCCCGGGGGTTCACATCCATGCGAGCAACCCGATGGAAGTGGCATACGGTGCACGAAAGAACGGGATTTCGACGCGGGAGATGCTGGGGCTCATGAAGGAAGCGGGACTGGGCTCTCTCTGCGGAACTGCCGCGGAGATCCTCGTTGACGAAGTGCGAAAGACTATCTGTCCAGGGAAGATCACCAGCTCCGAATGGGAGCGGATCATCAGGGAGGCTCATTCTCTGGGCATACGATCTACCGCGACCATCATGTACGGACACTGTGAGACCGTTCAGGATCAGGCCCGTCACCTTGCAATACTCAGGCAGATCCAGGATGATACCGCTGGCTTTACGGAGTTTGTTCCACTCAGTTTTATCCACCGGGAAACCCCTCTCTTCAAAAAAGGTATGGCAAGAGCCGGAGCGACGGGAAGAGAGGATCTTCTGATGATTGCCGTCTCCCGCCTGTTTCTTGATAACATACCCCACATCCAGGTCTCATGGGTGAAGCTCGGGCTCAAGATGGCACAGATGTGCCTCCTTGCAGGCGGAGACGACCTTGGCGGGACGATGTTTGAAGAGAGTATCTCAAAAGGAGCAGGAGCGGTCAATACGGATTATCTTGACCCTGCAGAGATGCGCCGTGTTGTTGAGGATATCGGGCGGAATCTGCGCAGGAGAACCACGCTCTATACCCTGCTCGAGGAATCCTGATTGTTCCGGATCCCAAAAAAACGATAATCCTCGCTTTCTCACGTCGGGAAATCTTGATGGAGTATAGAGAAGGCAACCAGGGCACTTCAAGAGTAATATCCGACACGGGGGTATCCCGATTCGGGGAATAGTACCGCGTGTAAAAAAAGGATCAATCGTGGGGTTTCAGAAGCTGCACGATCTTATCCCCGATGACCTGGGCGCGCTTCAAACCTTTCTGATCCCTTTTGATATCGCCCTCAAGGTAGCCCTTTCCCCTGACCCAGCCAAGATAGGAAAATTCGTGGGCATTGAGGAAACCCTCGAGAGTTTCTATAGTCCTTGCACCCCCCTTGTTGGCACAGACTGCGACCGCGACTGCCTTCCTCCCGGATAGTTGCCGGCGATGGTAGAGGGAATAACTGCGATCGATGAAATTTTTCAGGTGACCGCACACGTCAAAATAATAGGTGGGGGAACCGATGACAAGGACCTCGCAATCGAGGACTTTTTTCATGATCTCATCCCAGTCATCGTTCCTGATCACGCACCAGTCGTTCTCCTTGCACTTCTCGCACCCCAGGCAGGGTTTGATGTCTTTTCCGGCGAGCGAGATGAACTCGGTCTTGATTCCTGCCTGTTCACAGCGTTCAAGCACGGCTTTTACCAGCAGCGAGGTATTGCCATCCTTCCTCATGCTCCCTGAGATACCCAGCACGCTCATGAACTAACACTCCACCTCCTACTTTTTGATTGTTTTGCTATAGGCAGAAAGACCAAGCATTGCAGCGGTATCAGGAAGAAGATCCCCCGGATCGCGTCTAAATGAGAAGAGGTGTGAGGTGCAGGTGCAGTCACTGCATCCGAAACCCCTGACCGCATCTCCCGGCAGGATTGATGCCAGGCGGCATTCCATCCGTTCTCCTGTGGGAAAGCAATGCACACGTGCAAGAGTAAAGTGCTCTGAAGTCAGGAGATAGTCTATATGCCAGTGGGGATGCTCGCATCCGTTACGGGCACATCGTATATGACGGACAACACGGGCAAGGCCACCGGGACCAAGCGCAGAGCCGACATAGACTTGGAATCCTTGTCGAAACGAAATTATGCCAAGCGATCCGACTTTGAGCGCGCAGGAGGTGTTCTTGAGGACGAGGCAGTAGATCCCTTTATGCATAGGTAATACGGAGCAGTTCTTTCGCGGCCTGGATATGGTGTCTCCCTCCCTGATAGACCGGCGTTCCATGGCCTGGGTATAGCCCCTCGACAGGAAGTCCGGACAGCCGTTCGAGCGAATGTGCCATATCAACCCGGCTCCCACCGGGGAAATCAAAGCGGCCGAAACCCCCGTCGCAGAAGACCGTGTCGCCCGAAAGGAGGATCCGCTCATCGTCCGAAAGGAGGCAGATGCTTCCGGGGGTGTGACCGGGTGTGTGCAGAACGGTAAGACCGCCTACCGTATCACCGTCCTCAAGGAGCCGGTCAGGAGGATGGCGGGGAGCGTGTGATCCGAAATTCAGGGAGAGCGATATCGTATCGCTCGAAAGCCCGGGAGCATCCAGCCGGTGGATGCTGACAGCGGCATCGCAGACACGTGCGATCTCGTGCACGTATGCAATATGATCAAAATGGCAGTGGGTAAGTACAATCTCCCTTATCTGGTCCCTGTATTGCTCGATCGCGAGGGGGAGGATTCCTGCATCCACGAGTACGTCTCCGACTATGTATGCATTGCCGAGAAACCCTTCCCCTGGTATCCACCGCACAGGCATGGTAGAATAAATTTAGTTCGCACACCAAATGTGTGTTATGCCCAGCCTCATCCATGAATGCCTGGCCGGGATCCCGTCAGTCGTGGACACCGTTGCCAGGATGGAGGGGATCAATCCCCGGACAGCCGCCCGATCGGTTGCCAGGGGCAGGCTTGTGATCCCTGCCAACCCGAGGAGAAGCCACCGGCCCTGCGGTGTCGGGGAAGGGTGCAGGGTAAAGGTCAACGTGAACATTGGAACATCCGGTGAACGGTGTGACCTCTCACTCGAGGAAGCCAAAGCCCGCGCAGCTATTGAGAACGGAACCGATACCCTGATGGATCTCTCCACCGGGGGGGATCTTGCGGCCATGCGGAAAATAGTCCTTTCCATGGATGTCCCGGTTGGAACCGTGCCTGTGTATGAGGCGGTCCGCAGGGCAGGGAACGCAGCCGATGTTGACTCCGATCTTCTTTTCTCTGTGATAAGGGACCATTGCCGGGATGGCGTGGATTTTCTCACTTTGCACTGCGGAGTGAACAGGGATGCGCTCTCAGCACTCCATTCGGATCCCCGGATCATGCCTGTTGTTTCGAGGGGTGGCGCGTTCCACGTGGCCATGATGGTACAGCGTGAGGAGGAGAATCCCCTGTATGCAGAATTCGATTATCTTCTGGAGATACTTGCCGAATATGGTGTGGTTGCAAGCCTCGGAGACGGGATGCGTCCCGGGTGCATTCACGATGCAGAACGGCATGCGAAGACGGTAGAGTACCTGACCCTCGGGAGACTGGCCAATTGCGCCCTTGATGCAGGGGTGCAGAGAATGATCGAGGGACCCGGGCACATCCCGCTTCCCCAGGTGGAATACAACGTCAAGATGATCAAGGAGATCACGAACGATGCTCCGCTCTACCTCCTCGGGCCCCTGGTTACCGATATCGCTCCAGGGTATGATCATCTCGTGTCAGCTATCGGCGGTGCAACCGCTGCCATGCACGGGGCTGATTTTTTATGCATGGTCTCACCAAGCGAGCACCTTGCACTCCCTGACGTCACCGATATTATCGAAGGCACCCGCATGGCCAGGGTTGCTGCGCATATCGGGGATATTTCCAGGACCAGGGAAGGCTACAAGCATCCAAGGGAACGCCAGATGGCAGAAGCCCGGCAACACCTCGACTGGAAATCACAGTTCTCACTCGCACTGTACGGGGATCATGCACGGTCCATCCATGCCAGGGATGGTGACCTTGAGACCTGCTCCATGTGCGGGGAACTCTGTGCGGTCAGGATGGTGCGCGATATCTTTGGAAAAGAGCCGGAAAAAAAGCAAGGATGACTCCCAGGGCATTGCGAAAAACCTCTCCCCGACAGATCAATTTCCATTTTTTTTCGTTGTGTTGAAACGGATGTCAAGATCAGCTATTTTCTTGAACGGAGTTCCTGTTCCATCCTGATCAGCCCAGCGGCTGCCTCTTCATCGCTCATGCCTGGATCTTTAAACCTGGCGAACCGCTCGCATACCAGGTCAGGACACCTGCCGCAGTGCGGCAATTTCCGGTCATGAGCACAGCATTCATAAATCGGGCATGTCACAATCCCCACAAATTGTGTCCAGAATGGCCTTCCATGATTTGTAACGCACCCCTCGCACTCAGTTCCCAGGTGATCACAGTCGCTGCATGAGTACCCGCACACGGTCTCTATCTTCTTTTTTCCCATGAGGAAAGGTATATTTTCCACATATTAAACTGGAGGAATACCCTGTGAAAGTGGGGGCACGCCGGAAACAGGCTCCACCGTAATGAAATATGGAGGGCGGGAAAACCAGTATGAATTGAAGAATGGCCGGTAGCCGGATTGGCACCTCCCTAACTATTTTATCGATATACCTGGAGGAGTGCGACCCGTTCCAGGACAAGATCCTTAATCCGTTCAGGACCCACAATGGCGAGTTCCTCTGGAGTAATGGAGAATAATGAACAGAGGCAGGCGCATTTCTCATCTGAGATCGATTCCCAGTCTTCCCCTTCCGCGGTTGAACAGTATGTCCGGACGATCTCCATTGCTTCAGGCACATCCGGGCAGAGGCAGAGGTATGCGTCATTCGTACCCTGATGGACTCCGAAGGTCATGCCATGGACGATCTGGCGGGATCCTGAAGCATACAGGAGTGCCTCAATCTCAACCCTGCTGGAGATCATGGTTCCATCCTTCAGAGCCCTGAATGCATGAAAAAGGGCAGACTCAACATGTGACATACCCGCCATACGGCAGGCATCAAAAAAGATGATGTGCGTGTTCCAGCGCTCAGAAATTTCATGCATCCGGGAGAGGAAGAGTCCCATATCCCCGATGTTGATGTGGACTTTGGAAATTACACAGGAGTGCATCAACTGTCACCCCTGAAAAGAAGAGAGTGTACGCTGGCCAGGGACAGGCGTCTCCTCGGTATCATCCGCATGATCTTTCTGCTCCATCTGGCGTAACACCTGCGCCGCCACACCCCTTCCGAGTATCGTGGCAACTTTCCCGTGGTCTGCCATCTTCAATTCCTCCGGACTGGTGATGCCGTTTGTAAAGAGGCTCCTTGCCCTCACGCGGCCAATGTTCCTTAACCGGATCAGCGGCAGGAGTTCCCTCTTAACGCCGTGCTTCATGCAGATCTCGAACTCCCTGATTTCTCTTGCATATTTCGGAGTGAACATTCCTGCGAGCCTTCCTGATGCATGCATCAGCCAGTTGCTACTCTCCACAAGATTGAAGATATCTCCCGGACCGACAGAATACCGTTCACACATGGTCGCTTCCGGCACTTCGGATGCCCAGTCCGAGAGGAGCATGGCGGTTTTCAGCGCTCGGTAATATGGCTCCTCCTCCCCAAATTCAAGAGGAATCCAGAGTGCATCCTCATGCTCCAGGAGGTAGCGATCAAGGTAGTGGAGGTCCCTGTTATTCACATAAAGGGTGTACATATCAGGCGTACTGCAGAGAAGCTGCAAAAGGCCGATATCGGAATATGCACGTGCAGAACGCATACCGTTGACAATGGATTCAGCCCCGCGGGGGTCTATATAGAGTTGCGAGACCAGCGTTCCATATTCAGTGGCCGACAACCTGGTGCCTGTCTCCACTACCATTTCGGCATCCTCGAGGAATTGCAGCCCCCTCACCGTCACTGCATCCATCAACCTGCTCGCCCTGTGCTGGTGCTGGTAGAATGTGCGGCCCAGAAATTCCTGGATCTCGTTCTTGCTGTTCACGAATTCTGACGCGATCAGGGAGAGGATGTGAGTGGTCAGTGCAGATTCGTTGGCAATCTGAGAATGCACATCCTCGGGAGGTGACTGGATGTAAAATTCGAGGAGCGACTGGTACTCCTGGGTGTCTTTGGCGATCAGGACGGCCTCTCCGTAGGGATCGAGACGTGGCCGGCCTGCCCTTCCCGCCATCTGGTGGTATTCGCGGGCAGGGATAGGAATCATGCCCTCCCCCGTCTCGTATCGGCGGTAATCCCTTACTACCACCCTCCGGGCAGGAAGGTTGAGTCCTGCAGCAAGGGTGGGTGTCGATGAGATGCACTTGATAAGCCCCTTCCGGAAGCCCTCTTCGACAATGGTCCTGGCTTCCCTTGGGAGTCCTGCATGGTGAAACGCCGCACCCAGTCCCACGCAGGATGCAAGACTCTCCCCCATGTCAGTCCCGGCTATTTTTTTGAGCCTTTCCTGGTAACGGGACAGCCCTGGATCATCGCACGTGAGGGCTTTTGCAGCCCTTTTTGCGAATGCCTCTGCATTCTTCCGGGAAGAGACGAAGAAGAGACACTGACCTCCCTCGGCGACCGTATCCATGAGGAGATTGATATCATCATGTTTCGAGACCGGGGCAACAACCCTTGCATTTTGCTCAAACAGTATCTTCCCGTCAAGATAGATCCCCTGGCGGAGATTGACAGGCCGCCATGTACTGGTAATGAGCGCGGCATCGAGCCAGCTGGCGAGGGGTTGGGGATTGCCGATAGTTGCGGAAAGCGCTATAACCTGCATGTGGGGATTCCTTGCTCTCATCTTGGCAATCACCATCTCAAGGGTGGGTCCGCGACTGGGATCATCAAGAAGGTGAACCTCGTCCACAACCAGGAGAGAGATATCACGGAGCCAGGAAGCCCGGTTCCGTATCAGTGAATCGACTTTTTCGCTGGTGGCGACGATGATGTCATTGCGCCCGAGGTAATCATCTCTTCGATCAAAATCGCCGGTTGAAATTCCCACTCTCAATCCTTTTCCGCCGAACTCGTCGAATTTTTCACTTGCAAGGGCTTTGAGCGGGACAATATAGAGCGAGCGACCATTTCTGGAGGCATGAAAATGCATCGCAAGCTCAGCGATCAGGGTTTTTCCACTTGCGGTGGGGATAGTAACCAGCAGGTTGGTATCCTTAAAAAGGCCCTTCTCGACGCATTCAGCCTGAGGGGGATACAGATCCACCAATCCAAGGGAGTGGTATTTTTCCTTGAGGTATGCAGGGATTGGGAGAGAATCGACCTTCATCTACAACCCCTTCTCTTCCAGTCCATACGAAGCTAAGCGCGCATGATTAACCCAACGCAGGGAACTGATCCGGTATTCATCTGCACTGGAAATCATCCTTGTGTGATCCATGATCCAGTATGGAGGGTTCACACCGCACAGGGCATGCTCATGAATAATAATCCAGCATGTTGAGCTTGGCATCCTGGCGTTTCTTCTCGAGGTATGAGAATACCGCTTCGTGGGGCGCACCCTCAAGAAGCATGTCGATAGCAGCCCGTGCAGTCTTCATCTGTTCGGGGAGACCGATGAGCGCAATGGTCTTTCCCATGACCGAAATCTGGATATTGGTCATGTGCTCGATCTGTTCCCTGGCCCGCCCGTCACGACCTATCACTCTTCCCCTGAGATGATCCATCTGCCTTGGATTATCCGCGATCCCCGAAAGGTCGATCACCTCAAGCAGGAGGTCTTCATCATCCAGGAGTTTGAAGGCTCTCTCAGGAGAAAAACCCCTGTTTACGGCCTGTATCACTTCCACGGCCCGCAGGAAGGGAACAGCATCCTCCCCTTCAACTTTGACGATTCCTTCCTGGCTGTCAACACCAATAGTGGTCCCAGTCCTTTCCTCGAGTTCTTTCTTGATGGTCCCGCCTTTCCCAATCAGGACCCCTATCCGGTTGCCTGCAACTTTCAATTCCTGCATCATGTCGCTATTACACCTCGTCTGGTTCCTTCTCTCTCATGTCTTTGCCTTTTGGGGGATACCTGTCACTTCGGTAAATATTTCACGTTCTTCCCGTACCTGGCATTTCTGGCTGAAAAACCTGTTCACATTTCCAATGTCTCTTACCAGGAAGTGGAGAGCCCTCGGATGGTCCGGTGTCACTGCCTGGCCCATATCGATCACATACATACGGTCTCCCATGAGGATATTATATTCGGAGAGGTCGGCATGGACCAGTCCGGCTTTCTGGTAGAGGTCCCTGATAAATGCAAGGACACCATGGTAGATCTCCTCTGCATTCTCGGGATGGACTGACCGGAGCTGCGGAAAGGGGCGCTCGTCACACCCCAAAAATTCCATGACAAGGATGTTCCTGTCCCAGACAAGGGGCTTTGGAACCGGAAGGCCTGCCTCGTATGCCCTGGTTAGGTTTGAAAATTCCTTCCTGGTCCAGGCAAAGACGATATCCTTCCTGGTCTTCCTGATGCCGGAAAACCTCCGGTCACCAACAATATACTCGCTCATTGCATTGAAATTGGCGGTGCGAATGCGGTAGATCTTGATAGCAAGATCCTGACTCTCCCGTTCCGCAAAGAATACGTTGGCCTCCTTCCCGGTACTGATCGAACCCCCAATCGCTGTAATCCATTTCTTGTGGGCGAGCCGGTGGAGTGATAACAAAGTGATCTCGTCGAGGACGTCATCCCTGACCTTCAGCTGGTTGCCATCCTTGATCCGTATCCCCATTTCAGCGATCTTTCGATCGAACCCGTCCTCAATGGAATTGCCGCTCACTGCATCCTCACCCTCTTATCCCACGTAGTCACGGACACCTGCGAGGATATCCTGGAGGTAGGTCGCAACGGTCTTCTTAAGATCGAGGGGGTGTATCTCTCCTTTCCTGTATGCCTCCTCGAGCGCATGATAATCCCGGAATGCCCGGTCTCCTCCAAATTTTGCCGGTCTGCGCACCTCAACCTCGGCAACCCTTGGAAAAATGTGGTACTGAAGGATCTGGAGGATGGGATTTTCCTCACATTCTGGGGGGCAGAATGCTTTCTGGCATTTCTTCTGTATCTCTTCCTCGCTGTCTGCGACCGAGATATAATTCCCGCTTGAAGACGACATCTTCTTGCCGTCCAGCCCGTTGAGGATGGGGGTATGGATGCATACAGGTGAGCGATACCCCACGGTAGGGAGATGTTCACGGGCCAGCATGTGGATCTTCCGCTGGTCGATCCCCCCCACCGCGGCATCAACGTTCAGCCTCGCGATATCCACCATCTGCATGATGGGATATATCATCTGGGAAACCGTGGGAGCTTCCATCTGGCGGCCAACCTCATCCATGCTCCGCGTTGCCCGGTTAAGGGTTATCTGCTGCGAGAGACGCAGCACCATCAGTTCATAGTCCCGGTCAAGCTGCAGATTGGAACCAAGCACATACTCCACATCTCTGAGCCCGAGCCCTTCGAAGCACCTGCGGTTATACTGGGCAAGCTCGGCGACCTGCTCCATCGTACCTTTCCTATTCAGGAATGCGTGCAGGTCGGCGAGGAGCACCACGACGTCAAAGCCGGAGTTTTTCAGGTCCACCAGCTTGTTCACGGTCACAAGATGCCCGAGATGGATCTCCCCGCTCGGCTCGTACCCTGCATATACCCTCTTTGTCGGCCTTGCCAGGACTTCCCTGAGCTCATCGTCCGTGACAACCTCGACGGTGTTCCTGGTTGCCAGTTCATATGCATCCATTGGTATAAAATGGGAACGCGGGGTGTTAATGTTTATGAACAGGGTGAGTACAGGGCAGCCGGCATAGGTGATTTTTCGGGGTATTCCTTGTTATGTTCTCAAAAAAAACCTCGAATCCTTACACTCCTATCAGAATGGACGTATCAGGGAACCATGCACCGTTGATCAAAGAAATCACATAATTCATGGTTAGGACACAGGCATACAGGATGAAAATGGCGAGGCCATTTTCATATAAAAAAAGGATTCAGGTGATCGCGATGAAGTTCAATGCCTTGTTGGTCATGGCAACTGATGTTGCAGGATCCTTCTCGATCCCGGTCATCGCACGAATACAATCGATGTTCTCGACCACGACATCGGCTTCCTGGTGGATTGCCTGGAAGAGATACAGCTCTTTCCCAAGGCACGATACCGATTCTTCGAAGACACCATTCTCCCAGAGGTCCGACCTGAAGCGGCCAAGATCCATCGCATATTCCTTCAGCTCGGCGGTGCTGGTAATCCCGGTCTCTTTCTTGACAAGGCCTATCCGGGGATGTTTGTCCATGATCTCAAGTACGTGCTTCCTGTCAGGCTCTTTCTTGAGATCCATCTGCACGGCATGCATGTGCATCATCGTCACAGGAACGATCATCGCCAGGGTGACGATATTGATGTGGGGGAGCACACTCTGCACGTCGGGCCCGTGGTGGCTCGGGATGTTCACGGGGTTCAGCACGATTGCATCGATCGGCCCGCGCTTGATGTCTGCGGGATCTCCTCCCCTGCGGACCATGACCGCCCGGACTTTCTCAACACCATAGGCCTTGTCCATGGTGTTGATGATCCTGCAGAGCCCGGTAGTGTTGCAGGATACGACACGGGCAAACTGCCTGCCTATGGCGTCCTTGTAGTTGCAGTCCGAATTGAAGGAGAAACCGGCAACCTCGTGCTCCTCTCCTCCCTGCCAGATGGCCTTGATTCCCATCTTCTCGTAGAGGGCCCTGTTCTTCTCCCCGACTCCTCCGGGTGTGGCATCAACCACGATATCTGCACCCTTCAGCATCTCCTCTACCGTTCCTGCGACAGGGAGCCCTGCCTTCTCAAAGGCGGCTTTCTTGGACATGTCAGCAATATAAAGGGGGTATCCCCTCGATTTTGCCACAAACGCTTCGTGGCTGGGCCTTGTCTTGGAGACGCCTATCACCTTCATGTCCTTCTGGGCGGCCACTGCATCTGCGACACGTTTCCCAATCGTGCCGTATCCGTTGATGGCGACGTTGATCATATGGAGAGGGAGTGGGGATGGTGGGCATTAAAGTTTACCAATTGAAGGGCGAGGGCATCCGGGAGAGATCCTACAATGGACATTCTGGGTGACCGCAGGCATTATTGAGAAAGAAAAAAGATATTTTTCCCGGTAAAAAATGCCGGAGGAACACCGGCTCCATTGAGAGAATACAAGTCCAGTCATTCCAGGGATCTGGCGAATGATCATGTTCAACATTCGACACTCGACAGAAAAAGAAGGCACGAACCCGGTGTCAATGATTGCGCAACGGTGTGATGATCTTGCGTCCATAACGACCCGGGGGGATCTGGGACGTGCCATCGCAGAAATCGTCCTCTCATACTCGCCAAGGGATCTCATGAGGATGAAAGGGAACTTCTCCGAAAAAATCCGCGACTTCAACCCCACATACAGGAAGGCACTCGAGGAAGCGGTCTCCAGCCACCTCAATGGCACATACCAGAATGTGAGGCTCATGAACCAGCAGGGGAATTTTTCATCCATGCGGGATCCGGTTCCTGAAGACTCGCCAGGGTACTGGCACATGGTTGTTGCCCAATGCAGAACGGGGGACGAGGAAGAAGCACGGCTCCGGTTCCTGAAGTTCCTCCTTTCAGGGTTCTGCATGCTTGTCGAGAACCGGCCGGGTCACCCCGTAGGGATGCCCTTTCCCGGGGGTGACAAGGTGGAAAGCATTGATGGCGTGTATTACTGTCCTGTGCGTACCAAGGCAAACGATGTTGATGCGGCCCTTTGCCCATACTGCCCGGCCCTCCAGACACCAGAAGCAGGATACCTCAAACCTCCACTCCATGCGAGCGAACACCGCAAACAGGAATACATCCGGAACTGTTTTGACCGCCATCATTTCAATGGATAAAATCCCCGGCAGATTTTTCGGGTAACCCTTTTCTGGGGAATCGGGCTTGCGTTTCATGCCGCAGGGGTATTTGGCAGGGGAAAAATAGTATCCAGGGAATGGGAAGAGAAGAAGATCCAGCAATACATACACGAAGAAGAATCAGGGAAGTGAACACAGAGATATAATCCAGGAAAATCAGTATCCTTTTTTCGGATCCCTTCATCAACCGGGAGGGGTTGGAGAACGCGGAGGAAACCTCAATCCTCTTTATCGTCCTTGACCGGCGGCTGGTTGATCATTCTCCAGTAAAGCCCCATCTCCCTGATCACATTTGCAAACTCATCAAACTGGACAGGTTTTACGATATAACTGTTGACTCCAAGGTTATAGCTCTCCACGATGTCCCGCTCCTCACGTGAAGAGGTCAACACCACGACGGGGATATTCTTTGTCTGCTGGTCGTTCTTCAGGCGCCGAAGGACCTCAATTCCATCCACCTTGGGAAGTTTGAGATCGAGTAGGATGACTCGTGGCTGGCTCCTGATATCCCTGCCCCGGTACGGGCCGGTTCCAAACACAAAATCCAGAGCCTCCTCACCGTTCCACGCAACGTGGACCCTGTCAGAGAGGTTGCACCACTGAAAGACGTGAAGTATCAGTTCTACATCATTCGGGTTGTCTTCGACAAGGAGGATCTCTGCCGGTTTTCCCAGGTGCTCCATTGATCATCTGTAATCCACGGGGGCAGAAAAAGGTTATGGAGACAGAATTATCATCTGAGTGGTGGCTTAAGATACAAGAAATCAGAAAATAGAATCTGAAAATCCGATAAAATCCAGGATGAAGAATAATGCATCAAAATTGCATTGATTGGCAAATATTTATAGGGGGGTGGATGGGAACACATCACTGTTATGATCCTGGATCAGGAGAAGATCACGAGGATTAAAAAATTGCTGAAGGGCCGGCCAAAAGGGCTGACCATCTCTGATATTTCGCAAATCCTCAAACTCAACCGGAATTCGGTGGCAAAGTACCTGGAAATCCTCCTCATCACAGGACAGGTGGAGATGCGGCTGTATGGAAATGCCAAAGTCTACTACCTGTCGCAGAGGGTTCCTATCTCCTCAATGCTGAAATTTGCCACTGAATTGATCCTCATCCTCGATTCGGATCTGAAGATCATTGATGTCAACGATAACTTCCTCTCATTTTTCGGCCTTCAAAAAGAGAACCTGATGGGAAACGACGTCCTTGCTGAAAAAATCCCTGGACTTGAGAAGATTCCCTTCGATATGCTGGCAGCTGAACCCGGTCGGCTGGAAGAGGGCAATATTGAGCTGTCCGTGGTGCGGGAGAACAAGGAACACTCTCTCTCATTAAAAATTGTCTCTACCGTCTTTGATGACGGCAGTAAAGGATCCACCCTGATCTTCGAGGATGTGACCCTCTCACGGGAATATGAACAGACACTGAAGATAAATGAAGCCAGGTACAGGGCTATTGTGGAAGACCAGACAGAGTTCATCTGTCGTTATAACTCGGACTTCAATTTTACGTTTGTGAACGAGGCGATCTGCGCATATCTGGGTGTGCAGAGTGGGGAGATCCTTGGTAAAAACCTCCTGTCCAATGTATATGAGCGTGACAGGGACTATGTGAAGAAGAATATCCTTTCCCTTGACAGGGAATGCCCTGTGCTCACCCATGAAGAGAGGGTTTTTGACAGGGAAGGGAATATCCGGTGGCAACAGTGGACGAACCGGGCAATTTTCGATCAATCCGGCCATATTGTAGAATATCAGGGTGTGGGACGCGACATCACCGAGAGGAAGGCTGCAGAGGAGAACCTTCTTATTATGAACATGGCGATAGCCTCCTCTATCAACGGGATAGGCCTCGCCGACCTCGAAGGGAAGATTACGTATGTGAACGAGGCATTCCTCAAGATCTTCGGAATCCCTCGCCTTTCCGACGTTCTTCACAAACCCATGGAATCGATAGGAAATCCGAACAACCCCGGCCGGGATGTCAAGGAAGTGGTGCGGGCACTTCGGGAGAAGGGTGTCTGGAATGGCGACGCCCTCCTCATCAGGAAAGATGGTACCCAGGTCAATACTCATGTGACCGCGAACATGATCCGGGATACCAATGGCGTGCCTATTGCGATGATGTGTTCAATCATTGATATTACCGAAAAGATGGGGGCTCAACGGGAGATCCAGATAATGAACACTGCTATCGAAGCGGCCATGAACGGGATCATGATCTTTGATCCCGCAGAAAATCTGATCTACGCGAACCAGGCAGTATGCTCGATCATGGGGGCTGCAAGCCTTGAAGACATGCTGAAGAACCATCTCGAGGATTTTTCAAGGATTGCCCAAAACATCTCGCCGCCACTTCATGAAATTCAAAAAGCACTTGAGGTTCAGGGCAGATGGGGGGGCGAGATCAGGGTAAAGATGCCGGATAACACCGTTCGGTTTTTACAGGTCTCCGCAACGAAGGTCAGGGATAACAAGGGAGACATTCTCTGCGGCGTGGGAATCTTCATGGATGTCACTGACCAGAAGGTGGTCGAAAAGGCCCTGAAGACCACCTATGAAAAATTACAGGACGCCATCGAATTCATGCCGGATCCCACCTTTATCATCAACCGAGACAGGAAAGTGATTGCATGGAACCGGGCTCTTGAGAGAATATCGGGTGTCAGGAGCAGCGAAGTGCTCGGAACCACATCCTATTCACAAGCATTCAGCTTTCTGGAAGGCAGGAGACCAATCCTCGTTGATATTTTAGATCTGCCGGCACACGAACTGGCAAAGTCGTACCCGGCTGTAAGGAGGTTCGGGGATAGCATCTTTGTGGAAGCGTTAATTCCCGGCAGGCCTGATGAGAAAGGTATCTATTTGTGGGGGAAAGCCACGCCACTCTTTGATAGCGAGGGGCATACGATAGGTGCCATCGAATCCTTCAGAGATATGTCTGAATGGAAAAAAGCGAAAGAATCGATGCAACCGAAGAGGAATGCACAAGAAATCCCCCGAGATCTTGCCGATCCAACATCCTGGGATTTTTCCAACGGGAGTGTATGGCTGGAATCAGCTCTCGATCATCTCACTGAAGGAGTCGCAATTCTTGACAGCAATGCACGCATCCAGAAAGTGAACCCTTCATTCATCTCCCTTCTCCACTTCGACAGTGACAAAATACAGGGAGAAGAATTTGTCAGTGTATGCAACCCGGATGATAAGTCCCTGGTGAGCGATGTTTTGGGTAGAACGCGGGAGGACCTGAAGATAACAGAGATCATCCGGATACGATTGGGGCAGGCGATCCAGCCGTTCGATGCCGAGATATCCGCACTTCAGGATGCAAAAGGTACCTATCTCGGGCACATGGTTGTCCTGGTCAGGACATCCCCGGTGCAGATCTAGAGATAGTATCCCTGGATTCGGACGACTTCACTACTGTCCTTTGCTGTTGCATAGAGACCCAGGGGTTCTTCGTTGAGTTCAAGAAATCGTCTTCCCCAGGGCACGGTATCCAGGATCTGTGCTGCCTGCACAGTCTCCCCCAGGATATAGAGTGCAGCTGCGAGAGCCTCGACTGAAGAGAGACGCCAGGGTCTCCCAAAATTTACAGGGTTTGCGGCAACAAGGAATGGGAGCGCTCTCCTGTATCTCCATGACCCGTACTGGATGCCTTCCAGGACCTCCCACGAGCAGTCAAGTGCGGTTATGGACCGTGTGGTTCTGTCGGCGGGAGACAATGCCTGCTCTGCGGTTGGATCGAGAAGAAGGGTGTTCCGGTGAATCCGCGATAAATTTGAGAGCACCCGTATCATGCCCGCACGTTCCAGACGTTTTACCGTGCACTTCCTGGGATCGCAGCTGTTGTCCCTGAACGCAAACAGGGGAATCATCTATCTCCTCTACGTCTCTACTTTTATCAATGTACGTGTTGATGTGCCCATGTGTTTTGAATCCTGAACTCAGGGCCAGGGGTATCACGAGGGAATCGGATCTTCACGCATTCGGGAGGGCAATAGAGCGGTGTCGCTCGTTCGGAATTGAGATTGTTCCACTCCCATGCCCCGAGACATTGTACCTGGGGAAGGACAGGGAGCCCGGGACGTTCTTGGAAAGGCTCAATTCTGGGGACTTTTCCCTGATCCTCAAGGAGCTTGAGGAAGATATAAGGGATATAATCGCAAGGAAGGGACCCCCCCTCTGCATCATAGGCGTGAATTCCTCTCCCACCTGCGGAGTGGATACAACCTTTTACGGTTCCGATGACGACGGATCAGCGAAAAGGTTGGGAAGGGGGGTGTTTCTTGACAGGTTCACCGATATCCCGGCAATTGATGTTCAGGTGTTTTCACGGTACCATGTATATCTCGCAGCACCGCTTTTCTCTGCCGCTGAGAGGCGTTTTAATGAATGGCTCTCCGGGGTTCTTGCCCGTCATTTTTTCGAGGTATATCTCCCCCAGGAGGCGGGAGAGGATGGGTGTGAAAGGGGAATAGATGCCCAGCATGCGATCTTCACCCGACACTGTGAGGCTTTATCCCATATGGACGTCGTGGTCGCGGTGATCGACGGTGCAGATGCTGATTCCGGGACCGCCTGGGAGATGGGATATGCATTCGCCAGGAATATCCCCGTTATCTCATTCAGGACCGATTTTCGAAGAGCCGGTGTGCATGAACACGTGAACCTGATGCTTGAGCAGTCATCATGCGTCGTGCATGGAGAGGAGGATATGTTAAAGGCATTACACTCGCCATTCTTTCTTGATTGAGGCGTTTGAACAGAGGGGAATGTGAAGGCAGGATATGCCGAAGATGAAGATGCCAGGAAGAAAAATGGGAAAGGAAAATGAAAAAAGGGAATTGACGATACCTGATCTTGACCAGATGAAAAATATACATTCACACCAGAAAAATGCCGGTCTTTTTTCGGAGTTAAAAAATGCTCTTCTCTCCAGCAGATACCTTCAGATCCTCCTTGTCCTGATCTTCATCGCTGCAGTTCTCAGGCTTTATGCGCTCGATCTCTCCCCTTTGTGGCTCGATGAAGCCCTCACCTACCGCTGGTCGCTTCATCCGTTCTCTGAATATTGGGGGCTGATCAGCACCGGCGGGGAGGTGAGCCCTCCACTGTTTTACTGGATGGAGTATGCCATGCTATCCTTTGGCCATACTGAGATTACGCTCCGGCTGCTGCCGGCAGTCTTCGGCATTCTTACCGTTCCAGTGGTGTATTACCTTGGCAGTTACGCGGTAGACAGGAATGCCGGTCTCCTTGCAGCAGCGCTCATCGCGTTCTCACCATTCCACCTCTTCTATTCACAGGAGGCAAGGATGTACTCACTGATGCTCTTCTTCCTGGCCTGTGCCCTTCTTTTCTTTTTCCGGGCAGTGAAGGAAGAAGGTGTCAGATGGTGGCTGGTATTCGGTTTATTCTCAGGGCTGGCATTCTGGACACATTTTTACTCTGGACTACTCATAGCAGGGGTATACATATGGCACCTGGGAATGTCGCTGAAGAGAAAAGTGAAGCTCTCTCAGTTGAAGGGAGTTGCATGCTCCCTGGCTATCCTTGTTGTGATCTGCCTGCCTCTTCTTGTGATATCGCTGGGATCTATGGTCAGGATGACGTCAAGAGCTCCCACCTGGGGCAACCGGGGCTTCGAAGTCCTGACAACGACACTCTCTCACTTCTCCGGGTATTCTGCACCAATTGCAGTTATTTTCATTGCTCTTTTTTTCATTGGTATGTATATGATCTGGCTCACAAAGCGTGATACCTGTTCACTCTTTGCATGGCTTTTCATACTTTTTTTGGGAGGGAATGTTGCGCTTTCATATTTCATGTCGATGGCTCCCAGGTATTTCATTGGTATTCTCCCTGTCTTTTTCATAGGAATTGCATCATCCTATCTCGCATTGACACGTTTTCTACCAGATCGAAGGATCATCTACCTGAGCCTCGTGCTGATCGTTCTTGTGAGCGTTCCAGGCATTGTGCATCATTACACGGTAGTTGAGAAGGAAGACTGGAGATACGTGTCAGATCTTCTTGCGCAGAGCACCAGACCCGGGGATACAGTAGTCGTCATGCCGGCGTACATGACCAATCCTTTCGATTTTTACTATGACAACGTGACCGATGGGACAAGAGAGATCGGGCTGTCGAGCGCGGAGGGTCTTCACTCGCTCTTGACACAGAAGCAGGAAGAGAAGATATTTATTGCATTCACCGACGACCTCAATGCAGCGGATCCTTCAGGGGAGGCGATCCAGTGGATGAAAGAGCATGCGCAGTTTGCGGGAAACCAGAGGGGCGTGTATGTGTTTGTGGTCGTCTGAATCAGTCTGCGATCCCTTTCGAAAAACGTGAATCGAGCCTTGTAGAACACATTTTATGAGTAACGGGAAAAGGCAGAAGTCAAAAAACGAGGAAATGAGCGATGGGAAAGAGAGAGAAAACCACGAAGAAGCATATGTCTGGAAAAAAGGATGCAGCGATCCTGTTTGAGGAAAGCCCTCCAGCGGAAAGTGGTGCGATGGGCACGATCAGGGGGATACCCGATGCAGTAAGGTCAGATTTTTATCTCCAGGTATTGTTGGTTCTTACGATTATCGGAATTTTTTTAAGGTTTTACAATCTGGGGTTTAATTCCCTCTGGCTTGATGAAGCGTTTACCTATAACGCATCGAGGGGATCAATCTTTGAGATCTGGGAAACTACAAAAACCGGGGATTTTCATCCCCCGCTTTTCCACTGGATCGAGCATATTATGCTGTATTTTGGGAATAATGAGACAGTTCTCCGTTTTGTCCCCGCTGTTGCGGGGAGTCTCTCAATCCCTCTTTTTTTCCTCTTTGGTAAAGAGGTCATGAATAAACAGGTCGGATTAATCAGCGCTGCACTTCTTACCTTTTCCCCGTTTCACCTCTACTATTCCCAGGAGGCATATTCGTACTCTCTAGTAGTGTTAATATTCACACTCATTCTCATTTTTTATATCAGAGCACTCCGTGATGACAGGAGAAATGACTGGATTATTGTCGGATTGCTGTCAGCCCTTGGATTCTGGGTTCATTATTATATTGCAATACCGATTGCAGTACTATTCATCCATGCATTCATCACAAAGGTTTCTCGTAAAAAAATAGACTTAAGAACCTTGAAGAATCCCCTTCTGTCAATAGTTCTTTTCCTGATATTCATATCTCCGCTTATTTACATCGTCATTGAGAGATTTTTTACTCTCACGGCAAAACCCCCCACCTATGGAGTATTTGGACTTGCGCTGATTACGGAAACATTCACCCGCTTCTCGGCTCTCAACGGATTGATTGCCATTCTTTTCGTGTCCCTGTTCATCATTGGATTGATCCCGCTTTACAAAACCAACAAAACCTACTGTTCGTTTTTTATCCTTATGATAACCCTTCCGCTTTTGTTCAGCGTCATCATATCCCCCAGGATGACTATGAATCCCCGGTACCTTCTCTACCTGATGGCAATCTTCTATACTGGTATTGCATGCAGTTGCTGCATGCTTCCAAAATTATCCTCGAAGAAATGGGGAGTGATTCTTATCATTATGGGGATTATTGCACTTAACATATCCATGATTCTTGGATACCATCAGTCAGTTGTGAAGGACGACTGGAGGACCTATTCCAATGCTCTTGCAGAAAGTACGAGGGAGGGGGATTTCATCATTCTCATTCCCGGATATAATGAATTACCGTTTAAGTATTATTACAACAGGGCTGCAGATCGTACCGAAGTATTTGGTGCCGTCACACCGCAGGATATCGAAGGGATCATCTCAAAAAGGGGAAATAATTCCGTCTATTACGTCGTCACAAACGATATTACCGCTGCGAATCCTGAAGGTGATACCTACAACTGGTTGAACAAGAATGCTCAGTACCTGGGGCAGTATACAAATATTTACACATTTATTTCGTAATGTAGTATCCCGAATTAATTTTACA
>DAWU01000018.1 GCA_002506105.1 Methanolinea sp. UBA275 | reverse complement strand
GGACATTAATTGTGGCACTCTACATATAATATCTGGAATACATGAGGAACTATGTCTGAAATTTCAGTATTTGTCGATTCAAGAGGGGGGAATACCAAAAAAGTAGCGGAAGCCATCGCAACCGAGGCAGGGGTGTCCATAGGGGACATCAATGGGACCCTTCCCGAAGATGCAAAGATCGTCTTTCTTGGCAGCGGGACCTATGGCGGCAAGCCCGGGGATGCCATGACAAAGTTCATCTCGGCCGGGAATTTCACGGGGCGTAAGGTTGCCCTGTTCGCGACATCAGGAGGTGCCGAGGGTGCAAAGAACATGATGTCAATAATGGCGGATGCTGTGATACAGAAGGGCGGCACCATCCTCGGCGACTATCATTGCAGGGGAAAGTTCCTCTTGACAAACAGGGGACACCCGAACCAGGAAGACCTCGAAAACGCGAAGAAGTTTGTCCGGGAGACGCTCGCGAAAAAATGAGGATGGTGCCGGTCTATAAATTCATATCTTCAAAGTGATGGGGATTCGACCGGACCAGTATACACTCCCGAACCGAGCCACCATTCATCATCAATTTTTATCCCATACCCCAGTTTTGATTCAAGTGTCCGGTTGTGCATCGGGTTGATATAGTAAAAACGGTAGAAGCCGCTTCCATTTCTGACGATATCCCCCATTTCCTTCACAAAAATTCCTGTCGCCCCTTCATCCAGCCGGTTCTTTCCGACTTTCTCAGGATTGACAGGATGGGCGAGCGTGGTGCCATTGAAATCGTAGGCATAGATATAGAGCTCACCCCGGATGAACGAACCATTTGGATTGTTGAACTCTGCAAGGGCCTTCTCTTTGCCATGGGTTTTTACATAGATGGCGGCACTTTCAACAAAATCTACAAGAGTCTCATTGGAGGTGTATGTCCTTACCTGCAATGATTGATCACTTCCCGCAATGTTATTTGAAAATGCTGAATAGTTCTGGATGCATCCGCATATGAGGAGAAAGATGATGAAAACTACCACACTGGCGAGGAGAAACACCGTTTTTTCCATCGGATGAATCCCAGTCCCGTTCATGTTATTCCAGGTACATTAAAGTATATTCCTGGTAAGATTCTCCATCTCATCTTGTTATTCTGTCCCCTTGATCACGAGCAGCGTGATATCATCAAACTGGGGCATGTCCTTTGAAAATTCCTCGACAGCTGATAGGATCTGTTCGAGGATCTCCCTGGCAGGGAGATGTGCATATTTCCGGATGATCGTGCCGAGCCGGTCTTCACCGAAGAGTTCGTTCCCGGTGTTGATCGCCTCCGTGACGCCATCGGTATACATGACAATGATATCGCCGGGATATATCGGGAGCGTCCTGCTCGTGTATTCCTGGTTCTCCACGGCGCCAAGCACAATCCCGGTGAGGATAAGCTGTTCTGTTGTCTTGTCCCGTGACCGGTAGAGGATGGGTGGGTTGTGGCCGGCGTTCACATAGGTAAGGGTCCGGTCAGCTTCCGAGAGCAGCCCGAAGAAGAGGGTCACGAACATCCCGGACTTCGAGTCTTCGGTGATGATGTTGTTGGCATCGGAGATCGCCTTCGCAGGGTCGCGATGCCAGAGTGCGTTCACCCTGACCACGATCCGGGATAGTGCCATGAAGAGGGCAGCAGGAACACCCTTCCCCGATACATCGGCAACGAGGAGCCCGAGCGTCCCGGAATCGAGCGTCATGATCTCGAAGGGGATCACGTCGAAGAAGTCGCCACCGACCTCCTTTGCCATTACGGTCCGGGCCGCGATATCGAATCCCCCGATCTGGGGGATCTTCTCCGGCATGAAGCTCTTCTGGATATCCGCGGCGATCTGGAGCTCTGCATTCGAGCGGGCAAGCTTCCCTTCCATCTCCCGGCGCTCGGTGATGTCCCGTATCGACTCGATAGCTCCGGTGATAGTGCCCTCCGGATCATAGAGGGGGCTTGCCTTGGCCCAGAAATACCTGCCCGATCTTCCACGCAGGTTTGGGATGAACGTGTCTACGACAAGCATATCCCCCTCCCGCTCGACATGGGTATAGAGGCTTTCCAGCTCGGCCTCCGGCATGAAGATAAGGTTCGCAAGCATCGGCCGCCTTTCCTGGTAAAAAGGCAGTGAATACTCGTAATCCCCCTTTCCCATCATCTCAGCCGCGGGAATCCCGGTCAGTTCCTCCATGGCCCTGTTCCATGTGATGACGTGTCCAGCGGGGTCGATCGCAAATGTGGCATCCGGCAGGAAGCTGATAATATCGGAGAGGCTTCTCCTGGACCGGACGATCTCCTGCTCTGCGAGTTTCCGTTCGGTGATATCCCGGATAGTCTCGATGGCACCGGTGACATTCCCCTCGGGATCGTAGAGTGGGCTTGCCTTTGCCCAGAGATATACCCCTCCGGGCTTGAAGTCCGGGATGAAGATGTCGACGACGAGGGTGTCCTCAATTCGCTCAATGAAGTCGTATTTTTCTTCGAGCTCGGTCTCGGGCATGAAGACAAGGTTTACCAGGATCGGTCTTCGCTCCTTGTAAAACGGGATAGCATATTCGTAGTCACCCCGACCCATCATCTCCCCGGCGGGAACCCCGGTCATTGCCTCCATTGCCTTGTTCCACGCAATGACCTTGCCGTCGAGGTCAATAACAAGCGTAGCATCCGGCAAAAAGTCGATGATCTCCGCCATCTCCCGGGTTGTCCTGGCCATCTCCTGTTCTGCCCGTTTCCGCTCGGTGATATCCCGGATCGTCTCGATGGCACCGATGACATTCCCCTCGGGATCGTAGAGCGGGCTTGCCTTTGCCCAGAGATATACCCCTCCAGGCTTGAAGTCCGGGATGAAGATGTCGACGACGAGGGTGTCCCCGATCCGCTCTACGGTATCATACTTCTCCTCGAGCTCGGCCTCTGGGATGAAGACAAGGTCCGCCAGGATCGGCCTTCGTTTCTTGTAAAACGGGATGGCATACTCGTAGTCCCCCCGGCCGAGCATCTGTACTGCCGGAACCCCGGTCAGGGCTTCCATGGCGTTGTTCCATGCCAGCACCCTGCCGTCACGGGAGATGACAAGTGTTGCATCCGGGAGGAAATCGAAGATCGCATCCTGAAAGGAGGGGGCTTCCCGTACCATTAACGTGCACCTGTTGGAAGAGATGTGCAGCGAAAAGGTATGAAGATTCGGAATCCTTGTATCAGACTCTTCGATGTCTGGTACGCTCTGGTAGGAGAGCGATCCTATTCCAGGTATTTTTAAGAATCCAGGATATACAACAAACAGAGAATATGTCCTCTCCCACGCCTGCTTACCTAATGGTTGCCCTCATCGTTGCGTGCTTCCTTGCTGCCGGGTGCACCAATTCAGACAACCCTGGATCAGTAACTCTGGTACCGAATCAGCTCCCTATACCCCCGAAAGGAGCGGTTGTTACCACAGCAGACGTGATTGCCTATGTCGATGCCGCTGCCGAGTATGCCCATGAAGTGGGCAAAGAGAAGGCCATTTTGGAGTTTAACGATCCGAAAAGCACGTGGAACCAGGGGGCACTCTACATATTCTCCGAAGATGTTCATGGCAATGCCCTTGCTGAACCGTTTGAGCACGAGATCGTCGGGACCAACATCATGTACATGGTGGATTCCTACGGGATTCCGCTTGTTGAGAACCTGGTCGATACCGGTATGAAGGGGAGGGGGCTTGTCAGCTACAACTATCCCAATCCTTCCCGAAACTACACGATAGAACCCAAAGTCTCCTATGTCGTGAATATCGACCCTACCTACTACATCGGGGCCGGCACGTACGAGAACGTCGGGACAACCTTCCCCGCTGCGGGAATGAACGACCAGCCGGCCATCACAAGAGAAGAACTCGTTGCCTTTGTGAAGGACGCCGCTCTCTACGCTCAACAGAATGGGAAGGAGAAGGCAGCAGAAGCATTCCAGAATACATCAGGGCCCTTCATGAAAGAGGACCTGTACATAATCGGCTACGATTACCACGAGAGGAATATCGTCCAACCCCTGAGCCCATGGATCAAGGACCTCATTCTCACTCACTACACTGACCAGGACGCAGTTGCCACTATTGCCCAGCTCGCCGATATCGCACAACGGGGAGGCGGATTTGCCCACACGACCCAGAAGATCCCGGTGAACGGGATGTGGGTCTTTGCCCCGAAATTGCACTACGTCATGCCGGTCGACGAGGACTGGTGGATTTCAGCCGGCATCCTGAATCCGGATTATCCACAAATCAGGTCACGCAATCTCACGAATGTGCCGGTCCGGAGCCAGAAACCAGAAGATCTTGTGGCCGTTGTCACAAGGGCAGTCAACTATGCCCGGGAGAAGGGGAGGGACCAGGCGCTTGCCGAGATTGGGAACCCTGAAGGAATATTTTCCCGCGGGGAGATCCTTCTCTGGGCGGAGAGCGCTGACGGTGTCCTACTTGCCGATCCTGTGAGATGGGACAGGGTCGGGGAGAACCTCCTGAATGCAACCGATCCCTACGGTGAGAAGACGACCCTTGTGGGGATAAGCACGCTTAAAAACGGTACCGGTTTTGTCCATGCGATGATCCCTGACAGAACAGGCATGTCGGAGAAACCCATCCCTGCGCTCGTATACCGGAAAGCGGTCGATGATGCATGGTGGATCTCCGCCAGCCTTCCCGGAATAGAAGTGCGTGAAGGACCTGCTGCTCGCGCTCTCAATTAATACTTCATCGAGCGGGTGTGCAGGCCAGATCCCGAAAAAAATTAGGGATTACCCTGCAACCGGGATCTGGACCTCGGTTAAGAGTTCCTCTGCCGGTGTCTCGTCCGGGTTATTCAGGTACACCTGCCGGTCGGGACCGTTCGGCTCGAGCCCCATCTTCGCGGCAAACCGGAACGCATTCTCGAAAGCGACCGAGAAGCCCTCGTGCTCGTAAGGTCCCCTGTATACAACCGAGACGACCTTCACGGCAGGAAGCGTCCTGACGGTGAATTTGGGGTCCTGCACCGCGATCTGTCCATGGATCGGGATTGCCATCTCGATATCGGCATCGGTCTCCCTGTAATCGCTATCGTAACAGAGCGAGAGGCAGGGTCCGGTGACCGTCACCCCGTTCTTCTGGTTCTCAGGTGAGTAGATTGCTGCCATAAGGGCAGACGACACCTCACCGCAGACCTCCTCGTAGGTTCCTGTCCTCCTGCCCGAGATCACCCTCATGGCAGGGATTTCCTTGATGACTGGTTCAGACACGTTCATGGAAAACAACTCCGAAAAGTCCCTGTTCTCGAGCAGGAGGGACATTATCTTCTCCATCCGTGCGATCTCGGACTCTGCCTCCTTCTTACGCTTCTCGATGAGGGCCGTGACTGCACCCTGGTTGCCGGCAGAGAGGGAACCGAGTATTGTCCCGATCTTGGCAAGCCCGAATCCCAGGCTGCCGAGTGTCTTGATCTTTAATGCACTCTCAATCTGAGGGACCGTGTAATACCGGTAGCCTGTGAACCGGTCCCTTATTTCGGGGACAAGGATGCCCTTATGGTCATAGTATCGAAGCGCCTTCTGGGAGAGGTGGGTGAGGCTCGAGAACCTCCCGATTGTGATCCGGTCGGACGGCATGGTACATCACATACTTATTGTCGCCGGGATATAGAGGGTCTTTCTCTCCCGTGGGGAAAGGTTCACAGGTGAAGGGATATATGATGGGTCGTCTGACTATTCCACGTGATGTATATCACCGGAGTCCGGATCCTTCACGAACGGTTCCCGACAGATGAGGCCTATCCCTTCAACCTTGAGATATTCCGGAAGACCGATTCCCTTCGGTTTTCGAGCCCCGTCACGTTCTTTATTGGGGAGAACGGGACGGGGAAGTCCACGCTTCTCAGGGCGATTGCGAAAAAATGCAGCATACACATCTGGAAGGATGAGGAGCGATACCGGTTTCGCCCGAACACATTCGAGGACGAGATGTTCCGGTACATCGATGTCGGGATGACCGGGGGCGAGGTCACCGGGTCGTTCTTTGCATCCGAACTCTTCCGGTATTTTGCCGAGGTCCTTGACGAATGGGCAATCGCTGATCCCGGGACACTCTCGTACTTCGGAGACGAATCGCTCATGGGCAGGTCCCACGGGCAATCCCACATGGCCTTTTTTCAAAACCGCTACCACAGGGAGGGGCTTTTCCTTCTCGATGAGCCCGAGAACGCACTCTCGCCAAAGAGCCAGATCGCGATGCTGCACCTGCTCAAAAACGTGATCTTCACAGGAAAAGTCCAGTTCATCATCGCCACCCACTCTCCAATCCTCCTTGCGTTTCCCGGTGCAGAGATCTACAGCTTTGACACGATCCCTATCCAGAAGGTTGAGTATGAGGACACGGAGTATTACAGGGTATACCGGGACTTTCTCAACAACAGGGATAAGTACCTGGACTGGTCCTGATAGAGGAAAGAGAGGGCAGACGCAACATTCCCGGTGTCACTAGACTCAAATCCTGGAATACCTGAATGAATTGATCTTGAGGATGCCCCCACGACGCCAAAGGGTGTTATAGTAATACACCATGCTCCTGTCCTTTCGAGGGAAGATCATCATGCAGGGACAATTTTGGGATTTCCCTTTGATTGGTTTTTTTCATGAGTTTACCTTCCCTTTTCCCGGCATCGTGTATCCCACAAGCAATCCCAGTGCCGTACCGAGTGCAATCCCCAGGCCGACCTGGTTATACATGGTCCCAAGGATTATTCCAAGGGCGCACCCGATCACCATTCCAATTCCTGCAGTACTTGTCTGTTTCATGGTTTTTCTCCCGTTCCTCAAATTCAGATGTTCTGAGATATGCCAATACCATTTCATTTCTCAACGATCTTCCCGTCACGGAGTCTGATGATCCGGTGGAAGTACTTCTTGTGCCAGTCCTCGTGTGAGACCATCACGATCGTCTGGTGCATGTCATGGTTGATCTCGTCGAAGAGGTTGAGCACCATAGTCGAGTTCTCGGTATCGAGGTTCGCACATGGTTCGTCGGCAAAGAGGATGTCCGGCCGGTTCACGATGGCACGGGCGATGGCGACCCGCTGCTGCTCTCCCCCCGAAAGTTCCTTCTGGAGGTGATCTCGCCTGTCCGAGAGCCCAACCCGTTCAAGGATATCCTCCGTTGCTGCCTGGAATTCCTCTTCCGTCCGGCCGCTTCTGAGCATGGCAGGGAGGCTGACGTTCTCGGCAACCGTCAGTTCCGGGACGAGGGCATAGTCCTGGAAGACATATCCGAGCTTGTAGAGCCGGAACATGGTCTTCTGGTAATCGTTCAGCGTTTTCACATCTATCCCGTCGAGCGTGATATCTCCGCTCGTGGGAATGTCGAGGAGCCCGAGCATGTGCAGGAGCGTCGACTTGCCGCTGCCGGAAGGCCCCTTGATCCCGACGAACTCCCCCTTATCGATGGTAAGGTCGATACCGTCAAGTGCCCTGACCCCGACATTCCCCATCTGGTAGAGCTTCCGGAGATCCCTGCATTCGATCATGGTATCAGGCCCTCATGGTCGACTGTATCTCTTCCCGCGAGACCTGGTAGGCGGGAACATACCCGGCGACGAGTACGGACGCAAAGAGTATCAGCGAATTCGAGACAAGATCCATCGGTGTCAGGTACATGTAGGCAGACCATTCAGGGGTCACGATGGGATGATAGGAGAGGTACAGTGCAAGCAGCACGGCAAGGGTGACCCCGAGCATGATCCCGAACGTGGCAAGGATGATGACCTGGAACCCGTAGTTGTGCATGATGACTTCCTTGTCGACACCAATAGCCCGTAGGATCCCGATCTGCTTGCGGCTGTTGATCGTCTTGATCGTGATCACGATGAAAAGGACAATGGTCGTGATGATGATGCTCACGATCAGGGAGACCATGTTGATGATGTCGAAACTCTGGAGCACGCTGCCGATCGCTTTCGAGAGGAGATCGTCCGTGGTATGAACCTATGAGGAGACCCCGTAACTCACAAGTTCGTCCTTGACAAATTTCTCGGAGTACCCGGGTTTTGTCTTCAGAGTGATGTACTCTGCCTTATCGAGGGATCCGCCCTCGACAAGTTCCATGTCCGACCATGTGATCAGCGCCGAGTTATCTGACGATGTCCACCCGGTCGAGAAGATCCCTTTTACCCGGTAGTCCTTGGTATACCCGTTCCCGAATTCGACAGTGATCGAATCCCCGACCCGGACGCCGCCAAGCGAAGAGTAGAACTCTTCCTCTGCCGGGATCGTTGGATCCCCTGCGATGATCTTCCCGATGATGATCTCGCCGGTATCCCCCTTACCGAGATAGCTTCCCGCGATCATCTTTTCATAGATGGGAGAGACTGACTTCTCGTCGGTCGGACGTATTGCCCGTATCGAACTTCCCAGGATACGCTGCCGGTACTTGAGCGTCGCACCTTTCGCGTAGTGCGGGGTTGCCCGTTCCACTCCGGGCATGCTGTTGATGAGATCGAGCGTTGCATCGAGGTCCGTGATGTACTGCTCCCCTGACTGAGGGCTAACGAGTACGTTCCCGACCTCGTAATCAACGATCTGGGTCTTGATCGTCGGGCCTATCCCGGCAAACAGGGATGGAAGGAAGATCATATTTGTGAAGCACATCCCGACGATCAGGATCGTCAGGATCGCGCTTGACCGGCTCCCCCTCCGGAGCGACCGCCATGCCAGGAAGAACGCTGCTTTGAGTTCTTTTTTACCCATGGGAGGGCACCGTTTCCGTTCTTCCTGGGCAGGTACCAGTACCGATAGGCAAGGATACCTGCGACAATCGCGATGATGGCAACAAGGATGATTGTTCCCGAGTAGCCTTCCGGAGTCACCCGGAGAGACATCGGGAATCCGATGGTGTGGGTCCCGAGGTCATCGGTATAGGTGATGGTGACGTTATACTCGTAGGTACCTCCCGATCCCCCGTCGAGCATGAATAATGCCGGGGCATCATTGTTCGGCTTGATCTTTCCTATGAACGACTGCCGGTTCCCTGTCATCGGGAGATCAACGACCGCGGCCACCTGTTTCGCCTCTCCCGTTCCTGTATTCTCTATCCTGATGGTGAGATCAAACGGGGTTCCTGCAGAGACCCTCCGGGGAGTAGTGTCAACCGAGACAAACCCGAGCTCGGCCTTTCCCTTGATCGGGACCTCGATAATCTCCTCCTGGTGCCTCTCAGTCCCGTCGGGGAGCTTGTAATCAATCCCGAGCTGGATCTTCTGGAGGCCGACCGTCACGAACCGGTCAGTGATGAACTCGAGTGATACGGTCCGGTTCTCCCCTCCGTTCAACGGTTCGATGGTGATGGTATTGGGGCCTTTTGATCCAAGCGAGGTCGTGGAGGTCGAGGTCGAGAGCACAATATCTCTTGCCCTGATAGACCCTGCATTCCTGATCAGAAGGACAACAGGAAAACTCTCCCCGGGGTTCACGGTCTCCGGGAGCTGCTTGCTGAAGATAAGGGTCGGGCTTTGCATGACGAGGCTGTCGGAGTTCACGTTTACAGGGATCGGATACCTGACATTCTTTCCCCCGTTGATATCCACCCAGACCTCGGGGAAGTAGAGGCCCTCTTTTTCCGGAGCCTGGATCGAGAAGGTGACATCAACCGACTGGCCCGGCCCGATGGCACCAAAATGCTGGTAGGAACCTTCGATGACACCGATCTCGCCACCGATCAGGTTCACGCTGTCGATGATCGCGGGAATATCCGTGCTCTTCGTGGTCTGGAACTCCCCGGATACGGCGACTCCGGAGGATTCCCGGAGCGATGCCGAGGTTGCGGTGTTGGTGAGCGTCACCCGTATTGTCCCGTATCCATCCGGTGCAAGGACCGAAGGGGTGACCCTGTAGTCCGTGATGACGACTGTCGGATCTGCTGCTTATGCGTATGAGCAGCAGGCCCCTATGACGAGCAGGAGGAGCACTCCTGTCATGATACAATTTTGTTTTTTTATCCAGGTGAATTGCATGGTATTCATCTAATCCGCATTGTGTCCATGACTACTGCACGATATAGTCTCAAGCCGGTAACCGGGAGATGAGATATCCTGGATCAGGTTGATAATCCAAGGTTATGAATGTTACTCAAAGTAAAGTTATAATTACCTTGAGTATAGTAATAGGTGACCACAGGTTTGTGAAGAGAATTGGCACGATTATACCCTGAATACCGGGAGGAGGTCAGGAAGAAGATCATCGCAACAGCCCATATGCTCTTCCACGAGAGGGGATATCTGAACACCAAGATGTCCGATATCGCGACTGCACTGGGCGTTACCAAGCCGACGATCTACAATTATTTCGATACCAAGGAGAATCTCTTCATCGCTGTCGCGGAGTACGAAAGGAAGATGCTCCAGGGATTCATCTTCGAATCCTTCTCTGAAAGGGACTTCCTCTCCGGTGCAGCAGTCTTTTTTGATACCGTGATGGAAGGTTACCTGAAAAATATCGGGCCCGAGAGTGTTGCCATGGTACCGTCCCTAATAAGCTGTA
>DAWU01000044.1 GCA_002506105.1 Methanolinea sp. UBA275 | reverse complement strand
TAATATAATAGGTTCTTAACTATAAATAACTTTTTGAAAATATTTCAGTCCTTGCGGACGAAGATCTTCTGGAGCGGCTTGTACGTGGAAAAATAACTCTCGACTTCCCGTCCGAGGAACTCGGACATACCCATAACGTAAAAACCACCCGGACTCAGCCCCTGGTGGAACATCTTAACAAGATCGTTTTTCTGCTTGTCCGAGAAGTAAATGGTGACGTTCCGGCATGATATAATGTCAAAATTCCTGCTTATGGGAACGCTGGTCATGAGATCATGGTGCTGGAACCTGACTTTCTCCTTGATGTGGGGCTTTATCTCGTATCGCCCGTCATCAAGGGCTTTGAAATGGCGGCGGAGCTGGCTCTCGGTCACAAATTCTAAGGATGATTTCTCGTAAATGCCTTCCCGTGCTCTTTTAAGAATCACCTCGTCGATATCGGTCGCGGTGATCATCCAGTCCACATCTTTCATGATGGTGGTCGTATCATAGAGCATGATGGCATAGGAATAGGGCTCCTCTCCCGAAGAGCACCCGGCACTCCAGAGGCGAAGCTTCTTCCTCTGCCTGAGGATGGGAGGGAAGATCTCGGATCGGAGTGTCTCGTAGACAGGGGTGTCCCTGAAAAACTTTGTGACGTTGATGGTGAGCGCGTTCTTGAGCGGTTCGTGCTCATCCTTGTTCTGGAGAAGAAATTCCTGGTATTCCTTGTAGGTCTTGATGTGCCGTGCATTCATCCGCGATGCCAGGCGTCGCTTGATGTAATCTTCCTTGTAACTGGTGCACTGTATACCGAACAGTCGCTGGATAGTCTGGAGCAGTGCCTGAAATTCGTCCATAAATCCCCATGATCTCAGCGTTTAGGCTTTCTCGAAGAGATCTGATATGAGCTTGTCGATATCAAGATATAAAACGAGCCTTTGTGACACGGAGGGCTTATCTTTTCCTTCGTGGCTGTCCTGGAGGCGGATGACGCCTTTGATAAAGGTCTTTTTCTCATTCGTGTCTCCATTTTGAGAATACTCGATATCCTCTTCATTCACATCGAGCACACTGTAGACCTCGTCGACCATCATCCCTATATTGTCTCCTTTGGCGGCCTCGGGGACGAAAATGATGAACTTTTCTGACGAGGGCATCTGCTCCTGGCTGGAAATCCCGATCAGTTCATGAATGGCAATAATGGTGGTGATCTCGCCCCTGATATTCGTCATCCCTGCAATAAATCCGGGGGTTCTCGGGATGGGAGTGATGGGGAGGGACTCTACGATCTCCCTCGTGAAGTGGATGTCCATGGCATAGTAGTTTCCACCCAGCTTGAACTCCAGGATTTTCGTCATGATACTCAATTCCCGGCCCTTCAGGATTTCAGCCTGAAGGATCCCATGATCTCCCTGCAGTGGCCCATCTTCTGCCTGATCTCGTTCGTGGCGCTTGCAATCTCCTCGATGGAGGCGCTGCTCTCTTCGGCAAGGGCAGCAAGCTGTTCGGTGTTCCTCTCGTTTTGGGCGATCTGATCGTGAACGAGTTCCACATTATTCATCACGTTTCCGGTCGCAACTGCCTGGTTCTCGGTCTCCCTCGAGATTGCTGCAACACTCTCGGCAGTGGTCCTGATCCCTGCTGCCATCTGGTTCAGCGCTTCAATCGTGATCTCCACGCTCTTGATGCCGGTCACGATCTCATCGTAGGCCTTCTTCATGGAATTGACCGTGTTCCCGCTGGAATCGGAGATGCCCCGGATCACATTGTCGATATTCTTGGTGGCATTCTTGGACCCCCCCGCGAGGTTCCGCACTTCTCCGGCGACGACAGCGAATCCACGCCCGGCTTCCCCTGCCCGGGCAGCCTCGATCGCGGCATTCAGGGCAAGGAGGTTGGTCTGGTTGGCGATATCGGTGATGACTTTCACGATATTGCTGATCTCTTGGGTCTTTTTGTCAAGCGTGACCATCTCCTCCATTGCCGTCTTCGAGAGATCCTGGACCGCATTCATCTTTCCGGTAGCATCCTTCCCGAGCTTCCGGGCTTGTTCCTCAGTGTTCAGGACTGTCCTGGAAGTCTGCGCCATGTCCTGGGATGCATGCGCTATCTTCTCCACAGCACTGGCCAGTTCGGAGACTTCCTTGCTGACCTGTTCGAGCTGCTTCAGCTGGGTCTTTGCATCATCGGAGGTCTTCTGGGCGGTGGTGGCAACAGTCTGGGAGGCTCGTGCAACTTCATCGGTCCCGGTGAGGATATCGTTCATCGCCTGGTCAAGTTCTTCCACCACTTTCATGGTGTCGGAGATAAGCGCAGTCAGCCTGTCAACAGTCTGGTTCAGGTTTTGTTTCACCTGGTCGAGCGGATCATGCTCGAATACCGTGGCTTTCCTTGTCAGATCCCCGCGGGAAATATTTGCAAGGATCTCCCCTATCTCTGATACACTCCTCTTCAGCCTGTCCTCTAGGGTACGCCGCTCGGTGATGTTGTTGTAGATAACAAAGAGGGTCCTGACCTCGCCCTGCTCGTCAAGGATCGGTATCCCGTACTGCTCGAGAATCCTGATACCGGTCGGCATATCGACGGTAACCTCGCCGTAACTCCGCTTCTTGTTCGTGAATGCTACCTTGAGTCCTTCACCCTTCTGTTCGAGGACTTTGAAGCTCTTGGCATTCATGCTCCGGAGTTTGCTCCGTTCAATGCCCGAGAGATCGGCGTATGCCTGGTTCGCAGTGATGATGTTCCAGTTCTTGTCAAAGATCAAAATCGGAAGCGGATTTTCTGTAAATACGATCTGGTTCTGGATCCGCAGGCCTTCCGTGGTCTTTAAGAGCGAGTTGATCGTGTCTGCATACTCGCGACATCCGGGATCCACCTTGTCGATATCAATTGCCGCCTGGTAGGACGCTCCCTTTTTTATTATTTCCTGAACGTCCGCAAGAGTTCCTTTTTTCACAATGCCACCCTTATTTATGATACTGTCTCTGAAGTCCTATATTAAATCATTGTTAATAATTACTAGAATTGAGTAGCACAAGTAATCAATACGATCGAGCCGTCCATAATAGGAATCCCCTCGTCAGCATTCACAAGAAAGACACACGGGGAATCATTTCCTGGCAGATAGTTCATACAAATTCTCAAATAATGCCCGGGCCAACACTATACTGATGAAGACCTCGGCCCGGGAAGACCTCCTTGAAGCACTCTGTATACTCTCCCGGGACAGTCCGGACCCCCCTACTATCGCAGCGCTCTCCAGGCATCTCTCGAAGCCGGAGGACGAGATACGGGATCATCTCCGTGCATTGCAGAACCAGGGAGATCTTCACATCCTCCCCGGTGACAGGATTGAGATCTCTGCCGTGGGGTCACTCATCGGCAACCAGGTCATGAAGAAGCACCGGGTGCTCGAGTGCTTCCTCTCGGATATCCTCGGTATGGATCGTGGGACTGCATCAGAGGAAGCCTGCATTCTCGAACACGATCTTTCTGATGAAGCGCTTGAGCGGCTTGACCAGTACATAGCCCGCCCAAGAAAGAGGTGGAGAGGAGGGAACACTTCCCGGCCGCATCCTCAGACCCTTCTTGATTTCCCGGAGGGATCTGAACTCAAGGTGGTTTCCATGAAATGCCCGGGTGGTTGCCAGCGCCTCCTTGACATGGGAATCCTCCCCGGCGAGAGGATCCGGCTTGTCCACACGCTGGATAACAAGGCGATGGTGATCCACGTGAAGGGATATGATGTTGCCATCTCGCCCGAGATCGCGTCCTGCATCTACGTGGAGCACGCCGAATGAGGCTTGGGCTTATCGGCAATCCCAACGTCGGGAAGTCTTTGATCTTTCACCAGCTCACCGGCATCGGTGTCGAGGTGAGCAACTACCCTGGTACCACGGTGGATCTCAAGAAGGGAAACCTCTGCTTCAAGCATGAGAAGCTTGAGCTCGTCGATCTCCCCGGCATCTATTCGCTGGAAGGGAATTCACCCGAGGAGGTGATGGTCCGAACCTTCATCCAGGAGAAGGAAGCCGAAGTCCTGATCGCAGTCCTTGATGCGACGCACCTTGAACGCAACCTCTACCTTCTTCTTCAGCTTACCGAGTTCGGAAAACCCCTGGTAGTCGTCCTGAACATGATGGATGAAGCCGCAAAGCAGGGGATAGAGATCGATGCCGGGAAACTCTCGGCTATCCTCGGTGTGGAAGTGATCCCCGCCGCAGCCATCACCGGCATGAATGTTGCCGATATCATCCCTGCTGCACTCTTCCGGGCCCGGTCACCATCTGTCCTGGTCCCGTATGATCATCACATCGAGGCTGCAATCCGGAGCATCCAGCAGGTTCATCCTGCAACCAGGCTCCAGGCATTGCAGGCGCTCCAGGGGATAGGGACTGACCCTGAGGTGAGTGCACTCGTGGATGCACTTGCACCTGAGATCGAGGACATGCACAGGATGTCCGTTGCGCAGATCATTGCGGGAAACCGGCATCACCGGGCAGAGACCATCGCCCGCGAGGTGAGTTACGACAAGGGTGATGTGAAGAAGAACACGCTTGACTCGCTCCTTACCTCACGGAGATCGGGCCCGATCATTTTGGTTGCCGTCCTCCTCTCAATCCTGATAGCGGTCTTTCTCATCGGATCTGTCCTCGAGGAATTCCTGGTCTCGATCTTTGACATGCTCTTCATCTCCCCGTTCCTTGCCCTCCCGCTCAATCCACTTGTCCGGCAGCTCGGGCTCTCGTTCCTTCTCGCACTCCAGGCGGGACTCGGGATCGCGTTTCCGTTCATATTCACATTCTACCTCTTCATCTCTATCCTCGAGGATTCAGGGTATCTCACCCGTGCGGCGTTTCTCGCGGACAGGGCAATGCACCGCCTTGGAATGCACGGGCAGGGCCTGATACCCCTGATCCTCGGATTCGGATGCAACGTGCCGGCCATCATGGGTATCCGCCTGCTCCGTACACGGAGGGAGCGGGTCATTGCTTCCTTCCTGGTGAGCATGGTTCCCTGCTCGGCAAGAACGGTCATCATAGCCGGGATAGTCGCCGCATTCATGGGACTGCCGGCAGCACTCAGTATTTATGGGATCACCCTGGGCCTGGTTATCCTCACGGGTCTTGTGCTCTCCCGTATCACTCCCGGGGAACAGTATGGCATGATCCTCGAGATGGCTCCGCTCCGGCTTCCAAGCCTCAAAAACATCCTCACCAAAGCATGGTTCCGGATACGCGAGTTTCTCGTTATTGCGATGCCTCTTCTGATTGTGGCAAGCCTGATCCTTGGATTCCTCCAGTTCGCCGGGTTCTTCACCTTCTTCCAGCAATATATCTCCCCGTGGTCCGAAGCCATCCTCGGGCTCCCCGGATATGCAGCAACAGCTCTCCTGTTCGGTATCCTTCGTAAGGAGATGGCACTCGAGACGCTCGTGATCCTGGCAGGAACCGCAGATCTCCCGGCTGTGCTCACCATGGGCCAGATCTATATCTTTGCCGTGGTGAGTGTGCTCTTCATTCCATGCATCTCGACAATCGGGGTCCTTGCAAAAGTCGTAGGGGCGCGAATCACCCTTCTTGTCTCTTTTTACACCCTGATTCTGGGTATTCTTATCGGAGCGCTTATAAACCTGATTATTGTATGATAATCATCAGATGTACACGTATGTGACGGGTATCAGCCTCATCGATCAGGTGAAGGAAGGGATCCCCCCGGGGAGCAACATTCTCATCCTGGCCCCGTCCATGAGCAGCGGTGAGCTGCTCGGCTATGCACTCGCAAAGCCGCGAACCGGGGAATATGCGCTCATCCTGACGACGGTGAAACGAGCCGTCGATCTCCTTGATTATTTCTCTCATGAGCAGTTTGACAGAAAACACACCGGGATTATCGATTCGGTAACCAAGCTTTCCACGCCTGATATTGTTGATAACACCCAGGTAACATTCGTATCAAGCCCCTCCGATCTCACCGGCATCGGAATCAAGTTCTCGTCAATGGTAGAGAGTATTTTTAATGGCGAATTCGCAGATGCGGATGATGCACTCTTCCCGCCGCCTGTTCGTTTTTATATCGACTCCCTCACCACCCTGCTCATGTACAGGAAACTGGAAGTCCTCTACCAGTTCCTCCATGTAATCACTGCCAAATTGAAAAAGATGGAAGCTGTGGGTATTTATATCTTGAACAACGAGTCCTTTGACGAGAAAACCCTCTCGCTGATGAAACAGCTGATGAATGTCGTGATCGAGGTGAAGACCGAACAACACGGGGAGTTCCTCCGGATCAGGGGTGTGATCGGCATATCACAGGAATGGATGCCGTTCCGCATCCAGCAGGGGAACCTGGAGCTGATGGCATGATCCGGACTGGTATTACGGGCCTCGACGAGATGCTCGGTTCAGGGATACCCCGTGGTACTCGTGCGGTCTTCTCCCTGGAGCCCGGTGTCGAAGGCCGGCTGTTCATGTACAGGACCATCGCAACCGTGCTTACCGACAAGAAGAAGATCCTGATTATCGCGCCGCATTCATCCGGGAAAGCGTTCTGTTCGGAATTCCCGGGACTCCTGGAACTTGTGGATCCCGTACGTGCAGGTGATGTGGTCATCCTTGACAGCAGGGCACGTGATTCCATCAATTTCCAGGAGAAGAAACTCCAATCCCGGAAAAAAGCATGGAAGACCCTGATCCAGGAGACCATCGACACCCACGCTATCGACGTGGTGTTCGTATACTTTGATCTCCTCTATGAAGACCTCGGACTCGATGGTGCCCTCGGAGTGCTGCCTTCGACCCATCAGAAGAAAAAGATCACGACGGTTGTTGAACACCTGAACCTCGAGGGGGACAGCCTGATCGCCCGGTTTGCCTCCGGGAAACACTTTGACCTCATCATCTCGGTCCATTCTGCGTTTACCCTCGTTCCCTTCTTCAACTTCTTCACCCTCGAGTATGTCTCCTGGTCGGAGATGCCAAGGAGGTCAATACCCTATTCAACCGGGAACCGTAGTGTCAGCCTCTACATCCCGAAGATCATCATCATGGGCCCTGCATCCTCGGGGAAATCCACGTTCGTCTCCAATGCATCGGAACGAGGGATCTCTGTCGACCGGGGCGACCCCGATGGCTCCCGCACGACCGTCGCCATGGACCTCGGGTGGCTCCACTTCCGCGGGTTTGACATCACCATCTTTGGCACCCCGGGGCAGCCGCGGTTTGACCCGATCCTGCCCCAGCTCGTAAAAAATGCGATGGGAATCATCCTCATCATCGATGCGACCAGGCCCGACAGCCTTATACGTGCACGGGAACTCCTGACACTCCCGCATGCTGCGAAACTTCCCCTCATCGTGGCAGTCAACAAATCCGACCTCCCTCACCAGATGGATGAAGTGATGATACGGGAGTCACTCAGGCTCAGGGATGATGTCCCTGTCTTCTTCATCAGTTCTCTCAAGCGCTCTGATGTGCATTTCGTAATCGAGACGATGGTGGACAGGATAACTCGCCACCCCTACTGACTGCAGGAGTACCCTTCAGAACATTGCCAGGTTCCTTAAATACAAGAGTGATGCGAATGCTGTACTTTATCGGACTGGGTCTCTACGACCACAAGGATGTCTCGGTCAGGGGACTTGAGTGCATCCGGGGATCTGACTGCGTGTTCCTTGAAGGATATACCTCTCACCTTGCTGGGACATCGCATGAGGAGATGGAGTCATTTTTCAACACGCCGATCTCGGTTCTGGAGAGGGAGGATGTTGAGCAGAATCCTGACCTCATACTTGATGCAGCAGAAAAGGGCATTGTGGCGTTTCTCACAGGAGGCGACCCGATGGTCTCGACCACCCATGCAGACCTCCGGATCAGGGCAAAAGAGAGGGGGATTAAGACCGCGATTGTCCACGGTGCCTCCATCTCCAGTGCTGTCTGCGGCCTGACCGGGCTCCAGAACTACCGGTTCGGGAAATCCTGCTCCCTCCCATTTCCTGCGAAGAACTGGTCCCCGACAACCCCCATCGAGGTGATAGGTAAGAATCTTGATGCGGGACTTCACACTCTCGTCTACCTAGACATCCAGAAAGACAGGTATATGACAGTTCCCTTCGCGATTGGACTGCTCGAGCAGATGGCTGAGAAGGCGGGGATGAAAATCCCGCTCTATGTCGGTGTTGCCCGGGCTGGTTCGAGCGACCCGGTCGTATCAGCGGGACCCGCACAGAAAGTCCGGAATACCGAGTTCGGACCCCCACTCCATATTCTCGTGATCCCGGGACCTCTGCATGTCATGGAAGAGGAGTACCTCTCCCTCTTTGGAGGACTGTGATCATGTATTCCTGGAGGGATGAACTGGACTTCAGACTCCGGCATCTCGCAATCCCGGTTCCTCCAGGATCCATTTACTTTCCTATCGCACGAGATCTTGAGGGAATGGCATGCTCGTACCTCTCCGACGGAGACCATTTTCTCTCGTCAGGAGATCCCGTCAATGCCCTTGCATCGTGGGCGTACGCACTCGGATGGATTGATGCCGGGGCCAGCCTTGGCCTCTTTTCAACAGAGGTGCAGGACGCTGGCTGGATCTTCTCGGCGATCCCCTCCTCAACAGGGGATGCAGCCCACCTGCAGGAAAAGACTGCGAGATACCAGTCCCTCCTTTTCTCGGCGATCACATCCGTGGTCCCGGCACCCGAACCCGAGACAGACATGTATCCTGCATCCGAACGGTTCATCATGGCATCTGTGGTCTCCAGGGAATTTGGGAGATTCTTCTGCACGATGGGAAGACTGCACAACGCTCTCGGATCCTACAGTTACGGCCATGCATGGCTTGACACAGGTGTCCGGGCAGGCCTTTTCAGGGTGACCGGAAGACGGGAGATCTTCGCGGTATAAGCGTCCCACGACGGGCGGATTCAAGCTCCCACCTTCATAATGTATATCCGTCAGTGAACCGATAGTACTGAGTTATTACCATTGTTCGCGATGGGCAGGTATCATGAAGAAGAGTGAGAAGCGCTGGCTGTGGATATCACTCGGTTTTTCCCTCATCGTCCTCGTTGGAATCCTCTTCTTTACGATCGATGCATCTACGTTCACACTGCTCAGGAACACTGACCCAACCTTCTTCATCCTGGCCCTCCTTATCCATATCCTTGCTCTTGTGTTCTGGGGACTCCGGGTCAAGTTCATGAGCTGGGGGCTCGGGTACCGCGTCCCCTTCCTCCAATGTTTCAACCTTGTCCTTGCAAACCTTCTCGTTGCGGCGATCACGCCCTCTCAGGCTGGCGGGGAACCCGTCAGGGTCCACGAACTCTACAAGGCGGGTGTCAAGGTCGGCGATGCCACCGCAATTGTGATCACCGAGCGAATTCTCGACGGGTTTGTGCTCGGACTCGGGGGGGCATTCTTCATGCTGGTGCTGGGGAGCATCTGGCAGCAGCTGGGATCCATCTACAGCTACTTCATGTACGCATCCTGGATCTTCATCACCGTGATTGTCGTACTCTTCCTCTATTCGGTAAAAAATCCAGATATCCTGAAGAAATTCCTCTTAAGGATCGTCAGGTACGTGGCAAAACTCATGGGAAAGACGAGGATGGAGAAGTACGAACAGGCGGTTGACAGGGAAGTCGATAATTTCCACAATACGCTAGCCATGTTTATCATCCAGGGGAAGAAAGGCCTTTTTTTGGGTCTCATCTGCACCGCTGCCTTCTGGTTCCTGGAGAGCGTGATCGTATCCCTTATACTACTGGGACTCGGCCAGCCCCCAATCTATGTTGAATCGCTGGTCATCCAGCTGATCATCGCGGTCATTATGATGATCCCCTTAACCCCCGGGGGTTCGGGGATTGCAGAGATCCTGTTCACCTCGATGTACAGCATTTTCATCCCGACCTCCCTGATCGGGATCGTCGTCGTCCTGTGGAGAAGCATCCTCTTTTATTCAAATATCTTCCTCGGCCTCCTTGGAAGCCTTGTGATTGTCCGCCGGGAAGCAAAGGGCAGAGACGCTGACAGATAGTGTAAGAAAAGTTCTGTAA
>DAWU01000058.1 GCA_002506105.1 Methanolinea sp. UBA275 | reverse complement strand
TTCCCCCCAAAGGCTCTGGAAAAAAGTTCAGTTCCTCTGTTTTTTGTCTGGCGTTCCCGGATACAATAGGTGCGAATAATGTTGAAGTTAAAGGTTTTTTTATAACCACTCACATCGCATTTTGTCTGCATGGAGCCGGTGAAAAAGACAAAAAAGATCTCCCTCCTTTGCATCCCTGCCGGGCTGATGGTACTCATCCCCCTCCTCCTTTCTGCAGGATGTATCGGGAATTCGCCGGTACCCGCTGAGTTGCAATTGAACGGGACCAGGTGGACCCTGACGGATTATGTCTCCAATGGTTCAACCTGGCATATACTGGATGGTACTACAATCACCATGCTTTTCGGCGATGATGGGAAGATCACCGGCTCGGCAGGTTGTAACCACTACTTTGCCAGTTACGAGATGAAAGGCACAAAAATTTCGATCGGACCGGCTGGATCAACGGAAATGTATTGTATGGGAACAGGTGTGATGGAGCAGGAGAGAATCTATCTTTCACTCCTCCACGATGCAGTATCGCTCACCGCAAAGAATACTACGCTCTCTTTCGCGGATTCAAAAGGGACAACAATCCTCTCGTTTGAAAGGATCGTTCCGCCTTCACCCGCACCCTTTGTCGGGACGACCTGGATCCTTGATTCGTTCTGCACTACTGATTCCGTTTCATCGGGTATCAAGGGAATACCTCTTACTGCGGTCTTTGATAATGACGGGCGGGTAACAGGATCAGCCGGGTGCAATGATTACTTTGGATCGTATACTCTGACAGGGAACTCGCTCTCGATCCATTCAATCGGCTCGACCAAGATGAATTGCCCTGGCCGGGGTATCATGCTGCAGGAGCAAACCTATCTCGCATCCCTCGGGAAAGCAGCTGGATTCACTATCAATGGAAATCGAATGAGCCTTTCGGACGCAAAGGGCACGACGCTTCTCTCATTTATCAGACAATCCTGATGGGAAAAAAAGCAGAAGAGCATTGTGCAGAATTTGCCAATGAGGCACACAGACATGCGATACATGCAGAACAAAAGACAGGGAAGAGAATGGAGATCTCGCGGCAAGTTCTATGTGTCCCTCATGAAACAGAGAAATGTCACACAATTCGATCGAGATCTTACCTTACTTTAACGCAAGTTCAATCCCGATTCTCAGGTCATCGTCTCCAAAGGGCTTCAGGATGAACCCGTCAGGCGCGGTTGTCTTTGCCCGCTCGATGATCTCCCCATGTGAATACCCTGTCACAAAGATAATAGACGTGTGCGCAATCTTTCGTATCCTTCTCGCGACCTCGATTCCATCAATGACCACGGGAAGCCCGATATCGAGGAGGACGAGTGAGGGTGATTCTTTCTGCACGAGCGCGAGGGCATCTGTTGCATTGCCGGCCTTTCCACATACCTCATATCCAAGTTTCCTCACACGCCATTCAAGGAGGCTGGCAATGACATCATCATCTTCGACAATGAGGATCCGTGTGTTCGACATTTGAGCTCCTTTTCTCTTTTATGATACTATGCATCAAAGATACAATAAAAAAATATGCCGTGCGGTATTCGATTGCACCTGTCACTACCAGGTGATGTAAGAATGACAGTGACACTACTGCACTCGAGAAATTATTGTTGCTGTCTGTTGCAAAAGAGGACGTCCCTCTGCAACATCTGTATGACTCTCACAAGAGATGCCAGGAATCAGGGATATCCACCCCACACCTTCAGATGGCAGGTGATATTATGCCCTGACACCCCATCTTTTCATAGTTAATTGCAGGAGAAGATGTCATGAAGTACGAGATCCGGTACAAACCAGCATATTCACTACTGGTGGTAACCCTTGACCCCGGCGAGAGCATCGTTGCAGAATCAGGCTCGATGACCTACATGCAGCCAACCATTGATGTAAAGACCCAGAAGAGAGAGAAGAGTATCTGGGGATCCCTCGGGATGGCCATTCTCGGAGGCCAGAGTTTCTTTGTCAACGAATTCGTTGCAACAACAGGGAGCGGTGAGGCAGGGTTCAGCGCGGCTCCTCTCGGGGACATCGAGACCCTGAAGGTGAGCGAAGGGAAGGGATTTATCCTCCAGAAAGCGGCGTATATCGCCTCACAGGGATCTGTCCACCTCGATGTGAAGTGGGAGGGCTTCACGAAGGGACTGTTCGGACAGGGTCTCTTCATGATCAAGGCATCCGGCGAGGGGACCGTCTTTATCAACACGTTCGGGGCAATCGATCATCATACCCTGGTGCCCGGGGAACGGCTTCTCGTCGACAATTTCCACCTTGTCGCATTCAGCGACACGTGCCAGTACAAAGTCACCAAGTTCGGGGGACTAAAGGAGACGATCCTTGGCGGTGAGGGGTTCGTCACAGATATCCAGGGACCAGGCGAGGTCTATGTCCAGACCAAGAATATCCTGGAGCTCGCGGACTGGATCTGGACCCTCATCGAACCAAGAGTCCAGGTTAAGGCGCGGTAATACCGGCAGGACTGCGCGAGCTTCCCCTTATCGTACCCACACTCCCCCAACGTATTTTCGCAATTATCACGGGGAAACCGGTGAATGGCATACCCGGATTCCTAAAAGATACACTCTAATCATAGGGAGAAGAGAGTAATAGCATGAAACATCAGTCACCGGATTTACAATCATCGGGGAAACCGTTCATCAGATCTCCCGTCACGCTGGTTGCAGCGGTGCTGCTCTGCAATCTCGCGGGGATACTCGGGTCCTTCGTTACGATTACCGGGGAGGGATCATGGTATGCAACGATCCAGAAACCTCCCTTCAATCCCCCGGGATTTTTGTTTGCCCCGGTCTGGACATTACTATTCATCCTCATGGGCATTTCCCTGTATCTTGTCTGGATGGAGGGGGCCTCGAGAAAAGAGGTAAGGATTGCACTCGTTGCATTCGGGGTCCAGCTCGTATTAAACGTGCTCTGGTCTTTCCTTTTCTTTGGGCTCCAGTCCCCCTTCCTCGGGTTTATAGAAATTCTCATCCTGTGGATGAGCATCGCAATCACGATATTCCTCTTCTACAGGGTCCAGCAGACTGCAGCGTTCCTGCTCATCCCCTACCTGGCGTGGGTCTCCTTTGCAACATTGCTCACCTATACCGTCTGGATATTGAATGGTTAAGGGGCTCATGGTTCCGCTTCCGGGTCTTTGGACCCGGGACTGGATCACCCACTCCCTGAACAGGAAAATGATTCCTTCTGGAGGAACACCATTCCTGTCATTTTATGTGATTCTTCTCGGAGAAGCGATTGAAAAGAGGGAGAGGGGATTCGCCAGGGTGTGTGGTTCCGCCCTTCGATCGTATCAGAAAAACCGATTCGGGAATTTTTGATATATACCCTGCAATTTTTGCGGAGTCGTGGAAATGCGCGTGAATTTCGGTACGCTGTCCCACCAGGAGGGAGTCCTCGAATTCATGTAATTCCGCTCCCCGCTGATGAGCGTGAGTGTGAATACATCCTCATTTCCTGTCGTCGGCATCCAGCCCTGTTTGTAGATACCGGATATCGAGAGGATGCCACTCACGGTCACCGTATAGGTCCAGGTGCGTGTTCCTGCGGCTCCAATGAGACCGGATCCTGAAGGTTCATACTCATCGCTTTTGAGAATTAAACCTCTGGTTGCATCCATGAACCAGCGAAACCCGGTGCTTGGATTTTCCACGAGCGTGAGGATGATGGTGTCACCCTGATTGACATGTACCGTATTTCCGCTATCCTCTTCGGTAAACGTCACTATCGAGGCTATAGCAGGGCAGGCACACACCAGCAGAATTGAGAGAAATGACAGTACGAGGTATTTCGTTGCATTCATGATTGACAGTTTCACCCTGTTTCACTTATTTTTTCTGTTATTTATGTGTATCAATGGAAAAAGCATACTTCGTGTGGGATCTTTAAAAAAACACATTTTATATCCACCTCCTGGAATCTTCAGGCCTTTTCGAAGAGGGGGAGGACAATCTCGAAAATGAGGTTTGCGATGACATAGAATACCGATGCAATCCCCATGGCATACACAAAATAGATGAGCGGATAGTACAGCGGGGAGATATTCCGGAGATCAACCAGGAGCAGGAATGCAAGTGAGAAGCAGAATATCAATAACGCATACACCATGGTCACCAGCACGATCCTCTTTATCGTGGTGTTCTTGCTCAGCACGATGAGGATCGATGAGAAGCACACAATACCAAGGCAGAAACCTACAAATGAGAAGATAATTATGAGCACCTGTGTGAATGCAAGCGCAATCCACGCAGTGAGAGAGAGCACCAGGATCACGAGCGGGATTACCAGGAGAAGGCGCTTGAATGACTCCACGCCGATAAAATAGTAAAATATCGGTTTATCCCTTGGTTCCGCAAATGCCGCCCACAGGACTGCGAACAGGCAGAGATACGACAGGAGCAGGCAGGACGCAATACAAATCTCCTGCATGTTAAAGGGGATTCCCAGCAGTTCGAAAAATGTCCTGTCTCTCCCGAGTTCTGATGATGTCAGGGTGAGGATCACTGAAAGTGACGTAAACAGGGATATGAGAACAAAGAGATACCAGTACGCCCTCATGAAGTGGTTCAGCTGAAATTCACCTTCTCCAACCTCAATGACAGGGACAGGCACCATGAAATGGCTGAGTGTCGATGTAAAATCTCATATATCTTTCTTCCTGCATTTTTTAGATCTACAGTGTTTGGGAACAGGTTCCTCATGGAATCACCGTCTTGTTTAAATAGTTCTCGGGTACTTCTCTCCCTAATGTAAGAGGAATCCGACACCCGGGAGTATACCATGATATCCATCCTTCTTGTTGATGATGAAGCCCAGTTCCTGGAAGTGACCCGTATGTTTCTGGAAAGAGGAAGGGGCATCCAGGTGACAACGGCCACATCCGGCGACCAGGCACTCGAGATTCTCAAGAACAGGAAGTTTGATGCAATAATCTCCGATTATGCAATGCCCGGAATAAATGGGATAGAATTCATGAAGCAGGTCAGATCCCTTGGCGATGACACCCCGTTTATCATATTTACCGGGAAAGGGAGGGAAGATGTCGTGATAGATGCGCTCAATTTTGGAGCGGATCTCTACCTCGAGAAGGGGCCTGATCCCCGCGCCCAGTTCTCTGACATGATGCAGAAGATCCGGGGCATGGTCTCTGTCCGGGCAGATATCAGGGGAAGGACTGAGATGGTGGGGATTCTCACATCCATCATGAGGAGGTTCCCCGGTATCTTCTTCCGCATGGTTCCTGGCGATAGCGAATCTTTTATCTTCGCAAGCCCGGGCGCTGAGATTCTCACGGGATACACACCGGGAGATCTTGTTGAGAAGAGGATCGACTTCCATGCTCTCATTTTTCCGGAAGACCTGGGAAAAGTGAGGGAGGCACGTGATTCTGCGATTTCATCAGGGGGTTCGTACCAGGTCTCCTACCGGCTGCTGACACGCACAGGGTCAGAAAAGAGGGTTAAGGAGACAGGATTTTGTATCGAGAGTGGGCGGGGACCTTCTCTCGAGGGATACATTCTTGACATCGACACTCTCTGAACGATTTTTTAAAGAGGAACTATTCCCGCATCTGTATATTATTGATCTTTGGGAATAAACCGGTAACATCCGTGGGGAACCCGTATCTCGAACCTGGCCCCTTTCCCATAGGTGCCGGTCTCTTTGATGGTAAGGCCCGTAATGGCCAGGATTTCGCGCGAGAGAAAGAGCCCGAATCCCGTGTTCTTCCCATATCCCCTCTTGAAGATGTCGTCCTTTTCCTTCACGGGAACTCCCTGGCCATTATCCTCGTACACGATCTTCATCCCTGCCTCGTCCTGGAACGAGGTCATCCATATCGATGTCACACCACCGCCGTGCCTGAGTGAATTGTCGACAAGATTGTGGATCACGTTCTCTAAAAGGGGATCAGAATAGATCTCAAGGTTCTCAATGTCGCTGCTCACTGCAACATCGTGGAGAGCAGCAGACTCCGATTCCCTTGAGATGATGTGCGCCATGTCCTGCCACACGGGTGCTTCGATGCCGATATCCTGGTAAATCTTGGTGAATTCTATCTGTCGCTTGATTGCCTGGGCGAGGATCTCGACCTTTGACAGGGTCTCTTTCTGGGTGTCGTCCTTTGGATCCTCTTTCAGAAGCTCGATGTACAGGAGGAGAGCAGTTACCGTGTTCAGGATGTCGTGCCTTGTGATAATATTCAGGAGTGTCAGTTTCGCGTTCATCCTGCGGAGCGATTCTTCTGCCGAATGCCTGCCGGTCACGTCATGCGCCGACCCGAGGACAAGCGACTGGCCGCTGATCCTGACCGGGTGATTCCTGAGCTCAACCACGACTTGGCTGCCGTCCTTCCTGTTGATGACAAATTCTTCGGGCCCGGTCGGGGTTCCCTCGACATGCCGTGCGAGGAGTGAGATTGCTTTTGGCACATCATCGGGTGACAAAAGCCCTGTTTCAAGGAAATTCTTCCCCACCAGATCCTTCCGTGGATACCCCACCAGGAGCTCGGCAGCGCGGTTTCCGTCAATAAACGTCCCTTTGAGATCGGTAATGTAGTAGGCATAGGGAGCATATTCAAAGAGGATCTTCAATCGTTCCTCAGAGACCGTCTTCTCCTCTTCCATTATCTCCCGGTCAGTGATATCCTGCCCGATACAGGAGATTCCCGTGACGTTTCCCTCGGAATCGCAGAGGAGGGTATTGTTCAGGTCGATCCTGCGTATGTTTCCATCCCTCGTATGGATGCTGCAGGTGAAATAGAGGGCATTCAAGTCGCCTTCCATCGCTGATGCGAAGAACTGCTCCACCTTGTGCCGGTCCTGGGCAGTGATAAATGTGTCTATCCAGTGTGCACCGACAAGTTCATCCCGCTCATACCCTGCAAAAGCCAGGAGGAAGGAATTACAAAACGTGATGATCAGGGATCTGTCCAGCTGGAACGCGATAAGCCTGGCATTCTCGAGAGATTCCCGGAACCGCCGCTCGCTCTCACGGAGTTCGAGGCGGGTCTGGTGCCTGCGCACCGCCTCCCGGATCATGTAGAGAAGTTCGAGGAAATTGAGGCGGGGATCCCCCCTTTTCTGGAGATAATAATCTGCTCCATAATTGAGGGCCTTGATCACAATCTCCTCCCTGCCCTTGCCGGTGAATATGATCGTGGGAGTATCGTTTCCCTGGCTCTTGATGACTTTCAAAAAATCGATCCCGCTCATTCCCGGAAGATCATAATCAAGGACGATTGCATCGAACCGGGATGCCTTTAAGAGCTCGATGGCCTCCTGGCATGACCTGCAGGTATCTATCTGCATTTCCTCCTCCCTCTCAAGGAAACGGCGGATGAGATCGAGAAGAGCCGGATCATCATCAACAAGCAGGATATGCATCAATCGTATACACCCCCGAACCGGACCTGAAGCAGGAATGCTCTCCCAGGTATGAATGGATTGATAGAGATGGTACCTGGTTGATTTTTATCTTTCCGTTCTGTTGGACTTCCTGGTGCAAGAATAATAATAAAGGGGGTTGCATGAAGGGAAGGGGAGAGTGTTCAGGCCCCAGGAGAGGATACCTGGAGCGAACGATACTCGCGGATGGTGATGCCATTCCTGGCACCGTTAAATAATGCCTGCAGGTCCCTGCATGAGAGGGTGTAGATGCGATCATGGATGAGCGCAGTCAGTTCCTGTTTTTTCTTTGCAAGCACAGGAGAGAACCAGGCGATCCCTTCCTGGTCCCCTTCATCGTTGACTATCGCAGCGTTCCGGTCGGAATGGAGCACCCCCATCTCTTCAGGTGGGAGAAAAAACGTTCGATCCCCAAGGACAAGGGCAATGCCATTTCCTGAACGCCGGGCTGTGCCAGCCCGGATAAAGACGGATACCGGTGCCTGCCTCATGATGTCACCTATTTCATGTGGGGTTCTTTCCATGTAAACCTGGCGTCTGACATCAAATTGAGTCCAGATTCAAAAAATAATTGAAAATTATAGAATTTTTGAAGCCCCTGGAATGCACGTGAATTCCTGTTTGAGTAAGGTTTATGCCACAGTTTTCCTATCGCGGACCGATATTTCCGCTGAAATTTCGTCCGACATTTGTCTGACAGATCCTGCGCTCTCCTCATAAAGTGCCTGCATTTTTTCTTAAAGTCGAGATTCAAAAGCGAATTGCGTGTTTTTTCCAAAAAGTTTATATGGAGAACAATACAACAAAAAATGTGAAACCAACATGGTTCAGCTCCAGATAATGCTGATACTCCAATTGATCGTTGCTTGATACTCTCACGCATCAATGGTATATCACTGCCTGGACCATGGTGGTCCTTTTCCTTCCAAAAGATCCGTTCCAGAGAGCCACTGCAATTGGGATTATACCAATGCCCTCATCACATGCAGTGGATTCAGGCAATAATGATATACGCCAGGATGGATAGGAGAAACACCAGAAGCAGCATCCCGGCACTGAGAATCGGCATGATAAGAAGTATCGCATTGACAGTGCTTGCCATCTGGGTGATCCTGTGTGATCCGAAGATCACCACGCCCTCTGCCCACACCGTACTTCCCGCTGCTTCTGCCGGGACCAGATCCTCATACGCTTCTTTGAATGCCTTCTCCACATAGGGGATGATATCTGATGCAGGGATATGCATTCCAACGGGATTTTTTCCGGTTATTGTGTTGACCACATGGGAATCGGTGGTCATCACTTCAACCTCGTCAACACACGGGAGAAGGAAGTCCCGTAGAGTCTCCCTCACTCCGGAGGCCATGTTGTTTCCATCGATGAGGAGGTAGGCAGTTGTCTGGGCTCCCACCCTCACGAGTGCCAGTTGGATCCCCCTGTCACCAAATCCCTGCGCCCTGGTGAAGGGGACCTCTACATGGGATATACCCAGTTCAAGGGTTTCCTTCTTCATCGCAGGCATCTCATCAAGTGCCTTGAGGCATGCGTGGTAATACTCCATTGCCAGTTTCGTCGCGGGGAGGACGTAGGTGATATCTCCCGCCTGGCAGTTATGGGCATCGACGAATGCCACGTTCTTATATACCCTGTGGCCTTCGGCCATGATGGTCATGCCAATATTGAAATCAATATCCTCAGTACGCTCGGGAGACCGGGAACTCACCATGAGGAGTGTCGAATCAAAGACCTGAGCGAGTAGGGAGACTGAACCAACCTGGATCCGTACAGACGGGGTTGCCAGAGAAGTGTACTCAAGAATTGTTTCCGATGCGGCTACCGCATGAGCCAGTTTCTCTATCTCTTTCTCAGATACCAGGTTGAAGTCATGGGTGGCTGCGCCGTGGGGGACCATGACCATCTGCGAAAATCCCTCCTGCATTCCCTTCGGGAGGTTTCCACCCCCGATCTCTCCCATCGGACCGGGATGGACATTCGGGACCGTGAATATGAGGCCTCTTTTCTGGTGCCGCCTGAAGAATACCGAGACCTGGGGCACAGTGACCTCTTCACCTATCGTGCGGAAATAATCCTCAAGCGCACGCGAACCATCGGTGAGGTGGGCCAGAAATGAGTTGAGAAAATCCAGTCCGCGTATATGGAATGTGCGGTAGAGCGGCCTGTCAATAGCCCAGATCAGGACAATAACTCCGAGCCCGAAAAAGACCTGGAGGAGGAGCGCAAGGACCAGAAAATTCTCCGGGAAGAGGCCCAATCCCAGGGCAATCCCCGTAAGGCTCTGGCACGCCGCGGGAAGGATCATCCGCACTATCCGGTAATCTGCAATCGCTACCAGGACAAGCAGGCGAAGGCCCAGGATGCAGCCCATCGAGATAGCATAAAAGAGAGGCAGGAGTGCGAGTGAGATGAACATGGCCAGAAGGGTGATGATCACGCCGAAAATGGTGCATGAAACCGCGAGAAGGGCAGACCTGTTCCAGGTCATTGGGCGTCCCATGAGTTCCACGGCAGGTTTTGTCACGAGGCATGCACATAGTGCCGGGATGGTGAAGGCAAGGGTTCCAAGCCAGAGTGCGGATCCGAGTTTCAGGCTGACCGCATCGAGGATGAATCCGAGGACAAGGAGAAGGAGGATAGAAATGGGCCATGAAGGAGCATTGAAGAGATAACGCCCGAGGCGTTCGATTTTTGCTTCGCCACCCATCACGGACATGCAACACTCATCTCCATCCCGGATGAACGGTATCCTCTCCGGTCACCGGCGATTCCAGGGCACCATATTCGCGCCTGTACCGGTCCTCCATCAAATCCCACGTCGGGAGGTTGTTCTGGCAACCGGCAACTTCGACGGCAAAGGATGCAGTCACCGTCCCGATACGGCAGCACACGAGGGGGGAATACCCCTTCTTCATCGCGGCAAGGAAACCTGCCCGGTACGCATCCCCTGCTCCTGTGGGATCGACCATGCTGACACATAGCGCGGGAATACGCTCCTTCTCACACCCACGGGAAAACTCGCTTCCCCCGGCCCCCATGGTGAAGACTGCCATGGGGACACGATTGGCAAGAGCCTCCTTTGAAGTTCCAAGCGTCCGGGACATGCTCTCTACCTCATGATGGTTTGCAAAGAGAATGTCGACATGGGAGAGGATTCTCTCAAGCTGGGCTCTTGAATACCGGTGGAGATCCTGGCCCGGATCAAATGTGCAGAATTCCGCCTCTTCTGCAACCCTGCAGTTGAAGTCCGGGTCTGCGGTTGCAAGGTGCACGAACGGGAGCGAAGGAGCCACCGATTCCGGAAAAATCTTTGATGCTCCCCACTCAAAGAAGGTGATCTGGTCCCCTTTTCCGTCAGTGAACATAAATGCGGTGGGAGTGTGTTCCAGAGGGACCTCGAAGAATTGCTGTGCAAGGCCCAGGGATTTCTGCCAGCGATCGTACTCGCTTCCGGGAAAGTCCCCGCCAACTGCACTGATCAGCGTGCATGCTTCTCCAAGACGGGAGATCCCTGCTGCAATATTTGCCGCACCCCCGCCAAAAAAAATTGTTCTCCCGAGGATCGTGGAGGATCCGTTTGGGGGGGGGAGATCTGAGACTGTGCAGATGTGATCGATGGCGGTATGCCCCACGACGTAGATCACAGCGGAGATACCTCCTTTACTTCAAGCGGAACATCCCGGAGAGCCTTTCCGATGACGGATCGTGCAATGCGTTTCGCATGCTCGGGAGTCTCAGCCTTGAAGACCTTCATCTCAAGGAGCACCCCGACAAGCGCCGTTCGTGCGACGACGAGGCCACTGTTCAGTTCCCCTTCACAGAATGGGCATGCCAGCATTCCCACTTCAACATCCACATATGCTGCAACAGGATTAAGCCTCTTGCCAGCCTCGCTGATCGCGATACTGACTGCATCATCAAGCGACGAGACGTCCTTTACAATAAAAGCCCCTTCAAGTAATACCAGGAAATCAGGCATTGTTTCCACTCACCATGACTGGTGGTGGATGTGTTCCACCACCGGCATTCGTTCTGTATACGTCCCTGGCGGAAATCCTCTCCCGACGCAGAGGATTGCCACAGGCCGAACGTGGCCCGGAAGACCGAGCACTTCTTTCAAGTCATCCTCCTGGAATGCTCCGACCCAGCATGAATGAAGCCTCCTTGCGTGGGCCGCGAGCATCATGTAGGTGCAGGCAATGGTTGCATCCTCGATCGCATAGAGGATCCCCCTGTCCCCATAACGGGACATCGACCTGACGTAATTCGCACATACGACAAGGAGCAGGGGTGCGTTCCGTACATGCTCCTGCCCGAATGCAGTATCGGCGACAAGATCCCTCTCCTCCTGCCCGTCGACAACCACAACATCCCATGCTTCCAGGTTGCCGGCGCTCGGTGCGGTGCTGGCAGAATCAAGGATAAAGGTGATATCGGCATCAGGCACGGCACCCTGATCATAGTCTCTGACGGAGCAGCGCGATACCAGGAACTCCAGGAATTCAGATGAGTCCATGCTCCCCGAGTACCTGCCATGCTGACTGCGCGGCCGTGGTGACAGCACTGATGGATTCGCTCATCCTGATAGATGCAGCCCCGTAATCCTCACTCTCCACCATGCTTATTGCCTCAGAGAGGAGGTTAATTGAGCGTCGGAAATCGGCGATTTCGGTTCCTTTCCATGCAAATTCGAGTTCGGACCTCACCGCTTCAAGGATGAGCACCAGCATTCTCTTGCCGCCCGGGCGTTCCTTCTCGGGAAACCCTGCAAGCGCGATCGTGAGCTGGGAGCATATGATCAATTCACTCTTCGCCCGTTCGGCAAACTGATATCCTTTCACCGCTGTCTTCAGATCCATATTCTCACTTCACAATATGCCTACAAGATACTTCTGGACGAGGATAAAAAAACCGGGAAACAATAAAGGGATGGAGGTATTATTATTTGCCTGATTTCTGCTTTGCACCGAGAATAGAGACTTTGGGCCTTCGCATGGCTTTCCGGACCATGGGATTTGCCTGTGGGCCCGATTCTGACGAACGGCCTCCCCTGCCACCACGGCCGCCACGACCACCACGGCCGCCCTGTCTTCCGCGGTAACCTCCCTGCTGTTCCGCGTTCAGCGCCTCCAGTTTACGAAGAGATGCTCCTGCCTTGAATCTCTGGTTCGGGCCGGGTTTTTTGACATCCCCTTCAGCTTTCGGCACAAGGCGTATCTGTCCCTTGACCCCTTTGACCTGTGTCCATTGGACCGTTCCTGTCTTTCCCATATGCAAACTCCTTAATTTATTCGCCACGCTCTGCTTTAATACTTCGCTCCTTTGGAACGAAGGGCAGGTCCCATCACCGACTGAGTGCGTCCGAAAGAACGCTTTTCAACACATGGGAGACCTTTTTGCCATCCACGGCTCCCCTGACCTCTTTCATCATGATCCCCATAAGTGGCCCGAGGGCTCCCATTCCCTTCTCCCTGACAAAAGGCATCCGCTCGTCAACGATTTTCCTCGCCAGGGCTTCGAGATCCCCATCGGATACCCTCGAAGATACGGAGTTCATCACCGATTCCGCCGGTTCCCCCTTTACGATTCTCTCGAGAACATCAGGGATCGCTTCCTTGGCCACGATCTCGTCCCTGACCCCGATGAGCACCTCAAGTACCGGAGGACGCGTGGGTCCCCCCAAAGAATCACGATCAGCAAGGAGAGGCTGGATATCAAGTCCGCCGCGTGAAAGCTCTTTCAATGTGGCGATGAGGGTTCTCGCTGCAAGCGGGGGTGAGATGCCAAGTTCCACTGCCTGCTCGTAGATACCCTGGTTTTCCGAGAAGGCCACCTGCCTTGCAACCGAGGGATCAAGGCCGTGTTCGCCTGTGTACCGGGCTGCCTTTGCATCCAGAAGTTCCGGGATTACGAGGGAATCCCAGTATTCTTGCGTGATTGAGACCGGGAGCACATCGGTCTCGGGGTACATCCGCGCTGCACCGGGAAGCGGGCGCATATAGGCAGTGCTTCCCCCTTCGAGCATCTTCCTTGTCTCTTCCGGCACACCAGAAAGTGCCATCTCTGCCCTCCGGATAACCTGCTGGCACGCACATGAAACCTGTGCTGCAGACCCCGCAACGAGGACCACGCAATCCTGATCGTCCGTTACCAATTCAGATCTGAGTGCAGCAACCTCATCGGCCGTCACGCCATATGCAGGAAGTTCGTCGGTATGGAAGATCCCGCCAACCCCGCATTTCTTGGCATAATCCGAGAGTTCGCTCCCGAGTCTCCGGCCCGGCTGGATCTCCTCCCCCACGAGCCCTGCAAATCCGATGAGCCTTACCGCCTTTATCCTTCCGGCCTTTTTGAGGATGCCGGATGCAGTCCGGGAGAAGAGTGCTGTCACATCGAGTGTATCGTTCTCTACCCTGGCGCCACGTCCAGACAGCCGGTCGCGGATTGAGAGGAGATTCTGTTGCCTCTGCACCTCTCGTTTCACCACTTCGGCAATGAGATCGAGTTCCTGGACCCCCTTGATCTCCACCCGCGCACCACCAGAAATCGAGATGTTAATATCCTGCCGGATCGTGCCGAGCCCTCTCTTCACCCTGCCTGTCGATCGGAGCACCATGCCGAGATACTCCGCAACCTGTTGGACCTCTTCGGGTGAATGCATGCAGGGCGACGTCGTGATCTCAACAAGCGGGATCCCCAGGCGATCGAGGGAGAACACGTCGTCGTTTACTCTCTGGGCGGCCTCTTCCTCAAGGCAGATCGTCTCAATCTCCCCGCCATTCGGAAGAGTGCCGTGGAGTGCGATAAGCGCGGTCCGCTGGAATCCGCTGGTGTTGGAACCGTCTATGACGAGCTTCCGCATGGTATGGACCTGCGGGACGGGTGTCATGCCGAACATCCTCGCGATCTGGAGGGCGACGGCCAGTGCTTCAGGATTGAGGGGGGAAGGCGGTTCCTCATCGTTCTCAACAAGGCAGGTGCTGTCATAGGTGTAATAACAGAACCTGCGCAGGTTCTTCATCTCCTCTCTGGCAGCATGGTCAATCTCGCCAAGCTCACTCTCGGTTGCACGCAGATACCGCCGGAACTCCCCGTCATGTTCATCAAACGGTCTCAGGATCGTCGGGCACCTGCAGAAGAGTTTCTGTGCGGTATTCAGCTGCTGGTGGATCTCAATTCCCGCCTTCAGGCCGAGGCTCTTATAATCCATGGCGGGACCTCCTTGTGAAATCCCGTTTCCTGTCATCCTGAATCATGATGCGGGCTTCGTCGGGATCGCGCTTCTGTCCAAGCACCCACATGAGTTTCACAAGGGCTGTTTCCGGGAGCATGTCCTCGCCTTCCACAACGCCAATTTTGAGGAGATCGCGTCCAGTGTCGTACACGCGGTCGCACACCCTGCCGTTGAGACACTGGGACGTCATGATAATGAGGGTGCCTTCTTCGATGAGCGCTTTTAAAGCCGGGATGAGCGTGGTGCTCACGTGGCCGAGGCCACTTCCGGCAATCACAAGCCCGCGATATCCTGAATATGCCGAAATGATCTCAGGAGACATTCCCGGGCTGAACATCACGAGCCCGCAGCGGGGTTCCAGCTGGTCCCTGAGTGCGGGTTCGAAGGCCCCTCTCCTGACAGTACCTGGTGAGAGCGTCACCGCGAGCGAGGGGTACTCAACGTATCCAAGCGGAGGGACACCTGCGCTCTGGAACGCGTCCCTCCTGGACGTATGCATCTTCCGGACCCTGGTCCCCCGGTGGATGGCACACCGGTCATCACTTGTAGTGTCGTGCATCACCACTGCGACTTCCCCGAGATCGCTGACGGCTGCGCTGGCGCTGCAGAGGGCATTCATCATGTTGTCAGAACTGGGGCGATCCGCGGATCGCTGCGATCCAACAAAGATAACAGGAACCGGGGTGTCAAGCATATAACTGAGCGCTGCAGCGGAATATGCCATGGTATCGGTCCCATGGGTGACGATCACACCCTTTGCACCATCTAAAATCTCCTTGTAGACGGCCCTTGCCAGTTCCTGCCAGATTGCGGGGGTCATGTTCTCCGAGAGGATCGTGTACAGTTTGCGTGTACGGTAGTGTGCGATATCCCGAAGCCCGGGAATTGCCCGCATGATATCGGCCGCATCAAACTGGCTGGTCACTGCACCGGTCCTGTAATCGATCCTGCTCGCGATCGTCCCCCCGGTGGACACGATGGAGAGCTGGGGGAGGGATAGGTCCTGGTCAACCTCGGTCTTTGTGACCTGTTGAGGAGACGGGCGTTCAACGAGGGAGCAGTCGCCGGAAAAAACCCCGATATTATAGCCATTGTCGAGTTTCAGGACTGCCATCCCATCCCGCTCCGTGATATAGACACCCCGCCTTTCACTCCCACCGAGGGTGCAGCGGACAACATCGCCCGGAGAAAACCCGCTCAAGAACCTGCCTCCTTTCTGGCATCCTGAATGAGCCTCTGGATAGCCCCTGAGTAGTGGGTCTGTCTTTCGTCAAGCATCGCTGAATCTTCGTCGAGAGTTTTCTTTCTTGATGAGAGGGAGATCCTGACAGCAAATTGAGAAGGACTCCCCGGAGCCCTCCGCCTGGCAATGCTGGAACGGACATCGAGGGCGTCTGAAATGTCAGAGGGGGTAATTCCGGAAGTCGAGAGTGGGGGAAGTCCCATCTCCCGTGCGGCTGTATCAAGGGTGGGCAGGTCAAGGGTCCCTTTCTGGATTGCTTTTCCGACCAGGGTATGTGCGGTACGGAACGGGAAGCCATGCTTCTGCACCAGCATGTCTGCAAAATCGGTGGCCGTGGAGTATCCCTTTCCGGCCTCTGCCGCCATTGTATCCTTGTTGAAAGTAGCGGTGGCCAGCATGTCAACGAGAAGCCGGGTGCTGTGCTTGGCATCCTGGATCCCGCGCCAGAGCCCGGGGGTGAGTTCCTGGAGGTCCCGGTTATAGCTCATGGGGAGTGCCTTTACGATTCCGAGCGCCGCAGTGCAGGAACCGATGACAGAGGCCGCCTTTGCCCTCATCACCTCTGCCGTATCAGGATTCTTCTTCTGGGGCATGATCGAGCTCGTGGAACAGAATGCATCGTCGAGGTCGACGAACCTGGCGAAATTCGAGCTCCATATCACCAGTTCCTCGCAGACCCGGCTTGCATGGGTCATCAGGATGGAGAGATCTGAGAGCAGTTCGAGCGCGAAATCCCTGGATCCGACAGCATCCATGGTATTCTCGAGCACGCCGCGAAATCCCAGCATCTCTGCGGTGAGTTCCCGCTGAATCGGGTAGCTTGTCGAAGCAAAGGCGGCGGCACCAAGCGGGCACAGGTCCACCCGGCCGAGTGCCCCGGCAATTCTCTGGAAGTCGCGGGAGAACACTGCTTCGTGGGCGAGGAGATGGTGGGCCAGGGTTGTAGGCTGGGCATACTGGAGGTGGGTGAACCCTGGCATTATGGTATCAACATGTTCCTCTGCGAGACTGATGAGGATCTGGCGGAGTGAGTTGAGGATGGAGAGTTGCCTGACGATATCATCGCGGACCCGCAGGCGAAGGCAGGTCGCGACTTCATCGTTCCTTGAGCGCCCGATATGAAGCCTGCCGCCAGCTTCCTCGCCTATCTGCGAGATGAGCAGGGTCTCGATCCCTGCGTGGATGTCCTCAAAACGATCATCGAATGCCGCTGCCGGAATTCCGTTGTCATAGAAATCAAGGAGCCCCATGAGCAGCTGTCGTGCGGGCTCTCTCTCAATAATCCTCTGCCGGGACAACATCAGCACATGGGCAATATCGACGAGGATATCGGCATCTGCGATATAACGGTCTGCATTCATGGACGAGAGAAAATGCATCATCTCACCTGTTCTCTCTCCAGTGAGACGGCCCCGCCGCACCACGTCACGCTCCATCCTTTCCATAACCTCTCAATAAAGAAGGCCTTTTCATGAGATTAAGGCCACGCTTTCCTTGCTGCGCGTTCAATCGCCCTCTGCACGGAGTCCCGGGGAATGATCGTGGCAACAGGCACTTTCACCAGCTGCTCGATCACGCTGCTGACAATCGGGGCACACACAATTGCTACCGCCCCTTCCCTCTCAGCACGGGTTGCTGAGATGATCGCCTCTTCAAGGGTATGCACGGGATACTCCCTCACCCGGATCTTCCTCCCGTCGACCTCCGCATTCCGCTCTTCAATGACATCAAGGACGGGACGGGCAGCGATCAGGCCGATGAACTCCCCCTCGGAAGAATGGGTAATGCGTCGCATTGCGTGGATTACTGCCCGCAGGGTCGTGAGGTTTGGCGATCGTTTGCCATGGATTATCTTGTAGAGGGAGCTTTGGGCGATACCGCTCTGCTGGGAGAGCTCTCTCACGCTCATCCTGAGGTCGTGCCTCATCACTTCCTCGAGAGTCTGCACGAACTCTTCATCCGATATGAGGGCAGCCCTGATCACCCTCTCAACTGGATCCATCTGCATAATGGTTACAGGATGTGTGGTTTCGCTGGTGCCGGGATAATCCTTTTGTCCAATGTACCCGGAATTATTATTATTTTGTCATTATTGTAAATACAATTGTATCAAAAAATTAAATTTTAAAGTTTTTATGGATAATAATTAGACTCATATGGTAGAATTTATGAGATTGATGAGATAACCATTCCTGCATGAAATTTTCCACTATGAGTGTTCTTGTTGGCATCCTGCTGGGTGCAGCCCTGATTGGAGGATGCATCACCACGACTCCTCCGGAAACAACCACGGGGGAAGTTGCGCTCCTTTATACGAGTGTGGGGCAGATGCCTCAATTGCTCGCAACCGATCAGATTGACGGATACATGGCGTGGCAACCGTTTGTTGCCGTCGGAAAGGTTACAGGTATGGGAACGATTGTTTCTTACTCACAGGACCTGCCGCCACGACCCGTCTGGGAAGACCATTCCTGTGACAGCCTTGTCGCGAGGAACGTGGTTGTGGATGCAAATCCCGTTCTTGCAGACAGCCTCGCAATGGTACTCATCCATGCAACTGACTATACACGGGAGAACCCTGATGCTGCTGCTGCTGCGAGCGCAGAATGGATCTTCGGATCGAGCGATCTCACCTTTGGGAACATCACCGTCAGCCCGCTCGATGTGGAGAGAGCATCGATTCCCACGATCAAGTTTGTCAATGAGCCGTCTGAACAGTGGATGGCATCAAATGATCTATTTATCGACGCTCTCACGGAGATACAGTATCTGCAGGGGACGCTTGCGAATGCAAGCCAGGCCGAAAGAAACAATCTCCTCTACAACTTTGGGCCTTATGAAAACGCAAAGGCAAATATAAAAGATGGCAAGAAACCGCTTCCGACCGGCGGAACAGGAAAGATCACAATAGGGTACCTCCTCTCTGATCATGATGCCCCTCTCTTCGTAGCGATAAAGGAGTGGCAATACTATAACGACAACTTTGGTATCGCACTAAGGCCAAGTGAGGAGACAGAAGGGAAGGTGGAAAATGCTGAACTGGTAGTCAACGGGCAGAAGATCGCAGACGTGCAGCTCGTCAAAGGTGAAAGTGGTGCCCAGCTCATGACGCTCATGGCGTCCAACGCTATTGACTTCGCGGTAGCAGGAACTCCCCCGACCATTACTGCTATCGACAAGGGGACTCCCATCAGGATTCTGTTCCCGCTTCACACAGAAGGATCGGGCCTCGTGGTGACGAAAGATGCACAACTCAAGGAGAACGACTGGGAAGGCTTCATCACATGGGTTAAATCAGCAGGAAGACCAGTCAAGATCGCAGTCGCTCCCAAGGGTTCAATCCAGGACGTTCAGCTCCGTTACGCGCTGGAACAAAGCGGCCTGGTGGTGAACGAAGCCAAATGAAAAAAAACCTGAAATATTTTCTCCCAATCATCGTAATTTTTTGCTGGGAAGTCATTGCAATCGTTGTAAACAACGAATTCATCCTCCCGAGGGTTGAATCGGTACTTGCAATCCTTGCCGAACCTCTCAAGGACCTTTTCGGCAGCGGCAGCCTGCTGGAAAATGCATACATGAGTATTTACCGGGTTGTAACGGGCTTCTTGCTGGGGGCCTGCGTCGCAATCCCGCTGGGCATCCTCATGGGGAGGGTTGAATGGCTGGATGATGCCATAGACCCGATCCTCCAGGTTCTCAGGCCGATCCCTCCTATTGCATGGATCCCGCTTGCTCTCGCGTGGTTCAAGATAGGGTTTGGATCAATCCTTTTCATCATCTTCATCGGCGCATTCTTCCCTATCCTGGTGAACTCCATCGATGGGGTGAAAAGGGTGAACAGGACGTGGATCGAGACGGCACAGATTTTTGGGGCCAGCAACCTTCAACTCCTGATTAAAGTGATTGTTCCCGCTGCATTGCCCACCATATGGACTGGGCTTCGGGTGGGATTCGGGGTTGCATGGATGTCTGTAGTCGCGGCAGAAATGTTACCCGGGACAACCTCCGGTCTTGGTTACCTCATTATGTATGCATACAACTTCGGCCAGATACAGGTAATCATCGCTGGAATGATTGTCATTGGACTCATAGGACTTTGTATCGATTTTCTCCTCAGGCAGGTTGAACGCCGGAAGTTACACTGGCAGGGTATGGAGAGATAGGGATGACGCTGAAAATCGATCATGTCTCAAGGGAATTTGTATCCAATGCCGGTGAGCTCGTCACTGCCCTCGATAATATTGAACTCGTTATTGAAGACCAGGAATTCATATGCTTCCTCGGCCCATCCGGATGCGGCAAGACGACCCTGTTACGCATCATTGCCGGGCTCGATACAGCCACTTCCGGGAGAGTGGTACATGACGACCACGAAATTTGTGCACCGGATCCAAAGATGGCAATGATATTCCAGGAATATTCCCTCTATCCATGGAGGAACGTGCTGGAGAATGTTGCATTCGGTCTCGAACTGCGTGGGATTGACAGGGATACACGGATCAAGGAGGCGGAAAGGTATCTCGATCTTGTGGGTCTCGAGGATTTCTCCCGGAGTTTTCCCTATGAACTCTCCGGAGGGATGCGACAGAGGGTTGCCGTCGCGAGGGCCCTTGCTGTTGATCCCGCCGTTCTCCTCATGGACGAACCTTTTGGCGCTCTCGATGCGCAAAGCCGGAACATGATGCAGAAGGAACTCCTTGACATATGGAACAAGACAAAAAAGACGATCGTGTTTGTCACCCATAGTGTTGATGAGGCAGTCTTCCTTGCGGACAGGATAGTGGTATTCACACCAAGACCCGGACGAATAAGGGAGAATATTCCTCTCAATCTTCCACGTCCCAGGGAGAGAACAAGCGCAGAATTCGCGTCAATACGTCGCCATGTTCTGGATCTTATAGATGAGACCAGCAAATCAGGGAAGGTTTAATAATCCACATTCCCATTTAATAAAGCACAGACAGGGACCAGGAGTTCACTAAAAATGGTCAGAAAACCAGGAAAGATGTACAGGAACATCTCAAAGAAGGCCTATACCCGCAGGGAATACATGGGTGGCGTTCCGGGGAGCAAGGTTGTCCAGTTTGACATGGGCAACCTCTCGCAGGAATTCCCCATGACCATCAGCCTTTCAGTCGAAGAGGCCTGCCAGATCCGTCATACGGCACTTGAAGCTGCCCGTATCAGCATCAACCGCCACCTCATGAAGGATGTCGGGAGGATGAACTACCGCCTCAAACTCCGGGTCTTCCCACACCACGTGATAAGGGAGAACAAGCAGGCGACCGGGGCCGGGGCCGACCGTGTCTCGGAGGGGATGCGCCTCTCATTTGGAAAGGCCGTCGGCACTGCTGCCCGCGTGGCGTCGGGCCAGGCAATTTACAGCGTCTATACTACGCCCAATTACCTTCCCCAGGTCAAGCTTGCGCTCCGGTCCGGAGGCCACAAGCTCCCTTCCCCAACATATGTTACCATTGAGGAGAAGGCAGTCCCTGAAACGCCTGCATCGCAGCAGGTATAATATCCGCCCCCTACTTTTTCTTCGATCAATGTATTCCGGGTTCACGGGAAAGATCAGCGGGAGCCCGTTTGCCTAGTGAAAGAATGTTTCCCACATTTTTTCAGGAGTACCCGGAGATTGCCGGATAATTGACAGTTATCATGCAATTGCGTTGTATCACAATGTATATTCCTGCCCATCGCCTTATTTTATAGAATATGATCGTGTCTTCTGACCCTGCCCTGATCGATGCCATCACGAACGCCACACTCGAGGCATTCCGGCAGGCTCAGATCACACTTCCCCCCGACGTGATCACGGCACTCACGAACGCGAGAGAGAGAGAGACCAGTGAAATTGCGAAGGGGGAACTCTCAAATATCATCGCAAACCTCGACATGGCCAGATCACGCTCGGTTCCGATATGCCAGGATACCGGTGTTCCGATCGTCTATGTCACCATCCCCCCGGACATCCCTTTCACACGGGATATCTATGAAGCAATTTCTGCCGGGGTAAGACAGGCAACGAAGGAGATCCCCCTCCGTCCGAATGTCGTCGACCCCCTGACAAGGGAGAATTCCGGTGACAACACAGGCGTTGGCATGCCGGCGATCCATGCGAAACCGGGAGATCGATGTACCATCACGGTGCTTCCGAAGGGTGCAGGAGCTGAGAATATGTCGCGGATAGCCATGCTGCTCCCTTCAGAGCGTGACCAGATCGTAAAGTTTGTTGTGGAGACCATGCTGCTGGCAGGAGGAAGGCCATGCCCTCCGGTGATCCTCGGCGTGGGAATCGGCAGCACCTTTGACGGGGTGGCAGCGCTCGCGAAGGAGGCCCTCCTCGGACCCATTGACTGCATGACGCCTTTTGAGGAGGAATTGCTCGCCGCGGTCAACTCCCTTGGCATCGGCCCCATGGGCCTTGGAGGGAACACGACAGCCCTTGCCGTGAAGGTCAGGACCGGAGGGTGCCATACCGCGTCGCTCCCGGTTGCCGTCAATGTCCAGTGCTGGGCCTGCAGGAGAGCGACGGTGGAGGTGTCGTATTGAACGTTATGGACCTCTGCACACCCCTCTCTCACGAAGTCCTGATGCTCCGTGCCGGAGACCGGGTTACATTATCAGGACTTGTGTATACTGCAAGGGACGAAGCTCACATCAAAATGATAGAGGAGGGTATCCCCTTTGACCCTCATGGTGCGGTCATCTACCACTGCGGCCCGGTAATCCAGGATGGCCACATTATTGCTGCCGGGCCGACAACCTCCGCCCGTATGAACTCCCTCTCGGGATTTCTCATCGAGAAAGGTGTGAGAGCACTCGTCGGCAAGGGGGGAATGGGAAGACAGGTTGCAGATCAGTTGAAGGGAAGGGGAGTCTACCTTGCCTTTACAGGAGGGTGTGCGGCGCTTGCAGCCTCGCGGATGACCCTGAAAGGCGTCTATTTCGAAGACCTCGGGATGGCCGAGGCCGTCTGGGCAATTGAGCTCGACCGCCTCCCCCTTGTCGTCGGCATTGACGCAGCCGGCAACGATCTCTTTGAAGGTGTAAACAGGAATGCCCAGTCGCAGTTCAGGAAGAGGTTCCAGGCAAAGAAGGAGATGCCTGCATGAGACTCGTGATTGATGAACGCAGGTGCAAGGGATGCAACCTCTGCACCATAGTCTGCCCGTACAAAATATTCAGGCAGGGCGCAAAGCCGAATGCCAGGGGTATCGTGGTTCCCGAACTTGATAGGCCCGAACGATGCGCAAACTGCAGGCTCCAGGCACTGTATGGCAGAACTCTCTGCGGAATGTGCCAGATGATCTGCCCCGACCAGGCAATTTCATGGAAGGATGAGGAGATAGGCGAACCCACAAAGGTGGCGATAGAGTTTTGACAAAAATTGACTTCATGCAGGGGAACACTGCATGTGCCGAGGGAGCACTTGCAGCGGGGTGCCGGTTCTTTGGCGGGTATCCCATCACTCCTTCCACTGAGGTGGCCGAGCACATGGCTGCGAAACTCCCGAAACTGGGGGGCGTGTTCATCCAGATGGAGGACGAGATCGCGGGGATAGCCGCGGTGATCGGAGCCTCCTGGACAGGAGTCCGGGCAATGACTGCAACGAGCGGGCCGGGCTTCTCGCTGATGATGGAGAACCTCGGTTTTGCCGTCATGACAGAGACACCGTGTGTCGTGGTCAATATCCAGAGGGGCGGGCCATCCACGGGGCAGCCAACCATGTCGGCCCAGGGAGATATGCTCCAGTGCAGGTTCGGTTCACACGGGGATTACAGTATCATCGCACTCTCCCCTGCAAGCGTCCAGGAGATGTACGAGCTGACCGTCAAGGCATTCAACCTTGCTGACCGGTTCCGCATACCCGTATTCCTCATGGCTGATGAGATCATCGGGCACATGCGGGAGCGGATCGAGATCCCCGACACCATTCCCGCGGGGGAACGAAAGCTGCTTGAGAAAGATACCCTCCCCTATCATGCCGGAAAGGACTTGGTCCCGGGGTTTCCGCAGTTTGGAAAGGGATACGGGGTGCACGTAACGGGTCTCACCCACGATGAGCGCGGGTATCCCTGCACGACAAGCCCGAGCGTTCATGAGGAACTCGTAAAAAGGCTCGTTGCAAAAGTGGAATCTGCCCGGCACGAGATTGCAGATTTCCGTGTCACCAATCCCGGTGCTGAAATAATATTCATCACCTACGGTTCACCTGCCCGCACGGTTGAGCAGCTGATCCATGATCATCCCGATGCGAATATCGGGCATTTGCGTCTCCGCATGGTCTGGCCGTTCTGCGAGAATGCACTCGGTGAATTCCCGGATGCACGGGTATTCCTTGTCCCGGAACAGAACCTCGGGCAGATAGCGAGGGAGATCGAACGCCACACCTCTGTCCCGGTGGTTCCCCTCCCAAAACTCGGGGGTGCTCTTCACACTCCTGCAGAGCTAAAAGCCGCAATGGAGGCCTGGCGATGACGTACACCGACTGGCTCCGGGAGGACCGGCTCCCCCACATTTACTGTGCCGGGTGCGGGAACGGGACCATCATCAACTGCACACTCAATGCCGTCGACCACATGGGCTGGAAGAAAGAGGATACTGTCTTTGTCTCGGGTATCGGCTGTTCCTCGCGGGCGCCGGGGTATATCTCAACCGACTCCCTCCACACCACCCATGGCAGGGCACTCGCGTTTGCGACCGGGATAAAGATGGCAAACCCGGGTCTTCACGTGGTGATCTTCACGGGTGATGGAGATCTTGCCGCGATCGGGGGAAACCACTTCATCCATGCCTGCCGGAGGAATATTGATCTCACGGTCATATGCATGAACAACCAGATCTACGGCATGACCGGAGGCCAGGGGAGCCCGACGACCCCGGTGGGTGCCCTTTCAACAACGACACCCTACGGCTCCCGGGAACCCACCTTCGACCTCTGCCAGCTCGCCTCGGCGGCAGGTGCGAACTTCGTATCACGATGGACATCCTACCACGTGAAAGAGCTGACACGGGCCATCCACACCGGCCTCCAGATCCCCGGATTTTCGTTCATTGAGGCTGCGGTACAGTGTCCCACGAACTACGGGAGGAGGAACAAGTTCCGACAGGTGATGGACCAGGTCGAGTATTTCAAGACGCACGCGATCCTGCAACAGAAAGCAGAAAGGCTCAAGGCAGAAGGGAAATCCGTCCCTGAAAACTCGATAGTGATCGGTGATTTTATCCGCCGTGACAGGCCTGCAATGGGGGTGAAGAGGTGAGGCACGAGGTCAGATTCTCGGGCTTTGGCGGCCAGGGAATCATTCTCTCTGCGGTGATCCTGGGGAGAGCAGCGGTGATGTACGACGGGAACTATGCGGTCCAGACACAGGTCTATGGCCCGGAAGCCCGCGGAGGTGCCTCCATGAGCGCGGTCATCATCGACGACCAGCCAATCCTCTACCCAAAGGTCACAAACCCGGATATTTTTGTCATCATGTCCCAGGAAGGGTTCGAGAAGTACGGTGTCCAGGCCGGAGAGCACGCAGTAATGATACTCGATTCATCACTGGTGCAGTCAAGACCGCAGTGCAGGTGTACCGAGATCCCGGCAACCCGCGAGGCCAAGCAGACGCTCGGCCGCGACATTGTTGCGAATATCATCATGCTCGGTGCACTGGTAAGGACAACCGGGGTCGTCGGCGAAGTGGCAATAGAGAAGGCAATCCTTGACTCTGTGCCGAAGGGCACCGAGAATCTCAACCTGAAAGCCATGAAACTTGGATTTGAACTTGCAGAAAAGGAGAACGTCACATGAAACTGCTGGAACACGAGGCACGGGGCATATTCGAGAAAGCCGGCATCCCGCATCCCCGCGGGTTTCTCATCCATTCCCCAGGTGAACTGAAGGCCCGGATCGGGGAACTCGGTGAACGGTGTGTGTTAAAAGCACAGGTCGATGTGGGGGGACGGGGAAAATCGGGGGGAATCCTTGTTGCGGATAAAAAGAATGCTGAACAGATGGCCGCTGAACTCTTCAAAAAAGAGATAAAGGGGGTGCCGGTCCGGGAGATCCTGGTTGTCGAGTACCTTGAGATCGCCCAGGAATATTATGCCAGCATCGCCATCGATCGATCCACAAAGCAGGCGCTCATCCTTTTCACCGACCAGGGGGGAGTCGATATCGAGACCCTTGCAAGGGAACGTCCTGATGCGGTACGAAAGGCATCAATTCCGCTCCTCATGCATGATATCCCTCCCTTCATGATCCGTGACCTCCTCCAGTCGGCACCAAAAGAGATCGGGAAGATCCTCAACCAGCTCTACCGGGTATTCTGCGAGAAAGACGCCCTCCTGGCAGAGATCAATCCCCTTGTTCAGACTCCTTCCGGCATCTATGCGGCCGATGCTAAGTTGATTATCGACGATAATGCCCTTGCCCGGCAGGGTATTTCCTACAACCGCGATCTTACCGAGAGGGAGAGGGAAGCAGAAAAGCACGGTTTCTCCTATGTCGAACTGAAGGGAGAGATCGGAGTAATAGGCAACGGGGCAGGCTTAACCATGGCCACCCTTGACCTGATCGAGTATTACGAGGGTCGGGCCGCAAACTTCCTGGATGTCGGGGGAGGTGCCGACCAGGAGAGGGTGATGCATGCCGTCAGGCTGGTTGCATCTGACCCATCGGTCAGGGTAATCGTGGTCAACCTCCTGGGCGGTATCACTCGTTGCGACGAGGTGGCGAAAGGAATCATCAGCGCCGGGATACAGCAGCCTGTCATCGTGCGCCTGGCCGGGACCAACGAGGCCGAGGGCAGGAAGATACTCGATGGCTGCGGATACCGGATGATGGAGAGCATGGAGCAGGCAGTCAAGGCTGCGGTGGAGGCAGTGCGATGATATACGGCGACAGGAATACTGGTGTGATCGTCACGGGTGCCACGGGAAAACAGGGGGCATTCCACATCGCCCTGATGAACGAATATGCCAGGCAGGTTGGAGGAAAAGGCGTGGTAGCCGGGGTGACCCCGGGAAAGGCCGGCCAGGAAGTGGCCGGAGTCCCGGTCTACAACAGTATCAGGGATGCCCTGAAAGAGCACGATGCTGACGCCAGTGTGCTCTTCGTCCCTGGATTTGCTGCCGGTGATTCGATCATGGAAGCGGCCAGTGCAGGACTCTCGCTTGTCGTCGCAATCACCGAACATATCCCGGTACAGGATACCATGAAAGCCATATCGTATGCACGCATCCACGAGTGCTCGGTGATCGGTCCCAACTGCCCGGGACTACTTTCCCCGGGGGAGATCAAGATGGGTATCATGCCGGTCCACCTCTCCTCGGCAGGGCACGTCGGAGTCATATCACGGAGCGGGACACTGACCTATGAGATAGTGGATCAGCTTACCAGAGCCGGGCTCGGCCAGAGCACGATCGTGGGTATCGGAGGCGATCCCGTGATCGGGCAGACTTTTGCAGATGTCCTCACACGCTTTGAACAGGACGAAAAAACCAGGGTGGTAGTGATCCTCGGCGAAGTGGGCGGATCCCTCGAGGAGGAAGGTGCCAGGGCCACAGACCTCCCGGTTGCTGCCTATATTGCTGGCATTTCTGCTCCTCCTGAGAAGAGGATGGGGCATGCGGGTGCCATCATCGAGGGGGGAGAAGGGGACGCACGATCGAAGATCGCCCGGCTCGAGAAGATCGGAGTCCCGGTCGCATCCAGGCCCTCGGAGATTCCCAGGCTGATCAAGGAGCTTCTCTAAAATGACGTCAGCCAGGAGATCTGGAACGATATCTGGAAACACTTTAATCCTGCATGCTCCAGTACTTCTATACTTGTGCTCGGAGGAACAATGAGCGATTACCAGAATACAGGCTTCAACTCCACGGGCGGGGAGGAGGAGCCGGAAGGCCCGGAACGATACCTGCGCCCGGGAGAGGAACTCCTTATTTACACCCCGGATGTCCAGATAAAAAAGTTCAGGTTCGATGCGTATCTCACGAACGATAGGCTCTTTCTCACGGACCAGGACGAAAAGACCCCCGGTGTGACAGCAAAAGAGATCCCCATCGGATCGATCGCGGAGACCCATCTCGAACATTCGCCATCACAGGAACCGATCCTTGTATTGTCCATCAGGACATCAGACGACGATATCCGCACGATGAAGATGGTCTTTGTGCATACCGGTGTGGACAGGCTCTCGCAGGCAGAGGAATGGGTTCACCTGATCCGCCATGGAAGGGAGTCTGCTGGCCCCAGGTATCCCGAAGACCAGGAGATGCTCACACCCGCGACTCCGGTCATCTCACCCGAAGCCCGTGCTCTCTCGGAAACCATGGTGTTCCCTGACACCCCCCGGGTGGAAAAATCAACTACGATTCCCTCTCTTGAACCTGCAGCGAGTCCTGCTGCAGAACTCACGCGAACAATACCTGTCACATACCCCGCAAAGTTTCCCGAGACAAAGAGCCCTCCCAAAACAGGCCATAATGCAGTGACCACCCAGATACAATTCTGTTTCCACTGCGGTCACAGGGTCCCTCCGAATGCCAACTTCTGCCCGTACTGCGGGACCCGCATGGCAAGTGGACACCATGCCCCGGAAATCCCCGCACCCGTCCAGGCCAGGAAGGAGGTTTCTGAACAGGAAAAGCCGCCTGAAAAGGAGAAAAAGAGCCGGCTACGATGGCCTTTTAGGAAAAAATAACCGGATTCACATCCTTTTTTGTGCAATGATCATGCGGACAAACGCGTCCCTGTGATAGTCATCTTTGATATCCTTTTCAACGAGAATCGATAACCCCGCATCCATAAGCGCTACCCGGTACTCATCTGTCATGAAGGGCTCCACCCTTGTATTCCCTGTTTTTCGTTCCTCCTCTCCCTCAATCTTCCATAACTCCAGTTCAAGGGACTGGTAGAGATCCATATCTTCCCTTCCGGTCGACTGGACGTTGACGAATATGCCACCAGGATTCAGGGATTTGGCAATGCGCGGCACCATATCGATCCGCTTCCCGCTCGGGTTCGATGACGAGAACACGAGATCGTAGTCCCTGCCAAAATCATCGACAAAGAAATTTCCCCCGAGTGTATGAACCCTCGTTGCTTCATATTCCCTGATGAACCGGGACGCCAGAGGGAGTACATGCGGCATATCGAAGACCCATGCATGGAGATCGGGGTTCACGACAGTACACGCGATTGCATAGAGGCCATGGCCTCCCCCGAGATCAACCATCCTCCTGAAAGACTGAAATCCCGGGAACATAAAGATCTCCCGCGTGATTCGCTGCAATCTCCCGCAAAGGGCATTCTCGGCCATGGCCGGAAGGCTGAGTGTCGCGAAGAATACTTCTGCCGGATATGATACCGGGCCCCGTTCAATAATATCGGGAAGGTGCATCCAGAGATCCCGGATATGCCTCCAGGTCTTGTCAAGGTATGCCCCCTGGCGATAAGGGGAAGATCGTGCGAGGAAAACGAGAGAGAGCGGAGTGGAGGAGTATCGCCCCTCATACCAGGTGACACATCCCATCTCCTCGAGTACCATGCATACCGGTGTGACGATCTCTTCCCTGCACCCGGTGAGGTGTGCCAGTTCATCGGGCGTTCTCGGGGTCGAAAGGTGGTCAAAAAACGAACGGTTGCTGGCAGTAATGAGAGCGGCAATCCTGATCAGGCCCTGCATGCCACGATCGATCTGTTCGAACAGGGGTTCCGGGTTCAGCGCCGGTTCCCGGGTAAGAGAGGTCACTTTGTCCATCATTCCCTCCATGTCCCCTATCAGTCCCCCGGCGTTTTTGCCCAATATGCATCCGCAGGGAACAAAAGGAATGATTATGTTACCTCCCATCGTTCTAATAATGATTACGCGTCTGGTGAACGAGGGATTTCGTTGAAACGGAACATCAAAATTGAAGCACTGCAGCAGATTCCGCTGGAACGCCAGGAGATAGAACTGGTTGAGAAAAAGTGCATCGGGCACCCTGACAGCCTTGCAGACGGAATTGCCGAGTCCATCAGCAGGGCCCTGTCGATGGCATACATCAAGGAATGCGGGGCAATTCTGCACCACAACACCGACCAGGGTGAGATCGTTGCAGGAGAGTCGCAACCGAAATTCGGCGGCGGGAAGGTTATTAGGCCCATCTACGTGCTTATCAATGGGAGAGCGACCAAACAGTTCGAGGGAATCAGCATCCCGACTGATGCCATTGCGGTCGAGGCAGCCCGCACCTACCTGAAAAAGACGCTGACGAACCTCAACATGGATCGCGATATCATCGTTGACTGCCGCCTGGGAACAGGTTCAACGGACCTCCGTGATGTCTTCAATCCATGCCAGAACTCACCCCCGAGGGCAAACGATACCTCATTCGGCGTTGGACATGCACCATTCTCCGAAGCGGAGACGATTGTCCGCGAGGTTTCCGATTTCATCGATACCACCTACCGGAAAAAACACCCGATCGTGGGACAGGACATCAAGATAATGGCGCTCCGGGATGGCAACACCATCACCCTCACCCTCGCCTGCGCCATGGTGGACCGTTACTGCAGTGATGTGAAAGAGTACATCGAACAGGTGGACCTCCTCCAGGAGCATGTCCTCAAGGTGGCAAAGAAGCACACGAAGCGGACTGTGCATGTCGCAGTGAATACCGCCGATGTATACGAAGATGAGAGCGTGTTTCTCACGGTGACCGGGACATCGGCAGAAATGGGCGATGACGGTTCGGTGGGAAGAGGAAACCGCTGCAACGGTCTGATCACCCCGAACCGGCCGATGAGCATGGAAGCCACGAGCGGGAAGAACCCCATCAACCACATCGGAAAGATCTACAACGTCCTCTCCACACAGCTTGCCCAGGAATGTGTGGCGAAGGTCGACGGTATCGACGAGATCTACATCCGGCTCCTCTCCCAGATTGGAAAACCCATCGATCAACCCCTTGTTGCAAGTGTCCAGATCCTCCCGAAAAAGGGCATGAACATGAACGCAATCAGGTCCGATGTCGAATCTATCGTTGATGGCGGACTTGCCGAGATCACCTGCATTACCGAGAAGATCATCCGTGGCGAGATCAAAACGTTCTGAAACGCCTGAAAAAACCCGGAGTTCGCGCAAGGTTACCACCATCCGTCTTGCCATCCCGAATAAGGGCCGGATCGCAGGGCCGGTGATGGATCTGATGGAGAAGAGCGGGCTTCACCTTCTCGACAGCGGCGAAAGGAGACTGATCTCCCGGACGCCTGATCCCCATGTTGAGGTGCTCTTTGCCCGGCCTGTCGACATCCCCGAATATGTGGCAAACGGGGCGGCAGATCTCGGGATCACGGGCCACGATATGGTTCTGGAACGCGAGGCCGATGTGGCAGAACTCCTTGACCTGAAAATCGGGACTGCCACACTTGTCCTTGCCGCGAGGGAGGATTCCCCCATCAGCTCACCGGGGGACCTGGAAGGACAGCGTGTTGCCACGGAATTTCCCGTCATTTCACGGCATTATTTCCAGGATCGCAAAATTTCTGTCACACTTGTCCCGGTCGGCGGTGCCTGCGAGGCGACACCGTACCTCGGGATTGCCGAAGCCATTATCGATCTCTCGAGCTCGGGGAATACTCTCCGCTCGAACCGGTTACGTGTATTGGATGTCGTCCTCTCAACGAGCACCATGCTCATTGCGAACAGGAGATCAGTCTCATCGAAAAAGAAAAAAATCGAGGAGATCCAGGTGGCTATCGAGAGTGTGGTCCGTGCCCGCGGACAGTGCTACCTCATGATGAACGTGATGCGTTCATGTATAGACCGGGTGACATCCGTCCTTCCAGGACTTTCCGGCCCGACGATCATGGACGTCGCATCCCGCAACGATATGGTTGCGATCCACGCGGTTGTCGATGAAGAGAGGGTGTACCGGCTGATCCACCTCCTGAAACAGGCAGGTGCCCGCGATATCCTTGTCATGCCAATCGCACGGATGATCCCCTGACATGCTCATCTTTCCCGCGGTCGATATCCTCAATGGAAAATGTGTGCAACTGGTGCAGGGAAAGAGGGACTCGGCGACCTATTTTGGTGATCCCCTTGCGTGCGCTCACCGCTGGCTTGATCTCGGTGCAGAACGACTCCATGTCGTAAACCTTGATGGTGCGTTTGGGGACTCCTCGAAGAATGCTGCAAGGATTCGTGATCTTGTACATGAGACAGGTGTTGAGATACAGCTTGGAGGGGGAATACGCTCTTTCTCCGATGCCTCATCCTGGCTGGACACGGGCGTCGAGAGAATCATTCTCGGAACCCTCGCAACAAAAAAGCCCACGGTATTGCACGAGCTGAGCAGGGAATTCGGCAGTGAAAGGATCATGGCGGGTGTCGATATGAAAGGTGGGGAGATAACCACCGAGGGGTGGCAGAAGCGTGAGGGAGACTATCTTGTATGGGCAGAACAATTTGAACATATGGGAGCAGGTTCGCTCCTCTTCACGAACGTCGATGTGGAGGGGCTTCAGGCGGGCATTGATCCGGAACCCATATCCCGGCTGTTACAACGGACCCATCTGCCGGTCACGGTTGCAGGAGGGGTCTCCTCCGGCGACGATATCAGGTTTTTGAAAGATCTTGGATCGCACGGGGCGGTACTCGGTTCTGCTCTGTACAGCGGAAAAATCACATTACAGGAAGCGATGGAGGCAGCACAATGAGGCGCGTTCAGAATCATCGGGAGACCCGGGAGACCTCGATCGAGATCATCCTCGATCTTGACAATCCGGTTGATGGAGAGGTCTCGACCGGGATCGCATTTTTTGACCACATGCTCACATCAATGGCGAGACATGGCCATTTCGGCCTCTCACTCACCGCACAAGGAGACCTTGAGGTTGATTCCCATCATACCATAGAGGATACGGGAATTGTCCTCGGCCAGGCATTCAGAGAGGCCATTGGAGAGGGGAGGGGTATTACCAGGTTTTCCCATGCCATGGTCCCCATGGATGAAGCGCTCGCAACAGTTGCCATCGACCTGGGTGGAAGAGGGTACCTCGTATTCCGCGGGGCATTCTCCCACCCCCGCGTTGGCGGTGTGGAACGGGAGATATTCGAACACTTCTTCTACAGCCTGTGCGTGAGAGGAGGAATTACCGCCCATCTCTCGATGGAAGGAAAGAATGACCACCACATGTGCGAAGCCCTTTTCAAGGCATTCGGCCTTGCGCTCGGAGCTGCGATTCGTATCGGGCACGATGCTGATCAGATCCCCAGCCTCAAGGGATCATTCTGAAGTGACGCTTGGGAAGGATATGATGATGCTGCCCCTGCATACGGGAAGGATCATTCACACCACGGGATTTTTTTTATGATGAAAAAATGGTTATTCACTTCTTCCGTTGAATGAAAGCCGGTTGAGGGCTTCCTTTGCGGTGATGCGGACGAAACAGTGCTCGTCAGCGCATGCCCTGGTAAGCGGCTCTATTGCCCGGAAATCACCGATTTTTCCGAGGTTCAAAGCCGAAATAAACCTGATATCCCTGTCCTTATCCCCAAGCATCGCGATAAGAGGTCCGATGCTGCGATTGTCGCCTATCTCGCCAAGAGCCCGGGCAGCAGCAATCCTGACCCTCTTGTCCTCGTCGTTGAGGGCAAGAATGAGATATTCGACTGCAGGTTGTCCCTTTTTTTCCAGATCTGCGATTGACTGGATGATGTCCGGCCTGGTCTTTTCTGCCAAACACTGCAGCGTTCCTGTCATCAGTGTCCCCCTGGTTATGCCCTGCTCTGAGGGCATGAAAGAGTAGATCAGGTACCTAAAAATGACTTCGCCAATCACCTATGCACAGCATACTGTTATCAAGTACAATAGCAATATTGAAAGTTTACCTTTGAGCAGGCACGCCTAGGAGAAACGTTCAGAAAGGATTTTTTTTGCCACCTTGATTTTCGTTTCTGCTGCAGATTTGTTGAGTAATTCAGGAAGGGGGGTATTATGCGGATTTAGCCGCCAGTTCTACGTCCTCTTCCTTGATCGTCTTTCTGCCTGCGTGAAGTGCAAGCCTGTTGGCTTCCTTCGTCAGGTTCGCGATATACTCTTCAGCTTTCGTTACCAGCACAGCAGCGGCATCGCTGCCCACTCTTTCAGCACCATTTTTCTTGGCAATTCTCACAACTGCAGCAATAGGTAAATCTGCCATTGTATTTTACCTCAAGTCAAAAAATGTATCGGCGAATATTTAAAGATTTCGTGATTTCTGCACAAATTATCCTCCGATATTGTTTTCCGTGAATCTGCGGCACTATTACGGTGAAGTCGATAATCACGCCGTTCTTTCCATTATTCCTTTGTTTTTCTTTTGAAATTGAAAAAGAAGAAAAATATTGCAGATTAGTGTTCCGATAAGGCATCCGCAAGATTCAGGGCATTCGCGTAATCCGGTGTGACGCGCGAAGTATCCACAAAAATTCTCTCGATATTCATGACAGGTGCGCCATGTCCTTCTCCCGATCCGAGAAATACCAGTGTCCGGAAGATTAAATTGCCAGAGATGCCATCAGGCGCAAGAATGACAGACGAGGATTCAATAGCATCTTCAATCAGGATCTGGAAATGGCGTGCCCCTGTAATTCCTGCAACAGCCTCGGCATCCGCAAGACTCTTATCGACACGCCAATGTCTCCCGGCATCTCCAAGCCGTCCACCCGACAGAATGGCAACATCCCCCGAGAGCCCCAGATGCCCGGCCAGTCTTCTCGCATGGATGACCAGTGATACCTTCTCGTCGACCGTCCATCCTTCGTCAACCCCGACAGGTGCGAGGAGGAACTGCGTTCCTGCGGCCGTCTCCAGGAGTGCTGCTCTTTCAAGGTGATCCACCCCTGCGATCCGTTTCAGTGCTGCAAGCGTGGAATTTGAGGGGAGGGTGCCTCTCACTGCTGCTGCCAGTCTCCCGAGGAAGAGATCCTGGACGAGTGCCTCTTCCGGGAAGGGATCTTCCTTCCATACCACACCTTCATTGCCAGAGAAGGTCCCCGGAGAACAGTAACAGACGGTCCTCGATGCACAGCGTGAACGGGGGATGCTCTGAACAATTTTCCCAAATTCTTCCCCAACACCGATTCCGATCAACCCTGGCGTCATGAACCATCGTCGGAGAAGAGACGCATGATGCCGTGTTTGTCAAAGTCGAATACCTGAGATTTCTGGTCGCCGAGCACGATCTGGAGCGTCCTGCTCCTATTTACCTCTCCTACAACGCAGGCAGTCATCTTTACATCGTGAAAACGCCGGCAGATCTCAGGGACACTACCAGGAGCGGCGGTGAGGACAAATCCCATACCAGGGTAGATCCTAACCCATTGTTCGAAGGTCATACCATGTGCAGTCATGTCGGGCATGGGGATCCGATCGAGTTCGATACTTGCTCCCTTTCCGCTCACCTCAAGGAGCATGCCAAGCGTTCCGATGACCCCGGGATTGCTGATATCTTTTCCGGCGCTCACCAGGTGATCCCGGGCAAGACCCTCGAGGACCCGGATCTGATTTCGAACCTCGTCGGGGGTCTTCATGGTTACCGAGTCCCAGTTGAGGGCGCATGAGGGGTGAACCCGGCCATTGAGATCCACTGCGACGATGACGACATCTCCCTCCCGAGCAGTATCCGAGTAAATCACTGCATCACGGGGGGCACAGCCGAGGATAGCCACATCGATGACACTGTAGGGCGTATCAGGATGGAGGTGTCCGCCGACGATTGGCACGCCGAACTGGAGCGATGCGTCATGCATTCCGGAGATGACTTTCTTCTGAATATTGGTGTCCGATATTGAGAAGACATCCACCATGGCAAGAGGCCGTCCGCCCATTGCCGCAATATCGTGGATATTGACAAGCACCGCACAATAGCCCGCCCAGTAAGGATCCGCTTCCATGAGGCGGCTCCAGATTCCGTCAGCAGCAAGAAGGAGAGCCTCTTCACCGTGCTCGATGACCGCAGCATCCTCCCCGAACGATGCCAGCACACCGGAACTCTCGATCCGGACTGCTCTGACCATCTCGCCAATGGCCTGTTTTCTCTTTACTCCCTCGTATTCTCTTACCACGGCGGCGATCGTTGCCGTGGATACGTGTGTCAGCACCATGGAGATAGAAGAACCGGTTTGTAGTATCTCATTGGGGCATCATCAGTGATAATTTATTTGATGCGAGGCTCCAAAGAAAAGGCATGGACTGGGGGGAGAAATACAGGCCTTCCCACCTCGACGAAGTGGTGGGCAACAGCACTGCGTTGCACCAGATGCTTGAATGGGCCAGGACATGGAGCCGGGAAAAGAAGCCGCTCATCCTCTATGGAAAACCCGGAACCGGAAAGACCTCCAGCGCACACGCTCTCGGCAATGACATGCACTGGGAGATTATCGAGCTCAACGCAAGTGATCAGCGGACAAAGGCTGTCATCGACCGGGTTGCCGGGAGCAGCAGCACCTCGGGGAGCCTGACAGGGGCTTCGAGGAGGCTGATCATCATCGATGAAGCTGACAACCTGCACGGGACCGCTGACAGGGGAGGAGCGAGAGCCATACTCGAGCTGTTGAAACACTCGCTCCAGCCGATCATCCTTATCGCGAACGATCTGTATGCTATCCCGGGAGAGATTCGCTCCCGCTGCGAGGGCATACAGTTCAAGGCTCTCCCGGCTCGTTCCATCGCACCCCGTCTCCGGTATATCTGTGCGGCAGAGAAGATCTCATGCAGCGAGGATGGACTCCGCTCCATTGCTGAAAGGGCACACGGTGACATGAGAGCGGCGGTCAACATCCTCTACGCGTCCGCAACCGGACGAGACCGCATTGATGAGAACATTCTGCCGTCACGGAAGGATGAACGTTCATCGATCTTTGACCTGGTTATTGCGCTGTATGGCACGACGCCTGCCGACACTCTCCTCTCCATGGCCTATGCGGTCGACGAGACTCCTGATACCCTTCTTCAGTGGATAGAGGCAAACCTTACCGGGATCGACGATGCCGCTCCCCGTGAATCGGCATACACTTCTCTCTCCCGGGCCGACGAATACCTGGGCTTCACGTACCGCCAGCAGTACCACGTGCTGTGGCGATATGCCACAGCCCTTATGGTCCTTGGAGTGGCGAGAGTAACCGCCAGGCGTGGACTCCATTCCCGGATCACCGCACCGGAACGCTGGAGGAGAATGTCAGCCTACCAGAAGCAGAAAGCGGTCAGGGCATCCATGGTCAGGAAAGTCGCATCATCCCTGCATATGCCACAGCGGACCCTCAAAGAGACGTACATGTCTCCCCTGGCCATGGTGATCGACAAAGATCCGCTCACGTATGCCAGGGATTTTTCTCTCGACAGTGACGAGCTGGATCTTTTTATTCATGACCGGAGCAGATCAGCATCTGTCGCGAAAATACTCGCATCCGAAGAAAAAGAGAGAGAGACCAGGAGGGAGAAAGAAACAAAGGTGAAAACGAAGCGGAAGGCAGATGGGCACACGGGGCAGCAGGAGATCCCCCTGGAAAAAAGAGATCCTCCGCCACCTGATCCCAGGCAGGAGAAGGCATCCCCTGCGAATCAGAAGACACTCTTTGAAGGGTTCTGACCCCGGTGATAGCGGTGCAGGACAACGCCGCACTCTATCAGCTCACCCCCGTCTCCGCAGCATTCAAAGCCAAGATGGTATACGAGCAGGTCACAATCAACCTCCTTTGCCACCCGGATCAGGGGGGGGATCATCTCCTCGTGCGGTCGGATTGAATACATGAGATCCACACGCCTGTAGAGGGAGATGTCAGGAGAGAAGATGTCATCCTTTACGATCTTCAGCCCTGGTACTGGTGGCAGGTTCCGCAAATCGGTGCAGAAGACCGGGATGCCGGCATCCCTGATGAGAACCGCCGCGTCCAGATTCTCGCCAACGCCGATTTCTGCTACGTTCCCGTAATTTCCTATGATATATTCAGCAATACACCGCTCAATACGTTTAAGCCCCGCCATCCCAAGATATAGTGAGAGATGGACCTGCTTATCTTTTGGGATGAAGCGGCCCCTTCGGGGATACAATCAGCCTTTTTGAGGGATCTCAACCCGCTTCTTCCGATCCGGTCCCGCGTATGTGAAAGCCCTGTTGTCGTGAGCGGCTTTATCCCTTCCAGAAAGCAGACCAATGCAACTGTTCTTCTCGACTCCCTGGACCTTTATAAAAAACGTTCTGGAGAAAAAGACCTGATTCTCCTCGTCGTATCGGACGATCTCTGCCGGTCGTGCGATGAATATCTCTTCGGACTTGCCCGGCGCACGACCGGGAACGCCGTCGTGTCCACTGCCAGGATGGACAGTGAATTTTACGGGAAGGCGTCCTGTGATGAAGATCTCCTTGATCGCCTGGTGAAGGAGTCAGCCCACGAAGTGGGTCACCTGCTGGGCCTTGCACATTGCCAGAATGCCGAATGCATCATGTTCAACCCTCTCCTCCTCGACGATATGAGCCGGCAGAAACGATGGTTCTGCCCCACATGCCAGGAAAATCTCCAGACAGTTGAATAGTTCAGAATCTCCACGCGGAGAAGCCGGAGAAAAGATCTGGAATACATGTACAGGGTGTATCGAACATTCAAACAGGAGAGAAAAGGGGTTGGAATCAGCCGAACAGGGCACCGAGCCCTGCCATGCCGCTCTCTTCCTCTTCCTTCTTTTCTTCAGCGCTCGGCTCTGCAGCAGCAGCAGCTGCCGGGGCTGCTCCTGCAGGGGCAGCGGCAGCGGCAACCGCAACAGGAGCTGCTGCTGCCTTGCTGATTGCGTCCTCGATGTTGATACCTTCGAGGGCTGCAACCATGGCCTTTATGCGGGCTTCATCAACGGCGATACCAGCAGCAGTCAGGACTGCTTTTACGTTCTCTTCCTTGACCCCTTTGCCTGCCTTGTGCAGGAGAAGGGCAGCATAGATATACTCCATCTCAATTACCTCGTTTTTCGTGTCTCTTATTTACCCCCAACCATGCTCTGGAGGGTGTAACTTTCTCGATAGGCTTTTCCAATAATCGCATCAATGACGTCTTTTGCATAGACATCGGCTTCAATTGCAAGTCCGCGGGCTTCCCTTGCAGCTTTCTCGACCAGCGGCGCTGCGGTATCCTTCGTGAATATCACCGCGTTGACCGAGAGGTTGAAGGCCTGCGATGCTGCCAGGGTCATCTGGCTGTATATCAGGTCCTCGTCGATTGCAAGAACAGACGGCTCATACACGTCACCTTCGAAGAGTGCAGCCTGCAATAAGAGGCCGACATCCATAGGCTTGATATCAAGCTTGGAAAGGACATCAGCAAGTTTCGGGCTGATGGTCTCTCCCTTCTTTACGACGGTTCGTGTCTCCCGGATCTTGACCTTTCCGGCCTCGATAGCGGCGGGGATCCCTGCCTGTTGCAGTTCTCCAACGATTGGGCCCGGCTTGAAACTCGTCGGCCCTTTCTCGACTACGATGTCATCGGGGGCTTTTTCACCGGGCTTTGCAGCCATCTTGGTCTTGGTCTTCTCCAGTGCCTTGTAGAGCCTGAACGGATTATCGTTCGTGAAGATAAGCGCCGAATGCCCGGAGATATGCCCGGCGAGTTCCGCGTGCGAACCGCCCATCTCGTCAAATGCATGACGGATGAGGGTGTTCCGGGTCATCTTGATCTTTGCGGTGGACTTCAGGTTCCGGCGGATCTGCTGTAACTGGCTGGCGGGGATACCGTACATGTCAACCAGGCCCACGAGCGAGTATTTCCCTGCGTCGGACTTGATATCCTCGACTTCTCTCCTCTTCCATGCGGGAAGGTGATGAGTATACAGTGCCATTTACACCAGCCTCTGCGCCGGCCCCATGGTGGTCTTCACGAAGACAGACCTGATGTTCATGGAGCCCTGTTCCAGGACGGATTCGACCCTTCGCAGCACGACATCGATATTCTCGGCGATCTGCTCGGGGGGCATCCCGGTGGATCCCACTTTCACGTGGAACGTTTTCCTGTCCTTCGTGCGTATCTTCACCGAATTCCGGAGACGTTCCACCATGGGTTTGATATCCGTCCCTGACTGTATCGGGGTAGGCATGCGGCCTCTTGGTCCCAGACGTGGACCAAGGAAACGACCTACCTGGGGCATCACACTGGTCTCGGCGAGGAAGAAACGGTACGTGCTGGCAACAGTCCGGGCTTCCCTTGGAGCCCCGCCCAGCCTCTCGATTTCTTCAGGTCCGATGACCAGGTCAACGCCGGCTTCCCTGGCCTGGGTGATAATATCGCCCTTGCCAAGGACGGCGATGCCGACCTTTTTACCAATACCATGGGGAAGGAGTATCGTCTCATCAATACGATTTTTGGGCTGCGCCATGTCGATATTCTTGAGATTGACGGTAATATCTACGCTCTCAGAGAATTTCCTTTCAGGCGCTTTTTCGATAGCCGTCTTTACGGCATCAATAATCTTTGCCCTTTCAACCATCTATTTCCTCCATAGTTCGCGACCATACTGATCTTCTATGGTTCTCTCTCGTCTATTCCACGAGGAGCGTGTCGTAGGTTCCAGCGTCGATTGCGGAGAGTGCCTCCTTGGGCCTCTTTCCATCGACGGTGATACCCATACTCACGCAGGTGCCTATCACTTCCTTGACCCCATGCTTGAGGTCATAGGAGAGCATGTCACCTGCCTTCATACGGGCAATCCTGACAGCGGCCTCGATAGGCAGGTCTCCAACATTCTTGGTGTTGGGTTCCGGAGATCCCTTCTCGACCCCGACCTCCTTCTTGATGAGGGCGGTTGTGGGTGGAATTCCCACGCTCACCGTGAAGTTTCTCTTGTCATCGACTTCGACCCTCACAGGGACCTGCATGCCGTTGAAGCTGCCGGTCTTCTGGTTGATCTCGTCAACGACTGCCTTCACGTTGATGCCGAGAGGTCCCAGGGCTGGACCCAGGGGTGGACCTGCGGTTGCCTTGCCTCCAGGTACTAATACCTCGACCACTTCTGCCATAGCTGTATCACCATGCTGTCCCGGAACGGGACTCAGCGTGGGTAAATAAGGTTGACTCTGGCTGACTTAAAGGTATACCAGAATGATGGAGGGAAGGATGGGATTACTTCCCTTCTCCCTTGTCGACGACCCGGACATTGTCTCCCCTGACCGTGATGGGGATGGGCAGCACGCTCTCGTACAGCTCGACCGTGATCTCTTCCTTGCCCGTGTCAATCCGCTTCACGACGGCTTTTTCTCCCTTGAAGGGTCCTGCTATCATCTCGACAATAGTCCCCTCAGAGATACCGCTCACGATCGGTTTGGGCACGAGGAAGTGCCCCACTTCCGAGAGGGAAGTCTCTCCCCTGATTACCGTGCGCGCATGGGCTACCTTCTCCACCAGCTGCTCGATGCGTGGCAGGCTCTCAGGGGTCTCGACAAGGACATAGCCCTTCAGTTCATCCGGGACAATAATGGCGACGACCTGGATGTCGGTTGCTCCCGTCTCGATGGCCTTCTTGATATTATCCGCAACCGTCCGTTCCTGCTTTGAGGTAGTCTTGATGGCAAAAATGCGGTTGGGTTGCACTTCCATATCCATCATGGGAGAAGGAGCATCAGCTCGTATATGATAAATCCGATCAGGCCCACGATGAGTACGCCTGCTGCAGCTACCAGCGCAATTTTCTGGAACTCCTCGCGTTTCGGAGTCCTTGCAAGTTTGAGGATCCTCCAGTATTTCCTGAAAAGCTCCTCGTTGATATTGAATTTCACATCCGGTTTGGCAATTTCCATGGAACTCACTTCAAAAAGTCTATCTCAAATTGCTTCTGAACTTTTGGGGTAATTTTTTCGTTCCTACCATATATTTGTGGCGACCGTACCCCTGTCACCACCAGCATCGTGCGCATTTTATTCTGCATATTGGGGTCGATCTGGGCTCCCCAGATGATCCGCGCATCAGGTGCGATACGGTTGTAGACCTCCTGGAGCACGCCCTCGGCCTCCTCCATGGTCATGTCCGGCCCTCCTATCACGTTGACGAGGGCCGCATTCGCTCCCGAGATATCCACATCGAGGAGCGGAGAGCGTATGGCTTTCTTGACGGAATCAGCGGCCTTCTCCTCGCTCTCACTCTCGCCTACCCCAATCATCGCAACACCCCCACGCTCCATGACAGTGCGGACATCTGCGAAGTCCAGGTTGACGAGCCCGGGAAGGGTAATCAGTTCGGTGATGCCCTTGACTGCCCTCATGAGGACCTCGTCAGCAACCTTGAATGCGGCGTACAGGGGGAGCTTTGGGACAACCTCGAGGAGACGATCATTCGGGACGACGATGACCGTATCTGCCACATCCCGAAGCCGCTCAAGCCCGGCCTCGGCATTTTCCATGCGGATCACACCCTCGGCAGTAAAGGGAAGGGTCACCACGCCGATGGTAAGTGCACCTTCATCACGGGCTGACTTCGCAACGATCGGTGCAGCACCCGTTCCTGTCCCTCCGCCAAGGCCGACAGTGATAAAGACCATGTCGCACCCGCTGACTGCCTTTTTGATCTCCTCCTCATTCTCAAGGGCTGCCTCTTCGCCGATCTGGGGTATGGATCCCGCCCCGAGGCCGCGTGTCCTCTGCCTTCCGATGAGGATCCTGGTATCTGCAACAGTCCGGGAGAGGTGCTGGGCATCGGTGTTGATTGCCACGAGGCGTGCTCCGTGGATTCCTTCCTCCTTCATACGGGTGATGGTATTGGAGCCGCTGCCCCCGCATCCTATCACGGCGATCTCCGTCTTTAACTCATTGAGAATCTGGTCAAGATCCTCGGGATTCTTCATGTTTTCCGGTGAGTCGTCCCTCACCCGGGTCAGCGCTTCTTCAACGATCGACCTCATAGATACTTCTCCAGTCCCGGAATGTGGATTGTTGTTTCGCTGCTAGTCTGGACCATCTCAGGGGTGATCTCCAGGTCACCGATGCACACGGTAGAGCCATTCTTCAGCTGACTGTACAGGGGTCCTGGAGGAAGTCCAAGATCCCGGGCCCTTTCGGGGTCAAATCTGCGCCTGTTGATGGTCAGGTGGTCACCCACAACGAACGTACTTTCCCCTCTACGTATGATGTTTACGCATAAGCTTATTAAATCATGCAGTACAATTCGATGAATCTCTTCGATGGTGATGAAAGAAGGCCAAATAGGCTTTTTCCCTGTTGAGAGGCGGGCCAGCGGTATGGTGTCAAGCCCTTCAAGGAACTCCCTGGTATTGCATCTCAATGCCTCCTCCAAAAGCACCTGATCAAGGTCTGTCCGGACAGGCTTCCCGTCGGGACACTGGCCATGCATCGCGACCCTGCATCCCGGCAGGATCTGGTCTGCAAGGGACAGGATAGCCTGGTATGTGTTCCACGAGAGGTCCCCGAAGTGTATCAGGTCCCCTTCCGACAGAACTGGCAGGTTGCAGCTCCTGATCAGTGCATCAAGGTTCGCAAGGTCTTTTCCGGGGATGGCTTTCCTGTCAACATACGCTGCGACGGCACCGGTCTTCTCCTGCATCTGCCTGATCATGCCGGTATCAAGTGATGGCACCTCTCTTGAATGGGCAATATGCCCGAATGCACCCCGGCTGTTCAGGGAGATGTGGGTCTGCCGGGCAGCATAGTGCGTTCCCCCGAATCCTATCAGGGGTATGCTCCTGTCAGAATCGGCAGTGAGCACGCTTTGTGCAACCGCGATTGCTGCCGCCTCATCCCGCCACTCTTTTTCGGTGCTGCCCACCTCTACAAAGAGCGAGGGAGTGGCAAGATCCGACGGCCCGTGGTGGGTGACCTCATACGCAACACGGTATCCCTCCGGCCTGTGTGCATGAAGACCCCTGAGAATCGCGTGCATCCAACTGGGAGCGGCAAAAGCAAGCACGCGTTCGCTTCCCCCAAAGTCCGCAGTCGTGATGTTCCCCGTCACATGTACGGTCAGGACCGGGACGGGATTCACTGATGAATGCCGGGAGAGGAAGATGATGAGATCTGAATCCAGCTCCCGGTCGATATTGTCCTGGTAGATCAGGCGGTCCCTGACATGGCAGTGAGAAAGTTCGTGCTTCTCGAGAGCATAGGGTTGATGGGGTTTGGAAAGGAACCCGAGGAGGGCGCCGTGTATCGTTGACCCGCCCGGATCCTGCCGGGAACTAACCAGTGATATCTTCATTGCACATCAGGATTCGTGATTATCAGATGGCATTCTCCTCACATGAAAGCACCTGATTCCTATCAGCACATCTCATCTGAACCTTATCATTACGTACAATCCCAAGAAAAATTATGATGTTTTTCCTGAAAATGTCGCCATTCTAGACGGGTAATTGCGGGCAGATCAACAAATATTTTTTCACGGAAGTACAAGGTTTATCTAGGCAGTAAATCTGTCAGGAAAGGTTTCCTATCGGGCTGTCACCCGGTAGGAAATACAGTTGAACAACAACCAAATGTAGTTGTGGCACTTCGGGGTAATAATAGCTTCTAAGCGCCCTTCGAATTTTGGCTTACTTTCCTATGATTTTTCTGCACTAAAGGAGGGAGGTCATGAAATGGCTGAAATCATATCTAAGATATTGATCGCATGTATTATTGCCGTCATCATCGCAGCATGCGCAGCGGTCATCTTAAAGATGTTTAGGTAAGGCAGTTGAGTATGTAAGGGTGAAAGGAGATTCCTTTACCCTTACAGATTTTATTCGTCATTCTTGAAGCTGCAGCAGATCGGACACCACCAGCCAACAGGAGCTAGCCGCTGTTTATGGTCTGGCATCGTGGGCCGTATGTAGGATCTTATCATGAGGGATGCGCACAAAGCGCATTCTGGAGCCTTCACGTGCATAAGGACACTATTAAATATCCGGAAAATAATAAGACTTTAGTTCTTTTGGGGCTCAAAATGGAGCCTGATTACTTATAAAAGGTCTAATGCAGGTTCTCGATGGGAGGTATTATCATCACGGATGTGAGAACATCATCCCTCATAAGGAGGTTAGGTATGTCAATCTCACGAAACGTTCTTTTACTCTGCCTGATCGCAGGATTCTTCATCGGGATCATCCCTGCAGGGGCTCAGCCGGTCATTGGCGGTGATCGTGCCTGGTACGCAGTTCATTGCAATGTCGATGGCGCAACAGTGTACTTCGACGGCCAGCCCAAGGGTGAAATCCAGGGAGGTGTCCTGTATGTGGAAGCGTATACGACCGGAACACCGTATAAAAGTTATACCGTAACAAAGGACGGGTATACCACATTCAGTGATTCTATCGACGGAGTGCCCGGAAAAGGGGAGACGTTCGATCTCTATGCCACGCTCAACCCGGCGCAGCCAACCCAGGCACCCGTGATCGGGGGCGATATCGGGTGGTATACCGTGCACTCAAATGTTGACGGCGCTACTGTCATGTTCGACAACACATACCAGGGCGTCATCACAAACGGCATCCTGAGCGTGCAGGTGTATACAACCGGAACACCATACAGCACCTACACCGTCACGAAAGAAGGATACCTGCCGTTTACGTCACCTGTAACCGGGTACCCTGCAAAGGGACAGACCGTGGATCTCTATGCAACACTGAATCCCGCACCCACGCCAGTACCGACAAAGTCCCCACTCTCCCTTGGAATCATAGTATTTAGCATTGCAGTCGCAGGCTTCCTCCTGGTATCCAGGAGATCCTGATACCTTATTTTCTACAATAAAAATGGCTTTGCCATGTCCAATTTAAAACCTTACACCGTGGCGTGAGTCACGCAATTTCTGTTGAATTCCCTGATACACTTGAATTGCTCAATCGCTCGATGATGATTTCTGCGAGTATTGTTCATCTCAGGCTTCGGCAGATCTTTTACCGCAATCGTTCTTTGAAACAAACAATAATGGGATATGACGAATTGCCTTCCCCACCTGCCGGGAAAGATATTTGCATTGAACAGGGAAGCACAGGTAATGATGTTTACTAAAATTGATTACTAACAGCGAGTTTAAAGTGACCAGTTTACATATAAATACACCATGGACGAAGAGAAGATCCGCAAGGCATTCGAAGCTGAAGGTATCGAGAAAGAGATCAAGTGCCCGGAGGCTTTTGCGATATCTGAAAAATACACAATTGCCAAGAAAGATATTGCCGGGTATTGCAACAGCCATGGGGTGAAGATCCGCGCCTGCCAGCTTGGCTGCTTTAAATGAATCTTTTCCTTCGCACCATACCTGTCGAAGAGGCAATACGGATCGGATGCAGCATTGCGAATCCTCCCGGAGAGGAGAATATCCCCCTTGCCGAAGCTGTGAACAGGGTGCTCGCACGTGATATTTCTGCAGATATCGACATCCCGGGTTTCAACCGGTCTGTAGTCGACGGGTATGCCGTCCGGGCCTCGGATACCGTGGGCGCCGCTGAGACAATCCCCTCACTGCTCACGCGTTCCGGGACAATTCGCATGGGCACCTCCCCCACCATCTCTCTCGCAGAAGGTGAATGTGCATACATCCCCACGGGAGGCGAACTCCCATCTGGAACAGATGCCGTTGTCATGATCGAGCACACGGAGACCATCGACGACCAGGTGCTGGTAAAACGCCCCGTTGCCAGCGGAGAGAACTGTATCCGCAGGGGAGAGGACTTCACGAAGGGGACAGCGGCTATCACGAAGGGCAGGAGGCTCTCTCCGTCCGATATCGGTGTCCTTGCCGCAGTCGGCTGCAGTATCGTTCCTGTCTGCAGCATCCCCCGCATTGGTGTGATCTCGACAGGGAACGAGCTCATCTCCGTCGATAAAAAACCGTCCGGCAGCGAGATCCGGGACAGTAACAGCGTGATGCTGGGGGCATACCTCCGGGCTGCGGGGTGCACACCCTACCTGTATGGTATTGTGAAGGATGAACGTGAGATCCTCCGGGAGATCCTTCATCTGGCACTGGGGGAGAATGATGCAGTGATCCTGTCAGGGGGCAGTTCAAAAGACGAACGGGATCTCTGTGCCGATCTGATCGCAGAATGCGGTGAAGTCCTGGTCCATGGGGTTGCGATTGCCCCAGGAAAACCCACCATTATAGGCCGGTGCATGGGAAAACCCGTACTCGGGCTGCCTGGACACCCTGCCTCCGCACTCGTGGTGCTCGACAGGATAGGACGCCCGCTCCTGTCAGTAATGTCAGGGGAGATACGCCGGACCGAATGCACCAGGAGTGCCATACTCACCCAGAATATCCCCTCTACCAGGGGACGCGAGGATTATATCCGTGTAAAACTGGACGGAAAGCATGCCATCCCGCTCTTTGGGAAATCCGGACTCCTGAATACGCTCGTTCAGAGCGACGGGATACTCAGGATCCCGGCAGGTAGCGAAGGGATTGAGAAGGGAGCCGAGGTCGAGGTGATCATCTGGTAACACGCTACCTCTCGGTGAAAAAACTCGACGAAGCGTTCGCTATCCTCGCACAGATTCCTATCCCTCTCTCGGTGAAGATGATCCCGCTCGAGGAATCTGCAGGCAGGATCACCGCCCGCCCGGTGTTTGCCACGTACTCAGTACCTGAGGTGCATCTTGCTGCCATGGATGGAATCGCGGTCAGGAGCGAAGATACCCTCGGTGCGAGCGAGCAGTCCCCCGTCACGCTCCCTGACGCCACGCGGATCAACACGGGAAACGTGGTGCCCGGAGAATATGATGCCGTCATCATGATCGAGGATGTATGGATTGAGGGAACCACCTATACCATTCGCAAACCGACAAGCCCCTGGCAGCATGTCCGTCCTGCAGGGGAAGATATTGCAGAATCAGAGATGGTAGTCCCCTCATCGCATCGGATCAGGCCATCGGATATAGGGGCACTCGCCGCGTATGGTGTGACGGAAATGCCCGTGCTTGGGTTCCGTGCAGGGCTCATACCCACAGGAAGCGAGCTGGTGTTACCGGGTACGAAGCCCGGGCCGGGCCAGGTTGTCGAGAGCAACACCCGGATGGCGGCATCCTGGCTCACATCCCTCGGAGGAGAATGCACCCGGTATCCGCTCACCCCGGATCAACCGGATGTGATTAGGAGTATAGTGCAGAAGGTAGCGAAAGAGAATGACCTTGTCATTATCTCCGCAGGGTCATCCGCAGGGACAAAAGACTACACGGCGGACGTGATTGCAGAACTCGGAGAGGTGCTTGTCCATGGTGTCGCCATCAAGCCGGGAAAACCGGTCATACTCGGGAAAATTGGGAACATTCCCGTACTTGGATTGCCGGGGTACCCACTCTCCGCCCTCACGGTGCTCAGGGAGATCGCAACCCCGCTTGTGCGGATTTCAGGAATCCCGGTTCCCGAGCCGGGCATCATTTCAGCCCGGCTTACATCGACACTCCATTCGGACGCGGGAACCGACGAGTTCGTGCTCCTCTCTGTAGGGCGGATCGGCCCATCATGGGTGGCAACCCCCCTCTCCAGGGGATCGGGTGTGCAGATGAGTGCGGTCAGGTCGAACGCATACCTCCGCATCATCTCCTCTCTCGAGGGGTATGAGGCGGGTGAAACGGTCCCGGTTACTCTCAACGTCAGTGAGGTACAGGCAGAGGAATCCATCCTTGTGACTGGAAGCCATGACCCTGTCATCGACCACCTTGCAGAACTTGTCCGGCGCGAACATGTGGAACTCCATTCAAACCACGTCGGGAGCATGGGGGGTCTTATCGCTCTCAAGCGGAACGACTGCCATGCAGCGCCGATTCACCTCCTCGCACCCAATGGTGATTACAATATCCCCTTCCTGGAAAAATACCTGCCAAGGGAGGAGGTCAGCCTGATCTGTGTTGCAGGGAGAGAGCAGGGCATCGTCTCCCGGGAAGGCTTCTCGTTAGAAGACCTCCCGGGAAGGTCATTCATAAACCGCCAGAAAGGATCCGGTACACGGATGCTCCTTGATCATGAACTGAAACTCCGTGGTATCTCTAAGGACGAAATTCCGGGCTACGATCGCGAGGCAACCACTCACATCGGTGTGGCACTTGCGGTGAAAACCGGTGAGGCAGACGCCGGGTTATGCGTGTATTCGGCCGCACACGCACTGGGACTCCCGTTTGTCCCCGTTGCACAGGAGCGGTACGAGATCGCGATCCGGAGGGAACACATGGAGGATCCCCGAATCCAAGCCATCGTCGGCGCCATACGGTCACCCCGGTTCAAGGAGGTCCTGAACAATCTCGGCGGGTACGACGATTCGATCACCGGCGTGCTGCGGCAAGTGCCCTGATCGCCGCCTCCGCCGGTGTTGTGCAGGGCTCGACTCCCTCTATCTCCCAGGACATGTATCCGAATACAGGTTTTCCCGTTTTTAATGCGATGGCAATTTCCGAGAGCGTGCCATACGCCCCTCCCACCGCAATGACGGCATCCGCACTTTCCACGACAAGGATGTTCCTTGCATGGGAGATCCCGGTTCTCACCCGAACCGTAAGATACGAATTTCCACTCCCCGTATTGGGGAGTATCCCGACCGTGAATCCCCCTTTTTTCTTCGCTCCCCGGCATGAAGCTTCCATCACTCCGCCAAGTCCTCCGGATATGAGGATGGCCCCGCCCTCCGCAAGGATCCCTCCGATCTCTTCCGCAGCCATATTCTCGGCATCCGTTGCAGTGGAGGGTCCGATCACCGCAACCTGCACGGGAGATCCGGCGCAGTTCACACCGCACCGCCTGCAGGATTGAACGCGAGGAGACGCGGCACCGTCATCTCCTCGATGGCATACCGGGGCCCTTCCCTCCCGAGGCCGGATCCTTTTACTCCCCCGTATGGCATGTGGTCTACCCGGAACGTGGGGATATCATTTACCACGACGCCTCCGAACTCCGCATGTGTATGAGCCTCAAGGATCCTCCCGATATCCTGCGTGAAGATCCCGATCTGCAATCCATATGCAACACTGTTGGCCATCGCTATCGCATCAGAAAACGTATCGTAGGGCGTGAGCGTGATCACAGGCGCAAAGATCTCCTCGCGGTTGACCCGCATGTCCTGCGTGGTTCCGGCAAGGATGGTGGGTAAAAAGAGGTTCCCGTCTGCAGTGCCGCCCACGAGGATCTTCGCACCCTGGTTTTCAGCCTCGCGGATTGTTGCACGTGCCCTCTCTGCAGCCTCGCGTGTGATCATGGGGCCGATAATTGTTTTTTCGTCCCTGGGATCCCCGGCCTTGATTGCAGCTGCACCATCAGATAACGCCTGGCAGGCTTTCCCATAGATATCACGGTGGAGAAAGACCCTTTGAACTGATATACAGACCTGCCCGGCGTTGACAAAGCCGCCGGTGAGGATGCGGGAGATCGCATACGGGAGGTTCGCATCGGAATGGACGATGACAGGTGCGCTCCCGCCAAGCTCGAGGGCGACCGGTTTTCTGCCTGCATCGCTCCGGAGTTTCCACCCCACGTCAGGGCTTCCCGTGAACGTAACGAATGCAATGCGGGGATCTGCCGCGATCTCTCCAGCTTGCCTGCCGGGGCATGGCAGCACGCCCAGCGCCTCTTTTGGAAAGCCCGCGGAAAGGAGCATCTTTCCCAGCAGGAGCGCAGACAACGGGGTTGCAGATGCCGGTTTTAGGAGGATGGAGTTCCCTGCGGCCACTGCAGGGCCCACTTTATGGCATGCGAGGTTGAGTGGAAAATTGAACGGGACGATCCCGAGCACGACCCCGATTGGCATGCGTCTGGTTATGGCGAACCTCCCCTCGTTCCCGGGTGTCCAGTCGAGAGGGATGACCTCGCCGCCAATCCTTTTCGCCTCTTCTGCAGAGATCCGGAGGGTTTCTGCCGCCCTTGCGACCTCCTGGCGGGCAAACGTGATGGTCTTTCCCCCTTCCATGACCATCAGCATCGCGAGTTCGTCTGCCCTGGCCTCGACATCCGAAGCGAGCCGGGTAAGGATACGGGAGCGTTCGAAGGATGAGAGCTGCCGGGTCTGCGAAAAGCCGCGGTGAGCCGATGCGATCGCATCCTCCCAGTCAGCGTCCGTTGCCTGGTGGACCAGGGCAACCAGTTCGCCCGTATAGGGAAACCTGACCTCAAGGATCTCTCCCGAAAAATGTTCTTCTCCTCCCACAATGCACCCATGTTCAGGCACGCCGTGATGCTCCTTCCCTGGCATGATAGACCTCTTTTTCCAATGTGAAACTGCAGGGGAGAAAAAGTGCTCGCATCTTCACCGTTGCGATAAAAAATGGAAGAGTGTCAATTTTTTCCGATTCATTCCTGGGAAGGAACCTGGCATGACAGGAGTATGCCAAGAATGGCAATCACGTGATTTTTATAGGATCCTCTCTCACGTACTTGGCGTGGTGGAATATTCCATGACAGATCGTTTTATTCTCTGAACACCGTGGGACAGCACTGCCCTGCAGGTATCCGGGGCTGATCCCGGGAGAGACGGGAACATCGAACGAGTCCTGCATCAGGGACCCGATCATCCGTGAAGGTCTCCCAAACTTCTTTGAAACGCACGACCTATACTACAGGACTGTATGCCTCTCCACCGGCTGGGGAGGATGTACCGGGGGATCTCTGTGAAGGCAGTCAGCAGCAGTTACCAGGCAAATGAAATCGAGGATTCGGTCCAGGCATACTGGAGAGAAGAGAATGTCTTTGAAAAGGTCCTCGCCCTCCACCGCGAGGGTGAAGATTTCTTCTTTGTCGACGGACCGCCCTATACCACAGGCCACATACATCTTGGCACTGCGTGGAACAAGATCATAAAGGACTGTCTTCTCCGTTACCAGCGCATGCTCGGGAAGAATGTGATCGCACGGGCCGGCTACGACATGCACGGCCTTCCCATTGAAGTCCGCGTTGAGCAGAAACTCGGGTTCTCATCAAAGAAGGACATTGAGCGTTTTGGCATCGGGCAGTTCATCGATCACTGCAGGGCATTCGCGGCCACCAACAAGGATGTCATGAGCGACCAGTTCAGGCGCCTCGGTGTCTGGATGGACTTTGATGATCCCTACCAGACGATGCATCCCGGATATATCGAGGCGGCCTGGTGGACGCTCAAGCGGGCAGATGAGGAGGGGATGCTTGAGAAGGGGTTCCGGGTGGTGAACTGGTGCCCGCGCTGTGCGACGGCGATTGCGGATGCCGAGGTGGAGTACTGGGACGAGCGCGATCCGTCAATATTCGTGAAATTCCCCCTTGATGGGGAGGATGGCGGATCCCTTCTCATATGGACCACAACCCCGTGGACGCTCCCTGCAAACGTTGCCGTTGCCGTGCACCCCGAGTTTTCGTATGCCCGCGTGGAGGCGGAGAAGGACGGGAAGAAGGAGATCCTCTGGATTGCAGAAGACCTGGTCGAGCCGGTACTGAAGAAAGGACGCTACAAGGATTACACCATCACCGGCACCCGCAAGGGAACCGAGATGTGCGGCATGACCTACCACTCCCCCCTGCAGACCCAGGTTCCCAGGCAGGAAGAGATCGCCCACAGGGTGGTTACTGCCGAGTTCGTGGCCATGGAGAACACGGGGATGGTGCATATCGCACCAGGGCACGGCTGGGATGACTATGTCCTGGGGTGCAGGGAGAATCTTCCCATCGTCTGCCCTGTCGATATCGAGGGGCGTTTTACCGATGACGGGGGGAAATTTTCATCCCTGTTCGTAAAGGAAGCCGATCCCCTCGTCATGGAAGAACTCGGGGATCAACTCCTTGCAAGCGACCAGGTCGTGCACCGGTATGGCCACTGCTGGCGCTGCAAGACACCGATTATCTTCAGGGCAACCTCGCAGTGGTTCCTCAAAGCATCCGACCTGAAGGACCGGATGCTCGAAGAGGTCGCAAAGGTCACGTGGTACCCCGAATGGGCAGGGAGTGCACGTTTCTACGACTGGATCAAGGAGGCCCGGGACTGGTGCATATCGCGCCAGCGTTACTGGGGGATTCCGATTCCCGTCTGGGTGTGCAGGACATGCGGAAAACACAGGGTAATAGGCACCATCAGGGAACTCGAAGAGGCGAGCGGGTCTCCCCTCAAGGATCCCCACAGGCCATGGGTCGACCAGGTGACAATCCCCTGCCAGTGCGGGGGATCCATGTACAGGGTGGAGGATATCTTCGACGTATGGTTCGATTCCGCGGTGGCTTCCTGGGCGACACTCTGGTTCCCCGGCCGGAAAGATGCATTCGAGAGGCTCTGGCCGGCAGATTTCATCACGGAAGGACAGGATCAGACAAGGGGATGGTTCTACAGCCAGCTCGGGGCCAGCACGATCGCGTTTGGCCGGGCGCCATATACACGCGTGCTGATGCACGGGTTTGCACTCGATGCCGAGGGGAGAAAGATGAGCAAGAGCCTTGGGAATGTGGTCACCCCTGAGGAAGTCATAGACACCCAGGGCGTTGATGTCCTCCGCCTCTATGTCCTCTCCCAGAACGCGCCATGGGATGATCTCCGTTTCAACTGGGACGGCGTGAAGAACGTGGCAAGGGCGCTCAACATCCTCTGGAACGTGTACCGGTTCCCCCTGCCCTACATGATAATGGACGGGTTCTCCCCGGAAACTTCCGGCGGCAGATGGGACGGAGCCTTCCTGGAGAGGGAATACGCATCGCTGTCTCCCGAGGACCGGTGGATCGTGTCCCGGACAAACACACTCGCACAGCAGGTCACCGCGGACCTGGCAGAATGCCAGCTTCACCGTGCATCGCGGAGCATCATTGCATTCATCCTCGAAGACCTCTCCCGCTGGTACGTCCAGCTGGTACGGTCGAGGATGTGGCTCGAGGGAGTGGCGCCCGAGAAGACCCGAGCCTACGAGACGATGTATTACACGCTCCGCATCGTAATCGCCGTTGCATCGCCATTCATCCCCCACATCACGGAGGCTATGTACCGCAACCTCCGGCTCGACAGCGATCCAGAAAGCGTCCACATGCTGGACTGGCCATCCGGGGAGACAAAGTTCTGTGACGAGCCTCTCGAACACGCCATGGATACCATCAAGTCATTTGATGAAGCCCAGGCGTTCGCCCGCCAGGCAGGCAGGCGGAAACTCCGCTGGCCAGTCGGGGAATGCGTGGTGGTGGCGGACACAGAGGATGTCGTCGATGCCATTACCACCCTCAATTACATATGCCGGGATCGGGCCAACGCACGAGTGGTCAGGGCGCTCACCGGCCGCTGGGACAGGATAGGGTGGAAGGCAGAGCCGGTGATGAAAGCGCTCGGTCCGGCGTTCGGGAAGAAAGCCCCGGTGATCCGCGACCTGATCCTGCACGCAGACGCGAACGCGATGAAATCATGCCTGGATGCAGGAACGCCGTTTCGTATCGGTGAGGGGGAGGATTCATTCGACGTACTCAGTGACCATGTCACCTTTGCCCAGAACCTCCCCGAAGGAATTTTTTCGGCTCCGATGCAGGGCGGGACCGTGTACGTGGACGTAACACTCACTCCTGAACTAGAAGCAGAAGGATATGCACGGGAGATCATACGCAGGTTCCAGGAGATGCGAAGGCAGCTCGATCTCCGCGTGGAAGATTTTGTGGATGCAGATGCCTGCATCAGGGATCCGAGGATCTGCAGCATGATTGGAGAGTCATGGAAGGATGGAATCATGGAGGAGATACGTGCGAGATCCCTCCGGGTCCATGGGGGGGAGTGCCCGCCTGACAGAAACCATTCACTCTCCAAGGAGTGGGATGTCGAGGGAATCAGGATGACCCTTTCCCTCTCAAGGGCTGAAAAGGAGTGATGATAGGAGCGTTCTCCCTTCGGGGGATGCAAAGACCGGGAGATTCCGGTCTATCACCACCTCGCTTCTCGGGCTCTCCACTACTTTCCCGAGCTTCGGATTGAATCCCTTGACTGAGTAGATCTTCTTCTTCACGAGGATTCCCCTCCGCTGCCACACGGGCGTATGTGCAAGATTGATGCCACGTGCAAATGCGAGTTCATGCATCTCCTGCGAGGATTTTCCCTTCAGGAATGCCGCGGCATCCTTCCGGCTCATCCCCTCCTTCATCATGGCGTGCTGGCAGTAGGCATTCAGGTGATTTCTCCAGGCCTCTCCCTGCCGTCGGATGAGGTATTCAGGGGCGAGCTCGTGCGTGACATGGATTATCCTGGCATCGAATGAGACCGGTTGCGTACTTTTCATCTCGATCGTCAGCACACTTGCGGCAAACGAGGCGCAGACCGAGTCCAGTTTCTCCACTCTCCCGTTGAACGGAAGGCGTGAAAAATAGAGGCTGATCTCGTCGGAAAAGCTGAATGCGAGATCAGGGGAGAGCCCGCTCTCGCTGATGAGCCTCTCACTCACCCGGGCCATCGCCTCTGCAAACCTGGTATCGAACGGTCTTTCCAGGTTCCAAGATTCGGCCATCCTGTGGAAGGTCCTGCCATCCAGGCGCACAAAAAGCGGGGGGAGGGCCACCAGGTTACTGAAGAGCTCCCTGTGCTTCATGAAAAAAGATGGATATTGACCGGCACACAACCCCTCAGCATGCCCGGTAAAGGTCGATTACTTCTCCATATCCCCGAAATCCCCGGACTTGAACGCTCCGGGGAGGTGGCGGATGATCACGATGTCGCCGATGCTCCGGATGATCCGGAAGGGCAGCTTGAGGCCCTTGTAATTCTTGATATCTACCAGTTCCTGGTTGAGCTTCCCGACGACGAGCGATTCCATCTTCTTTCCCTCGATATCAAGGATCACGTCCTCGACCTCTCCGACGAACACGCTCTTTTCGGTGTAGATATTGAGCCCGAATAACTCTGTAATTTGCGTTCTCATCCCAATCAAGGAGAGTATATACTATAATGGTTAAAAAGATACTCTTTTTTTATGAACGGGTCGTTCAGAATCGGGTCTCTCTTTGGCATCCCCATCCAGCTGCACTGGACGTTTCTCGTGATCATCCCCCTCTTCGCCTGGATTATCGGAAGCCAGATCACGGCCACCGCCGGACTCCTCTACGGGATTTTCCGGGTTCCCATCGACATGACCTACATCGCCGGGGGCTGGGTTCCGTACGCACTCGGTACTGTGGTTGCACTGGGCCTTTTTGGTGGCGTGCTCCTTCACGAGATCGCCCACTGCATCGTTGCAAAGCGGATGGGGGTATCCATCAACAGCATCACCCTCCTCATATTCGGCGGGATCTCTTCGATGGAGGAGAAAGATCCCGATCCCCGCGTGGAACTCCCGATGGCACTTGTCGGGCCGCTCAGCAGCATGGCAGTCGGGATCTTTTTTGTCGCCCTAGTATATGTGACTGCAGCACTCGTAGGCGACCCGCCACTCGCAGGCCTTCTCATCTTTCTCTTTGCGTACCTCGGGATCCTGAACACCTTTTTGTTCATCTTCAACCTCCTCCCTGCCTTTCCCATGGACGGAGGGCGGGTGCTCCGGGCGTACCTTGCAAGAAGAATGCCGCTTCACCGGGCCACCAGGATCGCCGCTGACGTAGGGAAGGTCTTTGCAGTCATATTCAGCATCGTCGGGATCCTCATCTTTTCTCCTCTCCTCATCCTCATCGCATTTTTCATCTTCATCGGTGCAGGGCAGGAATCGACCGCAGTGAAGTACAATTTCCTCCTCAAGGACGTGAGAGTGGGCGATGTCATGGCCAGGAACGTGATGACGATCACCCCGACAACCCCTGTCAGGGAGATAATCGACCTTATGTATACCACGAAGCACCTCGGTTTTCCCGTCATTGACAGGGGCTTCCTTGTCGGGATGGTGACCCTCGCCGATGTTCACAAGATCCCGGCACTGGACAGGGAGGCGATGCAGGCCAGGGATATCATGACAAGGGATGTCATCACACTCCCCCCGCAGGCACCGGTGATCGATGGCCTGATGCTGATGTCGCGGCATACCATCGGGAGGATCCCGGTAATGGATGGAGACCGGCTCGTGGGACTCGTCACCCGCACGGATATCATGAAAGTCATTGAGATCAAGGATATCTGACAAAGGAGAGATGGTTGTCGAGAGGGGTTGCACCGACAAGGGATCGGAACTCATCAAGACCTGAAATGGGTCTCCGGGATGCAATTGTCCGTGCTTTTGCCTTCCCCACCCCCGGGAGCCAGGACAACGCCGATGCGGGGAGCGCGTTGACATCGACCGGGAGAGGGAGGGCGGTGACGGATCGCATTCCGTGATCAACTACCACTGCATCAATCACAACGCCGGAAGTGAGCCTGACCGGGATCCCCACGAGGAGGGGATATGATCCCATCTGGCGCCCGAATGACGGCATCCCCTCCATCTCCATGACAATATTTCTGAGTATGGTCCCTGTGGGGAATACCCGCCGGAGCATGGGAAGATCGAAATCCTGGCGGACCCGTTCCTTGAAGGCACGGAACCTTGACTGGTGGATGCCCGCGGTGTTGTCGGAAAATGCCAGTGTTCCTTCGAATGGCATGAGCTGCCGGATGTTCACTCTCCGGACAAGATACCCTGATTCGAGGACTTTTTCCAGGAATTTCATGTCCAGATCAAAGGTCATCGGCGTCTCTCCGGCAAGGCCTGATATGAAATTAAGGCCGGGCAGGAGGTGCGGGATTCCCTCTTCCCGAGAGCTCCCTGCATCGTTGACAATCCGTATTGCCTCCATGACCTGGTCAGGGGATGCTTTTAAGTTATTTTTTAGGACCACGTCCGGATCTGCCGTCTCCATGCCAAACGCAGCCACATCACCAGGGGTATGGTGAGCAACAATCACGTCGAGCGCCGCCCGGCTCTCTCCGGGATGCCTGGCAATCGTCCCGGGGTTGACGTTGTCGATATGAAGGGTGCAGAGGTCAGGTGCCGCCTCCCTTACTGCGGTGAAGAGCTCCTCGACCTTTTCAGGCACCGGTGCCGGGTATTCCTCTGAGAGTGACGATCCGTAGACGAGGATATCTGGCTGTCTCCCGAGGCGGAAGTGACGTCCGCCGGCCCGGTGAAGGGCTTCGACCTCCTCTCTTATGCTTGCAACCGGGCGGTAGGAGGGCGATCCGTAGAATGGTTCGGTGCAGAACGAACACCCCCCGGAATGCCATCGCGGGCACCCCCGGGCAGTCTCAATCTCGCACATGACCCAGGGGAACCGTGGGTGCTGGCGGATGATCATGCTCCCCGCGACTGACCAGGGATCCTCTTTCCGGTACTCGAATATCCCGTGTGTCCTGCCTTCACGCAAAAATCCGTCGAGCGCCGATGCAGGAGAACCGGTGAGGAGGTGGTCAAACCGGAAATTGGTCTCCTTCGTTGCCTTCGTGCCTCCCCCGGGAGAAAAGCCAAAGCCAATCGGACCTGCGATGAGTGTTGCGGGATCCCGTAATCGTGATCCTATCTGGAGGATCTCGGTAAGCGTGGCAGGAGTGCCTCCGAGATACTTGCCCGGGACGGTGACGCCTGCGATCATGATGACGAGGTCGGATTCATTCATCGTGGACAGGAGCCCGGGATTCGCCCGCACCTGGTCTACGGTGCAATACCGGGGTGAAAATCCATGCTCGAGGAACACCCCCGCAACAGTCCTGATATAGGGCGATATATAGGGAGGAACACCCAGGCAGGCAGGCTCATCCACATACCCGTCGAGGATCCAGGAGGTCTTGCCCATCATGGTTCCAGGAGGGCGAGAAGCCTTTCCGCCCAGCGAAGCTTGCCCCTCTTCATGGGATCGACATTGGTATCCTGTAGATCAAAGCCGAGAATGGTGATGCTGGCGGACCCCAGCGAATGGGCTGCAAAGACCGCCCTATCGCCGTCGGAAAATCCCCCGAAATTATGGACATTCGGGAGAGGGCGGCTCTGGGTGGTTGCAACGAGCGGCCCGGAAAATTGTGGCACCCAGAACCTGAGCTGGGGAATATTATCCCCATGGGCGTGAACGACGATGATGGTTCCCTCCCTGTTCATATCGAGGAATTCCTCGGTTGCTCCGTCAAGATCGGTGAAGATGGCATCGGGCTTGATCCCGTGGGAATAGAGGACAATGGCTGCCGCATCTGCAGCGAACACGGTTCCTTCAACGAGAAAGATCTCATTTTTCAGGCAGGGAGCATTCCCGCACACGCAGATATCCCGATCCCGGCAGAGTTCATCGAGCAGCGGGAGGTTGTCATACGGGAGGAGCGCTGAAAGGATCTCGGCAGCACGTTCATCCTCCTCGCGTTCGAACCCGAAGTACGCAACGATCTCCTCGTAGATCGGCTCCCACTCGTCAAAGTTCATTTCCGGCCTCTGTGTCCAGGCCGACAAGACCCGTGAACTTCTTGAGGAGCGGATCCATGATGAGGGAGAGAAGTTCCTCCTTGTTCCTGACCCTCCGGAAGTAAGAGAGCGGAATTGTTGCTGCGGCCATGTTGGGATGTCCACCGGCGTCGCCGATGTCGCCAAACGCTTCCTGGAGCACGTTCCCGATATGCAGCCGGATGTCCCGGTTCCGCGAGGAGATGATGATCGCATCGTCAGAGATGCCGTAGACAAGGGCTGTGTTCACCCCTTCGAGCGAGATGAGGAGATCCGCTGCCTGGGGGAGAGAATCGCGGTTCCTGACAAAGCCCACGTTTGCGAAGAGGTACCCGCTCTGGGTCCGTCGGTTGCGGATGGCATTCCCGAGCACGTCGAGGGTCTCCTGGGAGAGCGAAGGCGACATGATCTGGTCCAGGAGATCGGAATCGGTGAGCGGGAGGAGGAAGGCTGCATTCGAGAGATCCTGAGGGGTCACGTTGCGCCGGAAATCCCTGGTGTCGGATCGGATACCATAGAGGAGGCCTGTCGCCACGTTCTTGTCGACCGGGATGTCCATCTCCTGGAGGTACTGGGAGAGGATGCTTGCCGTCGCACCAAGGCCGGGCCGGACATCAACGAAAGAGGCTCCTTCGAGGCCGTGGCCATCCTGGTGGTGATCGATCACGATGTGGACCCGTGTTCTCGGAGAGAGCGAGTTGTTCATGCCTGGGCCTGGAGAATCTACAAGCGCGAGGTACGTGCAGTCCTGGATGAGCTGCGGGTCCAGTTTCTCCATCTTGATATCGAGGAGGTTCACCATGGTCCGGTTCTCCTGGTGCCCGATTATCCCCTCGTAGAAGATCCGGCAGGTGAGTTTCCCGGGATTCGCATTCCGGGCAATCGCAGCGAGTGCCATGGCGCTGCTGATGGCATCCGGGTCAGGGTTCTTGTGGGTGATGATCCCAAGAGTCCCCTCCCAGCTCTTGAACAGGTCATGGAGACGCTGGGAGAGTTTCCGGATGTGGAGCTTGTTGATCTGGTTGATCGCAGCCCGGGCCACCACGTGCTGAGGGTAGAGAACAAGATCCGCACCTTCCGATTCAAGCATTCCTGCATCGATGGGGTCAATGGCTCGTGCCACGATGTGTGCCTGCGGATATTTCTGGCGGATGGTCCTCACCGCGGCAAGATTGGCCTGGTGGTTGCCGGTTAAGATAAACGCGATCTCGAATGCAGGAAGGCCGAGCAGGAACCCGGGATCGCTGATATTCCGGGTGACGGCATCCAGGTTCTGATCCCGCAGCTCCTTCACACGGGCCTCGTCCCGGTCCAACACAAGGACTTTTCCCTCTTTCTGGGTGAGTTCCGAGGCCACATGGTACCCGGTGCTGCCGCATCCAAGAACCGCGTATTTTACCCGATCAGATGTCCCGACTCCTCCTGCCTCTGCCATGGTACAATGTCGGGGTTGGCACATTATTAAGGTTACAACCGAAACATGGAGAAAATAAGGCCGATTCGTCACAGGGACGCGCTAACCTTGAAAACGGAACATTTATACTTCATTCAGGATCATAAATATAGGCCAGTCGGGCATGGGCTTGTAGCTTAGTTCGGAAGAGCGACGGACTCTTAATCCGTAGGTCAAGGGTTCAAATCCCTTCAGGCCCGTTTCTGTTTTTTGGTGTTCCAGAAGTATCAGTCCAGGATCTGTCGTTCCCCGGGCAGAACCAGGTGGTCCCTAGCTTGAACCGAGGGTATCAACGGAATATTTTATCGTCCCACCATGGTATGTTAGTACCAACAAGAGGTGCCACCAATGAATAAAAAATTGCTGCTGCTCCTGGGGATAGCACTCATACTGCTGCCAGTGAGCGTCTGGGCATTCACCCCCATGAACTATCCTGACCTGGAGAGTGCGTTCAAGCTCCCTGAAATCGGGAAGACGATCTCACCATCAGGTCTCAACAATCCCGATTCATTGAAGGTCCCGGCCTGGAAGAGCTGGCAATCACCATCAACTAACAATTATGCAGATTCCCTCAGAGTACCCACAACCTGGAATTCTCCCACGACCACGAACTACACATCGTTCCTTAAAGTGCCTGCCTGGAAGAGCTGGGTCTCTCCTTCAACCACGAATTACACTGCATCCTTTACTGTTCCTGATGTGAGGAGCCGGAATTACGCCGGAACCCAGTGGGGCTCGCAATTCCCGGTCTTCTCATACTAATTTTTCCCCTTTCCTCAAATGAAAATCACTTCGTGATTTCCTATGAAAATATGATTAAATTTAGGATTCATAGGATATCCGGGTCTTTTTTCTTAAGATATACATCCGCTTCTACAAGGATTTGAAGTAGCTCATCAAGAGTCAGCGACTTTGGGACTTTCACTGAAACAAAATTT
>DAWU01000003.1 GCA_002506105.1 Methanolinea sp. UBA275 | reverse complement strand
AATAGTTGAGTTCTTAACTATAATCGCCCCTGCGACCGACCCCATCCCCCAACCCCACCCCTACCAAACCGAAGGGGCGGGGCCTCCACCCCGGCGCCCCTCCTCCTGGGGCATGGGACCCCTTCCCCATGCAATTCCTCCCTCTGGTCAGAATCTCATCGCAGGAGAGAGGGGACCAGAAAGATCTTGATACACAATAACGGGGCAACGTGCTCGCTCTGCTCCGTCTCCGTCCGCTCCTCCCTTGGGTCTGGTGCTCCTCCACCCCGCTAAAGGAAGCGGAAAGAGCATGGTGCCCCGTCACCAGAATACAATCAGATCCCGGGGCAGCGCCCACGCGGCGGGGAGCGACAGCCCCTCCTCAAGCGTCAGAAACAAAAACAATCAAAGGATATTGAGGCGAACCTGCTCCCTCCTGCCCGGAGCAGGCCGCTGATGAACTACCAACGAGGCGAACAGACACCGTTTTCTTATGGCTGCGATACAGGTGATAGAGATCCCGGATGAAGAAGAGGGTGGTGCAGGGGGGTGCACCACCAGCCTTCCCTCTGTGATGCCACATTGCTGTGGCACATCAATGTAAGGAGGGAGGGTTAAAGGAACCGCCGGAGCGGTCAGAACCTTACACCGGCTTCTTTGTTCCTATTGCTCTTTCAGTTCATAGTTGGAATGTGAAAAAAAAGGATCAACTTTGTTCAATCGTTTATCGGATTTTATAAACAGCGCATCCCAGGACCACAATAGAGTGAACTTAAATCATAGTCATCGGGGAGACCTGGGCCAGGGATATAAGATGATGGAACATGAGCGTTTATCCATGAATTATTAATGATAGGTACAGATTCGGACTGAACCAAATCTCTATTTAGGACTGGTTGAAATGAAAATTGATTAGGTATGATTGGATTTGTAAAAGATTTCGTTTGAACTGGCAATGATTTGGAAGGCGTTTTAAAAAAGGAATGTTGATCACTGTTACCGAACAAGGATATCGAAGTGATAAGAGCGACAACAATGAGTATCGATCCAAATATTCTCAATGATTGAGGCAACATATTCATATCTATATTTTTATTTTTTGTATATAGTTTATTACACATAGATATGAGAAGGTCTTTTTTCGAATTACAGTCACAAATTAAATAAAAAAAGAGATTTTCTACACCTCCTTCCCGCTCCCCGATCCCTTCATCAGGCCATACTCGATCTCGTAGAATCCTCCTCCCCGGTCCTGGTACCCACATTCCGCAGGTCGAAATTCAAAAATAATATTTTTCATAAGGCGGCCCCAGCAAACCAAGTATTTTCATCAAATCTCCGGATAAATTAGATATTTTGGCTATCCGTTTTCCTTCTACCACAACAGAGTATTCCCTTACCCTCCGAAACAGGAAAAAGACCCACTTCAAAGTCGGCCGTTGAGTCTGTTTCTTTGTCTGGCTGATCACCGTTTTGCCAGTGCGTTCCAGTGCCTGTCTCAACCGGTATTCCACCATTGAATAAATGAACAGACAGAGCACCATTATCATGGCCAGAGCCTGGATCCGTGAATTCTTCTTGAGGTACACCTCGGAAACTCTGAACGATTTGTCCTTCAGGAATCGAAATCCCCGTTCCACCGTACCTTGTTCTTTATAGTATTCCAGGAGTGTATCCGGCGACAGTTCAAGATCATTGGTAGCCAGAACAAATCTGCCCAATTTTCGTTTTTCTTGCTGGACGAATTCTGGATTGTGTTCAATTTCAGCGTTTACGATATACAAAACCGTTATAGGTTCGTCCGCTTTAGGCCGGCTTCGACCTTTTCGAGTTTTATGGGTTACCTGGACTATCGAGAGTTCCTTGAACTGGTACCGGGGGTGGTTCTTCACCCACTTCTCCGCTGCCGCCATGGCATCGGGTTCACACACAAATTCATGTGCAGCAAGTTTATTTAGCGATTTAAGGTTCTTTTCAAAGTCTTTTTCAAGATTGGTAGTGGAGGTCTTTTCTTGCCGTTCATGCATTGGCTCCGAGTGGTAGACGACCCACTTCTGCTCAATGTCTGCATAGTTCACCCGATGTTCAGAATAAGAATATCGTCGGTCCTGGCAAAGGGTAAACGGAAGATCAGCGCTCTCAAGATCCTTGACTTGGCTAATTGTGCCAGGTACCCTGCTGATCCAGAATGTATGTTGTCCAAGGATGCGGAGTGTTTCCGGAGTATAAAATTCAGAATCCGCAACGTGGTAGATCTTTTCTGCCGACTTGAGATTCTCGGCCAGGTCGCGAATGATGGTTCTTATGGTTTCTTTGTCAGACTCGTTCCCGGAAAAGGTTTGCAGAAAGAGCGGAACTCCGTGCTGATTTGCCGCGATGCCCAGGACGAATCGTTTGAGATCCCATCGTCCGTCTTTGGGATATCCATAGGTGATCTGGATCTCTTCGCACCCAAAGTCGGGCTCATACTCACCGGTGACACTGAAATTGGTCGTATCGATGTGAACACAGTGTGATCCAAATTCACTCGGGAGGAGGCATTCAGCAACAATCTGGTTGAATAACTCAGTTGGTCCATACTCGGCAATGGAATCTAGTGTTCTGCCGAATACATCATCATTCAGATGATCCCGGGTTATCCCATCACCAACAAGTCGACTCAGTGCAATGTCATCAAAGAATTCGGGAAAGAGGTAGAGACGCCGTTCAATGAAACCAAGTCCGTTCAGAACCATGAGTTTGACGGTCTGTGAGTGGGTCAGGTTATGGTGGCGGATCTTGGGAATCGCTCGATCTATTACTTGGCCTATTCCCAGTGATTCATATGCTCCTGCGACAATCCCAAAATGTGCTACGGTCTGGATGGATTCTTCATCAAATCCATCGATTAAGGGCATATTTTAGGTTTCTAACCAGAGGTACAAAGATCTTGCGGTCGTTTAATTCGGGATCTTCAAGTTTTTACTGCGAATTGTGGGCTGGTAGGTGAGGTAGTAGTGCGTAAGCCGCTTGTCTTCGGCCTCCTCAATTTGCCGGAGGAGGCTTGCCTGGTTCGTCGCATCGTGGCCGGTCAGCACCCATCGGCGGGTCTCGTCGCTCATCTTCCAGGAGCGGGCCGGGACCACCTCGGGCGGTGCAGTGACCGTTTCATCGGTCGGGTCGAAGAAGGCGACGACCTGCCTGGTCTCGTTCTTTGCTTCGACCTTCTGATTTCTCTGCCAGTACGCGATGAGCGCCGCCACCAAGGCGACGAACATCTCAATGATCTGCACGAGTTGCTGATCCATGTCGATCTCCTTGCATGATGCGGTCGTGTTCTTCGCGGAGCCTGTCCAGGTCCTCGCACATCACGTCATACTTGCCGATCTTCTGGTAGATGACGAACAGTGCCGGATAGAGAGGCAGCACGGCGGCAAGCACGATCACAATACCATCTGCATCCATCGGACTCCCTCCCTCGCGGACAACGGGAGCCCTGGCAAAAGGGAATGGTGCCGGAAAGGGGAGGAGGGGACTCCCCATCTTTACGACTGTGACAACATATTCTTGTGTCATCGGCCTTCACATCCTAAACATTGTCGATGAAGGTGGTAGACAGCCCGATTCGGTTGCCAGGGAATACTTGACAACTTACACACAACTCCACCCTACAGTTGAAACATTCCCAATCCCAATTGAAACATTTTTGGTTTCAATTGAAATATTTTTTATTTCAAAAGAGGCAATCAACTGTTATGCTTGAGTCGCTCATCGGGTCAAAGACGAGAGTCTCATTGCTCACCCTGTTCCTCATGAATCCCGGGAGACAGTATTACGTCCGCGAGATCAGCCGGCTCATTGATGTTGACGTAGCGCCTCTGCGAAAAGAGCTGGCAAATCTCGAAAACATCGGGCTGCTGAAGAGTGAACGGGTGGGGAACCAAAAGCACTACCGGGTCGACGAGACCCATTATCTTTATCAAGACCTCCAGAAACTCATCCTGAAGACCGAAGGGATCGCACAGGTGCTGGTCGAGAGATTTTCCAACAGCGAGGCAATCGAGATACTCTTTATCTATGGATCGTTTGCAGCCGGCAAGGCGCATGAAAGAAGCGACATCGATCTCTTTGTTGTGGGAGAGATCAAGAATGATGATCTTATCGCAAGCATCACCAATACCGAGCAGCAACTGGGCCGGGAAATCAATTACACCCTCCTGAGAAAGGATGAACTCCTGGAGAGAATCCACAAGAGAGATCCATTCATCATGAACGTGTTCAGAGAACCAAAAATCGTCATAGCAGGGCACCATGAGCTTGAAGAACTTGGAGAGCCAGGGAAGGATTAAGCGAGTCCCGGTGGACCCGGACACCGTCAGCCGGCTCATGGAGATTGCCGACCGGGACCTCTCTTCGGCGAAACGGAATTTTCAGGAACATGATGACGAATGGGCGTATAACATCGCCTACAACGCACTGCTCCAGGCCGGGACATGCCTGATGCACACGCAGGGATATCGCCCGGAAGGAAGAGAACACCACTATTCTGTCGAATTGTTTCTGAGCCATTTTCTTGACAGAAATGAGATCACGATCTTTTCCCGGATGAGGAAACAGCGGCACAATTCAGTATATGATCGGGTTGGGGCAATCTCTCACACAGATGCAGAATCTGCATTGCGCAATGCAGAGGGAATTATCAACCGGATCAAAACACTCGTCAGGGATATGGGATTTGTCATTTCCTAAAAAATCCAGCGGCATATCCACTCTCATGAAAGAACAACGGGTGTGTCAAAGGTGATTTCTCAAGATCAATGCATACAAAAGAGAGTTTCAGGCCTCCCTATATAAAGGGGGAGCCTTGAGCACGTAACATAGTGTCCGAATGCTGCGGGTGGGATCCGAACCCACGATCTCCAGATGTCTCAGATGATGGGCGCGATAGTTCAATGCTCAAAACCCTATGAGTCTGGCGCCCTAACCAGCTAGGCCACCGCAGCGCACAAAAGTGCATAATTAAAACGCATCCTACGCTCTTAAAGATTCTGTTTTGAGGTAAAATGAGGCCCGGACTCTAATTTTCCCTACTTTTTCTGGCTGTTGAGATAGACATTCACCGCCCCGGTGATGGCAGCGATCTGCTTGCCGTGGCGTAATGATGCTGCAAGGGTCTGCATCCGGGTCTCCTCCTCACGAACATACCGGGCGAGAGTCTTCTGGATATGCTCTTCCTGCAGGAAGTGGGTATGAGTATCGCCATCAGCAAATTGCCGGTTGTGCATGATTGCATGATGGAGTGGAAGTGTGGTCTTGACCCCAATGATCACATACTCGTAGATCGCCCGGCGCATCCTGGCGATGGTCTCCTTCCGGTCGGCACCCCATGCACAGAGCTTGGAGATCATGGAGTCATACGTGGGAGGAATGGCATACCCCATGTGGATCCCGGAATCCACCCTGATTCCCGGGCCTCCCGGCGATCGGTACCTGAGAATCTTGCCAGGATCTGCAGTGAAGTTGTTCAGGGGATCTTCGGCATTTATCCTGCACTCTATCGCATGCCCCCTCACTGTTACATCCTCTTGATCGAACGGGAGGGATTCTCCCGCTGCGATTGCAATCTGCTCCTTGACGATGTCCCGCCCGGTGATCATCTCGGTTACTGTGTGTTCGACCTGGAGGCGGGTGTTCATCTCCATGAAATAGTAATTGCCATCCGCATAGAGGAATTCAACCGTACCAGCATTTGTGTAGTCCGACGCCTTCACCACCGCTATTGCTGACGCGGCCATCTTTTCGCGGAGTTCGGGCGTCATGATCGGGCATGGGGCCTCTTCGACGAGTTTCTGGTGTCTCCGCTGGATCGAGCATTCACGATCAAAGAGGTGCACTGCGTGACCATGCTCATCGGCAAGGACCTGGAACTCGATGTGCCTCGGTTTCTCGAGATACTTCTCGATGAAGACGGTGGCATCGCCGAATGCAGACTGTGCGATCCTTCTCCCGGCTTCCAGCGCCTCCCCGAGGCCTTTCTCGTCATGCACGATGTGCATCCCTATGCCCCCGCCGCCAGCGCTTGCCTTGACAATGACAGGATAGCCTACATCTGCCGCAACCTTTGTTGCCTCCCCGGGATCCTGAATTCCTCCGGGGGTTCCCGGAAGGACCGGGACATCGGCGGCCCTCATCATCTGCTTGCTCTCGATTTTTGATCCCATTGCCCGGATTGTCTTCCACGATGGGCCGATAAAGACAATCCCCTCATCCTGGCAGAGCTTGGAGAAACGGTAATTCTCAGCAAGGAATCCATACCCCGGGTGGATGGCCTCGGACCCGGACTTCTTTGCAAGATCCACGATCCGTTCCATATTCAGGTAACTTTTCGCGGGAGGGGCTTCCCCGACAAGGAAGGCTTCATCTGCATACTTCACGTGCAGCGCATCGGAATCGACGGTAGAATAAATGGCAACCGTCTCTATGTCGAGCTCCCGACACGCCCTCATTACCCGGATGGCGATCTCCCCCCGGTTCGCAATGAGGACCTTCTCGAAGTATTTCATTCCACCACCAGGAGCACGTCACCGCTCTTGACGGTGTCCCCTGTGTCCACGAAAATATCTGAAACCCTGCCGTCAACCGGGCTCTGGATTGGATTCTCCATTTTCATTGCCTCAAGGACAAGTAACACGTCGCCTTTTGAGACTTCTGAACCCCGGCTGACGAGGATCTTCAATACCATCCCCTGCATGTTGGACTTGATACCCCCCTGGATGTCGCCTCGCGGTATCTTTTCCTGAACAGGTGCGGCACTTGAAATCGCACTTCCCCCGACAGATACGATCCGGACGTTGAACACCTCACCGTCCACCTCCACCTCCATAGAAGAAGGAAGCGGGGACGGTTCGGATACCTTCGTCCTCTTTTTTGGAATATCCTCGGGTTTCCGCTCCCCCTTCAGGAATGAGGGCGCAATGGCAGGATACAGGATATAGGTTAACACATCCTCCTCCTTCCTGATCATCCCCTCGGCCGATGCCTGTGCCTTCATCTTCTCGTAGATCGGTTCCAGAAGATCCGCAGGCCTGACCGTGATGACCGGTTCGTCTCCGATGATGTGCTTTCTGATCTCATCGCTGATGGGTCCAGGGGACTTTCCATACAGGCCTCTCACGTAATCCTTGACCTCGTTCGTGACATTCCGGTACCGCTCCCCGCCAATCAGGACATTGAAGACCGCCTGGGTTCCCACGATCTGGGATGTGGGGGTGACGAGCGGGGGATATCCGAGATCCTTTCTCACCCGCGGTACCTCCTCGAACATTGCATTCACCTTGTCAAGGGCATCCTGCTCTTTTAGCTGGGATACAAGGTTCGAGATCATCCCTCCCGGAAGCTGGTAGAGGAGGACATCGCTGTCAACTCTCTCGGAGATGGGATCAACGAGCCCCTCGTACTTCTCCCTGATTTTAAGACAGGCATTCCGTACGTCCCTGAGCGCGAGCAGGTCAATTCCTGTATCGCATGGCGTGCCTTTGAGTGAGGCCACGACGCTCTCTGTCGGGGGCTGGGATGTCCCGAGTGCAAAGGGGGACATGGCAGTATCGAGGATATCCACCCCTGCATTGATGGCCGACTGATAGCTCATTATGGCAATACCACTGGTCGAGTGGGAATGAAGGTCGACAAGGGTATCAACCTCGTCCTTGATACCCGCTATAAGTGCTGCCGCCGCATCCGGCATGATCAGGCCGGCCATGTCCTTGATGCAGATGGAATCACAGTCCATGGAATGGAGCTCCTTTGCCATCTCGACGAATCCCTGGATGGAATGGACAGGGCTTGTGGTATAGCAGATGGCTCCCTGGAGATGTGCCCCCACCTGCTTTACCCTCTCCATGGACCGCTTCATGTTCCTGATATCATTCAGTGCATCGAATACCCGGAATATTTCCACGCCGTTCGCGTGGGCTCTTTCGACGAAATGATCAACCACATCATCGGGATAATGGCGGTATCCGACGAGGTTCTGGCCCCGGAGCAGCATCTGGATGGGGGTCCGCTTGAGCTCCTCCTTCAGCACCCGCAGTCTTTCCCAGGGGTCCTCGTTCAGAAACCGTATACTCGAATCGAAGGTTGCCCCACCCCAGGCCTCCACGGAGAAGAATCCCACACTATCGATCTGCCGGGCGAGAGGAACCATGTCCTCCGTCCTGAGCCGCGTCGCTATCAGGGACTGGTGGGCATCTCTGAGCGTAGTGTCGGTGATGGCAATTTTCTTATGGACGGCACACATCGGAACTGTTCCTGCCTGGCATGGGCTCACCGGGTGAGGACCGGGCATTAAACCTCTAAAACCTTCATTGTATAAGTATAAAAAATTCTCTAAATGGCAAAAAACAAAGAATAAAAAAGGATATTGCAATTCCCGATGAAATTAAGTCCATTGGGGAAGATGTGAACCTGGCACATGCCATCCCTCCCCTGGTATACCCGCGGGCAACCAGAAGATCTGCCTGTTCATCTGTCCTCCTTATGAGGGCAAACACGAGCCCTGCCGAGATGGTAAGGATGCTTTTTATCCCGAAGGGTATTCCTTTCAGGAAAAAAGCCCTTCGCATTCTCCTGACTTCATCCTCGAGGAAACGGAGCGAGCCAAACGCAAGTTCCCCGGCAAGTCCGACATCAAATCCCTTCACAGGCCCGAGAGCCCATGCCGCGATCCGGATGAAATCGCCGGATTGCTGGTCCTGGTAGGCGTATATGGCGATCAGGAGCACCACCCCAAGTCGGATGAAATACGAGAACCATTCCATCCCCGTCAACCAGAGTGAGATCGTGACAAGGGCAAGCGGTGCGAAGGCGATGAGCGGCCAGCCCGATCGTTTCAGGAGACCGGGGCCACCGCTGAAAAGAAGCCACCAGACGAGAGCTAGGGCTGCACCTGAAATCGAGAAGAATGCCGCGATTGAGAGAAGAACGACCGAGAGGAACCTCAACCTTGGATCCTGCATGCTGCCTCCCTGATATCATCTTCTGATACATTGAAGGGGAGAGTCCCTCGGGAAATCAGCGTTTTGATTGACGTGGGGGCCAGGTCCCATCGTGCAAGCGCTTCCGGAACCAATCCCCTGAACACAAGAGTGTGTTCCTGGAACTCCCAGAGAGCATCGATCCGGGGAAGAATATGCTGCTCATGCGTACACAGGATCACGATTGAGGACCTCCTGTGTTCGATCCAGCGGCACACCTCTCTCTTCCCTCTGCAGTCGAGGGCTTCGAAAGGCCCGTCGAGAACAAGGAGATCCCATGGCCTGGAAAGGACACAGGCAAGGCTGAGCTTTTTTAATTCACCACGGCTGAGGGAGAGCGGGTCGTCCTCACCCCTTCCTGAAAGATCCGCCATGGCAAGGGTATCAGCGTCATGTACGCCATATGAATACACTTCCTCCTTCACGGTACTTCCTGTGAGTCCTGACTCCGGAAACTGGAACGAGAGCATCGACGTGGAAATCCCTTTCCGGTGGATTGAGCCACCATCCGGGGACAGAATCCCTGCAGCCATGGCAGCGACCGTGGATTTTCCCGAACCCACCCGTCCACTCACCAGGTTGATGCCCTGGCAAAAGGATCCGGATACCCGGATATCGTAGCTCCCACGGGTGACACTTACCCCTTCGAACGCAAGTTCCATTCCCTCCACCTCCATGAAGGGGGGTAGTAGCAGGTATCAATGCACTTTCCGAATACATCCAGGGGGGTTCCCGTTGCTTTTACCCTTCCCTTTGTGAGAAATACTATGGTATCTGCCGATGCGGCGAGATCCATGTTCTGGGTACACTGGAGAATCGTGCGAACACCGCCGGTATTCAGCTGATTCTGGAGCATCGCTGAAGAAGGGGCATCCAGGTGGGAATCCCATTCATCAAGGACCAGGATATCAGGCTTTGAGATCATTGCAGTCGCCAGGGCGACGAGCACCTGCTCGCCCCCGGAAAGGGTTGCGAGTTCGCGATCCATGAGGGAAGATATCCCGGTCTGTGCAGCAACTTCTGCCGCACGGGAGGTTATCTCATCACAGGACAGATGGCGAAACCGCAGGGGCGAGGTTATCTCATCGCGGACTCTGGTAAACAGGCTGTTCTGCCCGGGTACTTCGTGGACCCACCCTACTGCACTCTCTCCGGGGGATTGTTCCCCGATCGTGATGCAGCCCCGCACCGGTTCTTCCAATCCTGCGATAATACGGAGCAGCGTGGATTTCCCACTGCCGTTCGGCCCTATAACTGCGGTATGCCCCTCCGGAATGGCACATGACGGGATGTCAATTATCCCATGGCGAACTCCGCGTATGATGATCATATTCCATCATCCTCTCCTGCAGGAGCAGATATCCGGCGTCTCTTCTCCCTCATCCTGGTAATCCGGCGATTGACTGCATACGCCACTGCTGCCTTCAGGATGTCCCCCGGCAGGAATGGGAGAATGCCGATGATGACAGCAACAGGGACTGCAAGACCCGATGAATACGTAAGCCAGGCAACCCCGCATGCGTAGAGAGCGGCGAGAGCCAGCGCCACCCCGGCACACCGTACAATCGACGAATCCCTCTCAAAGCCAAGACCTGAGATGAGTGCGGCGGGAAGGAATCCCAGGAGATACCCCCCTGTCGGCCCAAGGAAGACCCCGAGACCCGCGCTGCCGCTGTGAAACACGGGAAAATGCATCGCCCCCATGAGCAGGTACAGGGAAACGGGAGCGACCGCATATCTCCCCATGACTCCCCCGGCGATGAACAGGAAGAGCGTCTGGAGAGTGATGGGAACGGGGATGAAAGGAATTGAAATCCATGAACCGGCAGCGAGAAATGCTGAAAAAGCCCCGGTATTGGCAATAAAGAGTGCACGCTGCCTTCGAACGTTCATCGTCAACCAGAAATAAATGAATGGTTGACGAAAAAATACTTATTGCTGGACGCAGTCTCCGGCAATCACCCTCTCTATCTTTCCGTTGTCCTTTCGGATCATGAGAGCCCCATATTCATCGATATCAATAGCCTCCCCCTCGAAGCTGTTCTTCAGGGTATTCACCCTGACCCTGTGCTCAAGGGTGCAGGAGAGGCTCTTCCACTCCCTGACGATCGCTTCGTATTCCCCTGCTTCAAGGAGGAGATACCGGCTCTCCAACTCCTTGAGGATCCGGGCGAGCAACTGTGGCCGATCTACATCATGACCGACCTCGATACTGACCGAAGTGACTGCACTTGGAACTCCTGACAGGTCAGCCTGGGAGACATTTACGTCAACACCTATGCCAAGGAGCGCGTAATGGACACGGTCAGCCTCGGCAGAGAGCTCGAGAAGGAGGCCCGCAACCTTGCTGTCCCCGAGGTACACGTCATTCGGCCACTTGATCAGGGCGCCAAGGTCATACTCCTTCCGGAGCGACCTTGCAATCGCAATGGCGCCGGCCATGGTGATCATAAAGACCCTGTCAATGGGGATCTTCGGCTTAAACACGACAGTAGCCCAGATACCCCCACGTGGAGAGACCCATGACCTCCCCAGTCTTCCGATGCCTCCCGTCTGTTGTTCGGCAATAATCACAAGACCATGGAGTGCCTCGGGATCCTGCTCGCGGGTCATCTGTTTCCCAACCCAGTTGGTCGAGCGTGTGCTCTCGAAATACCGCATCTTCTTGCCCACGAAGGTGGTCCGGAGCTTTTTATGCACTTCGTACGGCAGCAGCCGGTTGCTGCTCTTTTCCAGGCGGTATCCTTCCCTGTGCGAGGTGGTGATCCCATACCCCATGTCGATAAGTTCCTTGATGTGTTTCCAGACCGCAGAACGGGAGATCCCGAGAGTATTGCTGATGACTTCGCCAGAAACCGGGCCTTCCCGGGTCTCAAGCACCTCAAGGACCTTGAACGCTGCCTCGTACATGAGAAATACTACCTTTTTGCCACTGTCTGCTCACCAGGCAGCGGGCAGGGGTCTTTTCCACACACCTGCCTGAGTATCTCTGACTGGTGTTCCATGAGCGTGGCCAGGTCAAAAATGCCGGTGATATCCACGATCCCGATGGCTGCAATGGCTTCTCCTGATGAATCCCGCACCGGGCCCACCACGACCGGGACACCCTTGTATTCACCGCTCTGTGGGGTTACCTTGAGCACCCGGTTCTCTGAGAGCACGCGCTCGAGAACCGGCCCGGTATACTCCCTGTCCACGACTCGCCCGTCTTCAATACGAATTCCCATCCGGTCACGTGATCGCGCAGTGATGGGAAGCCGGTTCAGGAGATTATGGAATGCCAGCCCCAACGGTTCGAGATCATCTGCCCCACAATCCCCTGATAGAATGTAGCGGTTCATGAACGTATCCCTTAGTAAATCCCTGATTTCCAGTCACAAGAATGTTTCTCTAGAGTCCTGGCAGAACTCGTTGAGAAAAACACGTGAGGGGTATTCGTGGATGGTCGTCGCAATAATCTCGCCGTTTCCGATCCCTGCATGGATCAGGACCGCCTCACCATCGATTCTGGCGACTGCCTCCCCCCCATGCACGGGAAAAAAACCATCGCATTCGATAGATCCCTGATCGTAACCGGAGAAGAGGGTAGAACACCAGTGTGAGGCTGCACATTCGAGTGCCCCCTTCTGCCTCTGGTGCCGGTAAGTCATTGGGAAGGGCATCCAGTCATAGGCATCGGCACGATCAATCCCGGCCCCGAATACGAGGAGCCTGCCTCCCCCTTCAATAAACCTCCGTATCCTTCCTGATGATGCGCGGAGTGCAGGGAGAAGGCGGGAATACGAGGGATTGGCAAATCCCGTCGGAATGATGAGGGCTGCGAACCGCCCGCGATAGAAGGGTGCGGCAAGCAGATGGGGAGTCACCTGCTCGCAGGCAAGGCCGCATCCCTCGAGGAAACGAGAAAACACGATTTTTTCATCCCAGAGAAGCCCGCATCGTGCTGTCACCCCTTGATCACCGCGAGCGGTTCGAGGCGTGCAACCATCCTCGACAGTCCAACTTCATGAACCACCCGGACAACCTCTGCACTTGATTTATACACCCCGGGAGCCTCGTCTGCAATCGCCATATCGCTCGGGGCTCTCACAATGATCCCTCGCTGTGCAAGGCTCTCCCTGACTTCTTTCCCTGAAACACGCTTCTTGGCCTGGGTTCGGCTCATGATCCTTCCTGCACCGTGGCAGGTGCTCCCGAAGGTCGTATCCATCGCAGCGGAGGTGCCGCGGAGCAGGAAGGATGGAGAACCCATGCTTCCCGGGATGATAACCGGCTGCCCTGTCGATGCATATTCTGACGGGAGGTCAGGTGCACCCGGGCCGTACGCCCTTGTAGCACCCTTCCTGTGCACGCATACCCTCATCCTTGAGCTTCCCACGACATGCTCCTCGAACTTCGCAACGTTGTGTGCGACATCATACACGAGGTGCATCTCCTTGTATGGGATCCCGTACATCTCTTCCATGGCCTTCCTCGTGTAATGCATGATAACCTGGCGGTTTGCCCACGCATAATTTGCCGATGCCGCCATGGCACCGAAATAGGCTTTTCCTTCGGGAGAGTCAAGGGGAGCGCAGGCCAACTGGCGATCCGGAAGCGAAATGTGGTATTTCCTGGTCGCAGCCTCAAGAATGCTCAGGTGATCAGTGCACACCTGGTGTCCGAGCCCCCTCGACCCGCAATGGATCATGATGCAGATCTGCCCTGGAAAGACTCCGAACGCCCGGGCAGCCTCCGTGTCATAGATCTCCCGGACTGCCTGGATCTCCAGGAAATGGTTCCCCGATCCAAGGGTTCCGCTCTGCGGCATGCCCCGCTGCCTTGCTTTCTGGGAGACCGCAGCGGGGTCTGCCTCTTTCATGCATCCCGCCTGCTCGCACATGATGATGTCCTCATCGACACCATATCCCTGATGAACCGCCCAGGATGATCCCTCCAGGAGCATCCCTTCGAGGCTCCGGCCAGAGAGTCGAAGCGTGCTCTTTCCCCCGACCCCGGTGGGAACCGCCTTGAAAAGATGTTCGATGAGTTCCCGTTTCTTCACGAGTTCGTCCTCTTTGAGGGGTGTTGAAAGGAGCCGGACCCCACAGTTGATGTCAAATCCCACACCGCCCGGGGAGATGACCCCCTCATCAAGCGAGAACGCTGCCACTCCTCCGATGGGAAACCCATATCCCCAGTGAATATCAGGCATGGCGAGCGATCTTCCCACTATCCCGGGCATGGTGGCGACATGTGCCAGTTGCTGGACGGCCCCTGCCTCGAGATCTTCTGCGAGTGCATCTGACAGGAAGAATCTCCCGGGCACCCGCATCCCGGGGACAAATCCTATCGGCACCTCCCATTCATACGGTCCGATCCGCGATATCCCCTGCAGCATGATTATTCACACATCAAAGATGACATCAAGTATATAAGATCCCTGTTCATGGACAATGGAGAGACCTGAAAAGGATATTCCCTTGACACCCTGGCCGGCACTGTGCACATCCGGATTAAATGATTCGCCCTTTACCGTTCCTTCGATTGTATAATTCCGGAGTATGACCTCTGCATCCGAAAAGACCATCCCCTCCACCTCAGAGAGAAAAAGGAGTTCCGAGAGGAAGGCATGCATGAGCGATTCGAGGTCGTGGCCGGACACACTGACATTCATGGTTCTTTTCCCCTCGCCAGGGGACCCATACATGACCATCATGAGTGCCCTTCCCGCTTCGGAGAAAAGTTCCTCCAGCGTTGGTGCGCGGACCCTCATCCTGACATCAGCAGTATGTTCCAGTTCCTCAATACTCATGACAGGTGGAATAGTCCTCCATCTGGTCAAGGAACATGGGGAGCATACCACGGTGGATGGAATGCAGGTACCTCGCCTGGTGGATGGAAATGTAGATAGTATGATTTCCCGACCTGATCTTGAGGTCCGTGGATTTCGCGGGCTTCATGCCCACAGGAAGGAGGATAGGTCCTCCGCAGGAGGTGCAGACCCTGAAATCGCATCCTCTCCTCTCGATATATTCTGCAACGTCTTCATTCACTGTGATATCTTCAGGAAGCTGGGGGGTATCAGGCTTCACGTACATGATTCTCACACATCGACCGGAGAGGGTAAAATGATTATGCTGCCGGGTGTTCAGACAGCCCCAATAATTCCGGCGAGAAGATCTGTATACTGCTCCTTGAGCTGATACACACTGTGGGTTCCCTCCTTGTTCTTTTTGACATGGAGGATGCCAATCCTGGATGCAATGATCCCGACCATTGCTGCGACAGAGTGATAACTGATTTTAAACCGCCTGTTCAGGAGCTCACATATCTTTGCGATGGTAAGAGTTTTTATTTTAAGGAAGAGCTTGAGCATGGCATGCCTGACGCCCGTCTGATCCCTCGACAGATACATACGCAGGCGGCCTTCAATGACTGCCTTGATCTCGTGCGGAGATCTCATGAACTGGTACTCGCCACCCGATTTATTTAAGTATTTTGATTTATTTCTCCTTCGTTGGGAACCAGTGAAGGCAATTCGGTTTATTTGTAGGTGATGTAGAGAGAAAATTGCCAGATGACTGGTGATTATGTGAATGCATCACCGTTGCCGGACTCCCGAAGTGTTTTACCCTTGCATCGCCATATTACTGGGCTATGGGACTCATCAATTATGATGTGAACAAATACTCTCCCCGGCAGATGGTGATGATCCCGATGATCATCCTCATCATATCCCTGGCAATCCTTGGGTACAATTATGCCACCACAGGTATGCCAGTCCGTCCGGGGATTGACTTCTCGGGGGGTACTGCGGTTACCCTTTTCTCGACCGATACTCCGGAGCAGCTGAAGGCTGCGTTCTCCGGGTATCCCCTCCTTTCCGTTGGTGAAGGGGTGAATAATGGGAAATACTTACGATTCGGACCGATGGATGATGCAAACCTCCAGGCGCTTGCCACATCGATCACCGCGCAATATCCCGATGCCAAGATTGACCAGATAGGTGCATCGTTCGGCCAGACTCTCCAGCAGCAGGCCCTGATTGCACTTATTATCTCTTTCATCGGGATGACCATCGTGGTCTTCCTCGCTTTCCGGTCATTTGTTCCTTCCGCAGCCGTGATCGTCTGCGCATTTGCGGATATCGTGATGACGGCTGCGGCAATGAGCATCATCGGGATCGAGCTCTCCCTTCCCACCACTGCTGCCCTCCTGATGCTGATAGGGTATTCTGTCGACTCTGATATCCTGCTTACCATGAGGGTTCTCAAGCGACAGGGAAAACTCGCTGAGAAATTATCCGGAGCGTTCAAGACCGGCATCATCATGACCACCACCACGTTTGCTGCGGTTGCAGCAATGTGGGCGGTCGCATTCGCCGCACAGATCACGGTGATTTGGGAGATTGCGACAGTACTTCTCTTTGGCCTTATCTTTGACATAATGAATACCTGGCTCACGAATGCGGGGATAATAAAATGGTTCGTCCTGAAGCGGGGTGGAAAATGAACAGCAGCAAACTGAAGGCCTGCCTCTCGCACTGGCAGGTCATCCTCATGCTCATTCTTATCGTGGGATCGGTCATCGCAATCGGACCCCGTTTCGAGGACGGTAAGTTCACCACCAACCTCCAGTACGGCCTCGAGCTGCAGGAAGGCACCTGGCTCCAGATGGAGTTCAAGGCCGAGATCGTTGGGTTTGAGACGGATCTCTCATCAGACGAGTTCGTCACCAATCTCGAGAAACAGCTGGACGCGGATATCTACCTCATTGAAGAAAGGAAACTTGAGATTCGGAGCTACTATCCCAGGGAGACCCTTGAAACTGCATTCACGTCCGCAGGCGGGAGGCTCACATCGTATGAACAGGGTGTATCAAAGCAAACTGCAGACGATGTGAAACGGATCCTCGAGAGCAAGTTAAATGCGCTCGGAACCAAGGATGCCCGGGTCAACCCCCTCTCAAGTTTCTCTGGAGTAACCCATTACATACGGGTAGAGCTTGCCGGAGTAAGCCTTGCCCAGGCAAAGGAGATCGTAGGGAAGCAGGGTAAATTCGAGATCCGTATCCATACCACCGGGAACGAGACCGAGCATATCGTATACGGCGACAGGATTACCAGTGTGGGTGTGCCAAGCCATGCCGATCCGGGCAACCCTACCTGGGGAGTCACCTTCACGCTTGACGAGGAAGGTGCAAGCATGTTCCAAAAGGGAGCGATTGCAACCGGTGCAACAACTAACCCGGAGGCTCATTTCCTGGACATGGTCCTGGATGAAAACGTGGTCTATAGCGCTCCACTCTCCAGTGAGCTGGCTGCCAGTCTTGAGAGGGAACCCATCAGACAACTCTATGCCTCAACAGGACCCGGGAACGAGGGGCTTGAAGCGGCAAAGAACCTGGAGATCCACCTCCGTGCAGGTGCACTCCCTGTTGATGTTGCCGTCGCGGGGTCCGGATACGTTCCGGCGGAGCTGTCGGATTATTTCAAACTGGTGTGTGCGATTGCATTCATCGTCGCAGCACTCGCAGTCGGGGCAGTGATTTATTACAGGTACCGGGAGCCAAGAATCGTGCTCCCGATGGTAGGGACAAACCTTTCCGAGATCCTTATCCTCCTCGGTATTTCAACCTTCATCCAGCAACTTGACCTCGCAGGTATTGCTGCGCTGATCGCAGTGATGGGTACAGGGATCGACCAGCTGGTCATCATCACCGATGAAGTGCTCCATGAAGGGAAAGTCCCATCCCCGTCGCTCTATAAAAAGCGCCTCACGAGAGCGCTTGGAATCATCCTCGTCTCCGCGGCAACTGTGATCATCGCGATGGTCCCCCTGGCGCTGATGGATCTCTCCAGCCTCCGGGGTTTTGCGATCATCACGATACTCGGCGTGATCATCGGAGTCGGTATCACACGGCCGGCATATGGAGAGGTAATCAAGGAGATCCTCTCTAAATAACCCCCCATAAAAAACTTTATCACCCTTTTTCTTCCACTTAGAACCTTGGAGTGTTACATGAGCCGACCGGTTTTACTTGACTTTTTTGCAGATTGGTGCGGGCCGTGCAGACGGCAGGGACCCATTCTCGAAGATCTTAAAAAGACGATGGGTGACAAGGTTGAGATCAAAAAGATCGATGTTGATGAGCACATGGAAATGGCGAATAAATACGGTATCCGGGTGGTGCCAACCCTCATCATCGAGAAAGACGGAAAAGTGATCCGGAGCCTTGAAGGGGTCACCAGTGCCGAGACACTCGAATCCCTGTTGATCCCGCTGGTGGAATAAGTGAAGGTCGGCATTGTAGGTGGAACCGGGGATATCGGCGAGGGTATTGCCATGCGCCTCTCCTCCCATCATGACGTGATTATCGGTTCAAGGGAGAAGGAAAAAGCGATCGAGAGCAGTGTGTGCTGTCTTGACCTGCTGAAAACGCGGGGCCTTCCCTGCAGCTGCCTGGGTCACACCAACCAGGAAGCGATTGACAGGTCAGACGTGATCATCCTTGCAATCCCCTTCAGGCATGTTGAACCCACGCTCGCCACCCTCACCGGCTTCTCAAAGAAGATAGTAGTGTCACCTGTGAATCCCATGGAGAAACGCGATTATTTCGTATTCGTTCCTCCTCCCGAGGGATCAGCAGCCATGATGATAAAGCGGCTCCTTCCCGCCGATGCCCGCCTCTGCACCGCGTTCAACACGGTTGCTGCCAACAAGTGGAGGGCACTCGACGAGGAACTCGACCTCGCAATCCCTGTCTGCGGCGATGACCAGGAGGCAAAGGCCGTCGTGATGGAGCTGATCAACAGCGTTTCCCGTGTCAGGGCATACAATGCCGGGCCGCTTGCTGCCTCCAACATGGTGGAGTGCTTAACCCCCCTGCTGCTGAACATCGCCCGGTTCAACAAGATGCGCGATGTCGGGGTCCAGTTCAAATAATCTCCTCTCTTTTTCCCCTAATTCCATGACCACCATTATGGAAGAGTTCCAGAACGTTGGAAAGAGGCTCATTGGAGAGGGTCTCGTGGGTGCAAATTTTGGGAATATGAGCGTTCGTGAGAAGGATGGATTCACCATAACCCGGACCGGATCATTTCTGGACTCCCCGGGGGAGACGGTTTTTCTTCCGATAGAAGGGGATGCCCCCCTGAACGCATCAAGTGAATATCGCGTGCATAGGGAGGTCTACCGGATCACGCCGCACCAGGCTGTAGTGCATGCCCACCCGCCCCATGCTGTCGCACTTTCACTCACGCGGGATCGGATAATCCCTCTCGATAGCGAGGGAGAGATGTTCTCTCCTGTGATACCGGTGGTTACGGGCGCCCCGGGAAGCATGGAGATGGCACAGAATGTTGCGTCCGCACTTTGTGGTCACAGGGCTGCCATTGTCAGGGGACACGGGACCTTCGCAGGAGGAAAAACCCTGGAAGAGGCGTTCATCATAACCTCGATCGTGGAGCACAGCTGCCGCGTGCTGATCCTTTCGGGCAGGTAATTCGCATTGCGCCTCGTTCCCAATCTGACCAGGGAAACAAAGGGAATAAAACAAGGGAGATCATAGAAATACCAGGGCAGGGCGTTTCAAGAATGGAAGGAATTGCCGAGAAGATCTCAAGGTTGCCACCCGAACGTCAGCGTGAGATCGAGGATTTTGTTGATTATTTGCTCTCACGCCAGTCTCCGCGGGAGATGCCCGGCGATTCACCGGACTTCCTCATCACCCCCCCAACACAGGTGCCATCCAAGCCGATCATCCTGGCGGATGAGATACCTTTCCGTCGCGATCCGGACATCCTCCCTGATTATGCAGATCTGGGGCAGCATGCTGACCTTGCAGAGGGAGGAAGTAAGAAAGATAGTCCACCCAGTATAAAAAAGACCAGGCCTTCCGATCCTGGAAAGAAACTCCTTGACTGGATCGATTGATTCTACGCTTTTTCCATTCAGGCCCGAAATCACTGCTTCAGAGGGGCTATTACCCTTTTAACACACCAACACAACAACTATAATCCAACCGCAGAGAACATTACTACCGCAATCGGGCTTGTAGATCAGGGGTAGATCGTTACGTTCGCAACGTAAAGGCCGCGGGTTCGAATCCCGCCAAGTCCATGGTTCATCCCCTGGAAGGATGCTCATTCAGCAAAACATATGTATCCAGGAGAAGAACAGAATAAGGCATATCTTTCAACGCTCTGTGCGGGCTCGTAGATCAGGGGTAGATCGTCACGTTTGCAACGTGAAGGCCACGGGTTCGAATCCCGTCGAGTCCATCTCTCTTCTGATTGATTCTTTCTTCTGCATTTTTCCATGTTTTTCTGATGTCATACGTGCCCGGAGGGCACGATGGGGTCGAGGGGGGATTCCCCTCGGTCTGAAAAAATGAAGGCCACGGGTTCGAATCCCGTCGAGTCCATCTCTCTCCTGTTTCATTCTTTCTTCTGCATTTTTCCATGTTTTTCTGATGTCATACGTGCCCGGAGGGCACGATGGGGTCGAGGGGGGATTCCCCCCGGTCTGAAAAAATGAAGGCCACGGGTTCGAATCCCGTCGAGTCCATCTTTCTTTTCGAAAATAAACGCTCTAAATTCATCAGCGATGAATGGAAATTTCCATCCACTCTGCAATAATCGGGGAAAAAAGTATCAGAGAATGATCTCGATGTCGAGTTTCTCTGCGAGTTCCTTGTAGCGATTCCTGATGGTAACCTCGGTCACACCGGCCACTTCAGCAACCTCGCGCTGGGTCCTCCGCTCGCCACCAAGAATGGATGAGATGTAGATTGCCGCAGCGGCCACACCGGTAGGTCCACGCCCGCTTGTGAGTTCCCGCTCCCCTGCCTGCCTGAGTATCTCAACCGCCCTGCTCTGGACCTCTCCCTTGAGGTTCAGCCCCGAGCAGAACCGTGGCACATAATCGATTGGTGATGTCGGGAGGAGTTTGAGTCCGAGCTCTCTTGAGATGAAACGGTACGTCCTTCCGATCTCCTTCCGCGATACACGTGAAACCTCGGCAATCTCATCGAGAGTCCTGGGGACACTGCACTGCCGGCAGGCTGCATAGAGAGCGGCAGCTGCAACACCCTCGATACTGCGGCCTCGGATGAGGTTCTTGTCAACCGCATCACGATACACCACTGCCGCCGTCTCCCTGACGTTCCTTGGCAGACCCAGGGCGGATGCCATCCTGTCAAGCTCAGAGAGTGCGAATGCAAGGTTTCGCTCTGTTGCATTGCTCACCCTGATACGACGCTGCCATTTTCTCAACCGGTACAGCTGGGCGCGGTTCTTGCTGGAGATTGCCCTCCCGTATGAATCACGGTTTCTCCAGTCGATCATGGTCGAGAGCCCCTTGTCATGGATGGTGAAGGTCATCGGAGCCCCGACACGTGATCTCTTCATGCGCTGGTCGTGATCGAATGCACGCCATTCAGGCCCGCGGTCAATGAAGTCGTCGTCTATGACCAGACCACAGTTCTGGCATACGAGCTCGGCACGTTCATAATCATGCACGAGCTGGCGGCTTCCGCACTCCGGACATACCGTCTCGGTATGATCCTCTGCTTTCTTTTCGTGCTCTTTCACCCGCTCTTTCAGCCTGTTCCTTAAGGCTTCCCGCTCCGTCTGGAGTATTTTAAGTTTCTCGACTTCCTGCACGCTCATCACACCTTTTTATCTGATGAATAACCTCTCCCCAGCCTGCACTGCGCATGGCCCCTTGCAGAGAACAGCGGCCTTTGGTCGGGATACATTCCCGAATACATCCACGACCTTGCCGACCGGCTTTAATCGCCTGTCCACGACATCGCAGTAGAGCCTTGGGAGCTGTGCCGCATCACATTGCACCACAAGGATGCGGGACCCTAGAGCATGAACCGCGAGACCAATGGATTTCACACGAAAAACCTCTTGTTCTTCTGCCTGTGGGAACAGACTGAAGAAGTTAGTAATCTATATATATAGAAAACAATTGTATTTAAACTTATTGTGAAGATATAAATATTATTTTCGCCGTAAAAGCCATTCCTGGATATTTAAAGACATAATACGGCTGCATTGCTCCTCATTGAGCCCTGCACCCAGTCCCACCAGCTTTTTTGCGCGCATGTCCAGGAGGTCTCCTGGACCGTGTGAGTCCGAGTCGATGACAATCTGGGATCCTGATGCAAGCGCGGTTCTGACCACATGACCGTTGGTCCTGTTGTGCCCGCCACGCGAGGTAATTTCAAGTGCCACCCCATTGTCGGAAGCCATGCATGCATCCTCAAGGGAGATAAGGCCTGGGTGAGCCAGCACATCAACATTGCTGCAGCTGCATGCGGCTTGATTGGTCCCGGGAGCCACGGGCTCCATCGGTGTTTCCCCATGGACAACGACAATTATCGCCCCGTGCTTTTTCGCCTCATCTGCAAGTCCGGGAATCTGACCGGGAGGAACATGAGTAAGTTCCACGCCCGGGAGGAGGGTCACTCCGTATTCCCTGGCAGAGGAGACGAGTCTCTTGAGCGCGGTGATCAATTCGTGGAGGTTTGTGGCATCTGCATGATCCGTGATGGCAACCGTTGAATAACCAAGGACGGACATTCTCCTGATGAGCTCGATGGGAAGCATCTCCCCGTCGGTCATGGTGGTGTGGGTATGGAGGTCATACAAAGCCATCACTTCCCTGTCGCAAAATGTGTAGCAACCTTCTTCACGAGCTTCTCCTTGCTCTCGGTCCATTCAACAAGGATTCTTCCCTCCTTGACCCACCACCTGGAGGGATAGTGTTTCTGTTCAATGCGGAAACGAAGCCCCGTTCTCTTCACTGCCCTTTCAAGGTCCGCGATGGTGGGGTCCCGGACCGCACTCGAGATGGCAACTCTCCTGCCTTCATTCCTCTTCAGCGCAGCATTGAAGTAACAGGGATACAGTATGCGCTCACCTTTCATTCCTATTATTGTATGATGGTGAACCTATAAACTCTCCAGCATCCAACCATGTCTTCATGCATCATATCGACGTCAGGATAGAGAAGGATATATACGACGTCAATCGACGGATCGCTGAATCGAATGCCCGCCATCTCAAAGCCCATGGCGTCCGGGCTTTTGATCTCCTTGGCGCCATCGGATCAGGAAAGACTGCCCTTATCGAGAGGGTGGCACCTCTCCTAAAAATGCGGGGACTCCGTGCAGGAGCCATTGCGGGTGATGTGTTTGGTGATGACGATTACCGGAGGATTCAGGCACTGGGCATTCCCGCGGTGAATGCCAACACGGGGAAGGAGTGCCACCTCGATGCACACTTGGTTGAACACTCCCTTGAAGGACTCGACCTCGACACCATCGATCTCCTCTTCATAGAGAACGTCGGGAACATGGTCTGCCCGACCGATTTTCTTCTTGGCGCGGAGAAACGGGTCGTCATTGTCAGCGCTACAGAGGGTGATGATGTGGTGAACAAGCACCCGATGATGTTCCGGGATTGTGATATTGGGATCATCAACAAGATCGATCTTGCATCCTTCGTGGGGGCAGATCTTGACCGGATGGAGCGCGATATGCACCGTTATCACCCTGGCATGGGCGTCTTCCGGACGAATCTGAAGACAGGCGAAGGGATCGAGTCTTTTCTCGACGCCCTCCTGGAATAATGGGTGAGATTTAATAGGTGAACGGGTAAATATTAAAGAACTCCGGCAGGGACTATCCCTGCTGAAAAGAATGCACTACGAATACAGGAAGGGGAAAAACACATGCTCTGGCAAGGAAGATCAGTAAGGCAGCCAACAGGAGGCCGATACAGGCTTACTCTGGTCAAGCGGCGATCCGAGATAGGATCTGCACCGACCGACAGCCACATCGGTCAGGAAAGGAGATCGATCGTACGGACCACCGGTGGGAAACAGAAAGTCCGCACCATGAGAGGGGAATATGCAAATGTTTCAGATCCCCGGTCCGGAAGTGTCCGCAAGGTCAAAATTGAGACCGTAGAGGCAAATGGTGCCAATCCTAACTACGTGAGACGGAACCTCCTTACAAAGGGTGCAGTTATCAGGACTGAACTGGGAAAAGCACGCATTCTCAGCCGACCTGGCCAGGAAGGCTCCATTAATGCAATTTTGATCGAATAGATATCTTTTTTCTTATTGGGAGCGGGCCCAAAGTCCGTGTTCGATTCTCCATTTTAATTGAATATTCGAACGTTCATACTCGCGGTGTTATAAAGGGACGAACAACACCATGATCTCCACCTGAAATTTCTTGAAAAAGTGGCGGTTCAAAAGTCGTATCTATGAAACAATCAGGGGGTAGGAGGATGACACCCGCAGATACGACTCTTGTCATATAATCTATTCTATCCATAACAACATATAGATTACGATGGATGCAATCTTCAATGAAATAGCCATATGACCATTGCAGGACATTCACACGTTATTTTTTGAATATATCATCGGAAATGCTTTTTTTTAAATGATCTTTCATACATCTTGCCGGATCTTATCTGGATCCCTCCAAAATGGCTCGTGTACCACGCAGGTAGTATGGTGTGAAAGAGGATGTTCCCTCACAGTGGAACGGCGATGAAGGATCCAGGGTATACACCCCAGGATCTCAATTGGGAGCATTGATACGGTGGCGTGAACATTCTTATCGTGAGAGTGAGAGATGAGCCTCACCATCACCATCGCAGCGCCGTTCCGTCATGCCCGCAAAGATCTTCTGAAAAAGAACGAGATCGTCTATTTTCTCTCATTTAAGCAGCACTGGATGAATATCGACCAGGCGAATATTCTCATCACCCGGGCTGAGGAGGAAGGACTTGTCACCATGGAGGGAGACATGATTCGGCCCCTTTTTGATGTCTCCACGATAGAGATACCGCTCGGATACAGGCCCGGCTCTGCGGTTTTTGAACGCTCTGATCCTGTCGACGATCTCCTATCCAGAATCTCACAGCACTCTGGCAAACCCCGGGCAGATCTCGTGGCAGAACAGAATCAGATCGTCATGGAACGATTCGGAGGAACTCTGCGATCAGAAGCAGCAGTCGTCATCATGGCCAAACGGCATGATGTGGAATTCAAGGACCTGCTCCCCGCGCTGAGGGAACACGTTCTGAAAAATGAGTGATTATGCCTTGTTTTCTTCAGCTGCCGGTTTTACAAAGTATTCATCCAGTGCTTTGTCCCCGTATGTGGTGACTCGCGCGTTGATCTGAACAAAATCAGCAGTGATCTCGTTCCCTCGTATTGCCTTCCGCTTGCGCTGTCCCTCCATGACAGGTTTGAACCCTAACCCGCCTGAGAGCAGGAGACGCCGTCTCCCTGACATGGGAAGGTTCCTCTTTGCAGGGGTACCGTTCCTGTCAGATCCTCCGGTAATCTGTATCCTGTAGCCGGAGAGACCCAGAGACCCTGCATCCATTTCATCACCGATCTTTTTGCCTATCAGGGCACCTGCCGGCCCTCCGCTCACATCTACCTTGTATGCCCTTCCTGTCTTCTGGTCGGACAGCACGATTTTGAACTCTGCCATTCTCTCAAATCCTCCTCTGGAAAAGACCGGCACCATCACCGGCATGTGCCCAGAGACCAGTTCGCTTCCCGGTATTCTTACCCTGGAACTCCATATTCTCCGGCCCTGGAACACACTCCATGAAGTACCTATACCATTGGGTGAATGGTATATTAAAGCCTACTTCCCCCAGAAAGGATTCTCCTTTCGCCGCATTGTGGTGTATTCTGCCAGGATCTCCTGGGTGTGAATCGGAAGGTGCGAAAGCATCTCCTTCTCGAGAACCTTCACATGCCGCTCAGGAATATCAACGAACAGGTCATCCTCGACATCCAGCTGCCTTCCTACCGTCGCACCTTCGATTGAGATTGCCACCTCTGCACCTGCCTGTGCCTCCCTGATGGTCTCCTGGTTCAGCTGAATGGATTTCAGATGACCGACTTTCTTACCGTCAAGGTGGATGAGATTCACATCGGTCCGGAGCGTTCCGCCGAGGACCCGGACACCGACAACCGCGGGATTGCTCTGGCGGAAAATACAGTGCGGCAGAATCCGGATCTTGGCCGGGTGGATGATCTGTTCAAACCGCTGCTGCTCGCTCTTCCTCTTGAGATCATCCCTCCACTGGATGTATTCATCAACAAGCTTGTAGATCACCCTGCCCTCGAACACCTTCACCGGGAACCCGGGTTCCTTTACCATCTCCGCCGCATCGGGAAGGAGCGGAGTTGAAAATGCGATGAGAGCCCTGTAATAGGGGTTCTTGATAGTCTCTGTATCGATAAGATCGTGGCGGCTCACCGATCCCACTTCCGCACGCATCACCCCGATCTCTTTTTCATCGAGTTCCTTGCAGATGGCTTCCAGGGCTCCGATGGTATCGGCTTTTATGATCACTCCTTCAGGTGAGAGGGTCACGTTGATCTCTTCCATCTCTTTTCTGATCCTGCTTCTGACCTCCTCAGCATTTCCCCGCACAACCTGGACTGGCGATCCCGCGATTGCTCCCTCGATGTTTGGAGCACTGACCTTGATTCCCGCTGCTGCCGTAACGGACCGAACGCGCTCGAACCGGTCTTCCACCAGGATCTCCTTGAGGGGGCGGGGCTGGAGGAGTGCACGAACCTTTGTGATCGTGATGCCCTCCTGGCGGGCAACGGCGAGTTCATCGCCGACGGAGAGGCTGCCATCAAAGAGGATCACGTCAAGTGTGGTGCCAAGCCCCTTCTCCTCTTTCACTTCAAGGATGGTACCGAGCCCGGGGCCCTTGGCAGTGAGCGAGAGATCCCCCTCCATGTATCGCTGTGCAAGACCGATCATCACCATCAACATCTCGGCAATACCTTCCCCCGTGTGAGCGCTGACAGGGACAATCGCAAGGTTCCTCCTGAAATCAGAGACCCTGTCAAAGCGTTCCCCGGAAAAGCCAAGTTCGGAGAGCTCCCCGACAATCTCATAGAGTTTGGTCTCCACCAGTTCTTTTACACGGTCGTTCTGGTGGGAAAAACTCGAGAGGATCCCCTCGTTCTCATGCACCCTCCATCCATGCAGGCGATCGATCTTCGTGGCTGCAATCACAAACGGCGTCTTGCAGGTGCGTAGGATCTGGAGCGCCTCTACAGTCTGTGGCTGGAACCCCTGGTTGATATCAACGACGAGTATGGCCATATCCGCAAGCGCTCCCCCCCGGGCACGCAATGTCGTGAACGCGTGGTGTCCCGGCGTGTCGATGAAAAGAAGGCCGGGGACATTGAGGGGGACCTTCTCCATGCTCCCGCTCATCTTTTTAATCGCTTCGATGGGAACAATCGTCGCCCCGATATGCTGGGTGATGGCCCCATCCTCCGTGCTTACCACGGAAGATCCCCTGATGCGATCGAGAAGTGATGTCTTCCCGTGGTCCACGTGGCCCAGGACACAGACTATGGGGGTCCTTATATGTTTTTTCTCTGTCATGCTCCTCACCCTGGAGATTATGCGGGATGGATCTGATTGGAGGTTGAACCCGGATTCCCGGTGCACCGACGTATCATTGAGGGGATTCCCATGCAGTTACGCGTGGTATGTAATGTATCACCGGAAATTAAATACACACCGGACGTTCGTCAGGTGCTGAGGATGGGGAGGGAGATATATTAAAGTGTATCGGGGTGAAATGAGAGAGGGTACATCCTGCCAGGGTGGGGTAGTTGGTTATCCTAGGGGACTGTGGATCCCCCGACCCGGGTTCGAGTCTCGGCCCTGGCCTTATTCCCTTATTCTCGACCTCTGATATTCGATTGATTCGGTATTCGCAGCCCTTTTCCTGACAGTCAGGAACACGCAATCTGGATACAGGTCTCTCCCCACTCCGGATTATGCCATGAATGGAATGGGATTGGATGAACAATATTCCCGGGGATTAGGAAAAACGGTATAGAAAAAGATGAGTGACCACTCCCGTGGCCACACGAATCTGCTTATTTTTTCATTTTTGCTTCTATGACATCTCCGATGTAGACACCGATGATAAAGACTATCAGGTAGATAAGGAACGCCCAGAATCCAAAGCCTCCAAGACCCCCGATGAAAAATCCTATCACCCAGAAGACAATCGCAAGGATGATCCCGATTATAATGCCCCACTTAAGGAGGCCCCACTTGTCTTCCTTTCCCTTACGCATGTACCCAAACGCGATACCGAGAATGAATACAATGATGGTGAACAGTAGTGTGAGTTCAATCGCCATACTATTACTCCTTTACAAAGACCATTGTTGATCCCGGGTTATAAAAAATGTATGGTTAACAAAGACGGTCAATCCATGAGAGTCAGGGGATGTCATCATACAGTTCAATTTACCTCGATCATCATTGATTCGCAGCGTGGACACCGTACTGCATAACAGGGTACGGCAGGGGAACGCTCCATCCTGTAGCCACAGAGAGGGCATGTGCACATACGCCCCATTTCCCTGCCTCCTTCATAATGATCATGGGTATTTCTTTTCATGCGGTCAAGACCCACTTACAAAGCACCCTTAATCTGGTGAGATATCAAGGTTTCCAACCCATGATTGGGAGAGATCGAAAAATCCCCCGTATTGCAGCCCCCGCATAAAGAACGCGTTTTCTGTTTGCCAAAAGGAAAAAATACGGTTCAGACGCCATTGGACTGATACATTTATCTCCCGCCACTTCCCCAAGATATATATACATCATCAATTGGTGGAGTGTATGCGTCGCTCGTATCTGACATGTGTTGTTCTCTCTATAAGCCTGGCCCTGTTCGTCCCATTCTCAGTCCAGGCTGATACTGCTACTGCAGGAAACACGGGAATCTACCGGTTCCATGGAAATGTTGAAGGTGCCCAGGTCTTTGTCGACGGAGTTCTCAAAGGTCTGATCTATGAGGGTATCCTCGATGTTCCCGTTGATGTGACAGGAATCCCGTATCACACGTATACCCTCCAGAGGGAGGGGTATGAGACATATAACGGCACCATCAACTCGGTACCTGCCCGGGGACAGGTGATCAGCATTTATGTCCCGATGAGTGCGAAGCCGGTGGTGGAATACAGCAGGGTTCACCTTCTTATCACCCCACCCCTCGCCGAAGTCACGTGGGATGGCGTTTCAGCCGGGATTGTGCCTGATACCGGCATTATGGTCTTGTATGACGTGGTCCCGGGAACCCACCGGCTCATGGTGACAAAGGAGGGCTACGTTCCGCTGAACGAAGTCCTCTCGATCCCCCGAAATGACGTGATGAAAGTGCCACGCACTCTGGAACCTCTTGCACAGGGATCCATCACAGTGGAATCGGTGCCTCCCGGGGCAGCAGTATACCTTGACGACAAGGCGGTGGGAGTTACCCCTCTGACGATCCATGAAATCCCGGCTGGAGCCCATTCGTTACGGATCAGCGGGGATGGATTCCAGGATTTTATCTCCTCTGTGGAAGTAACCGGAGGGGGCACCGCCATTGTCAGTGAAGCTCTCATTCCCTCAACCCCGTCGGCCGGAAAATCTTCTGCAGGACTGTCCCCCTTCGTGATGGCGGCAGGCCCTGCCATTGCTGCACTGTACGTGGCATACAGAAAATCCTGAACTTATAAATTTTTATATCCCTTTTTCAACAAAATCGCCCATAAATATCCTGTAAAAAACGGATATTCAGGTGTGAAGGAGTGATGATACCGGTGCAATTCCAATTTTTGCCTTGCGTATTTTCGTATCCGACATGAGGTGTCGCATGTCCACAAAGTCCGCCTCACCGAGTATCTTTCTTACCTGTGCCTCGAATGCAGCACCGGGGTCATACGATACATTCCGGAACACAACCCCGTGGGTATGTGAAGTGATACCCCCTCCACTGCTGTCCTCTCCGGGATGAGGTGCAATCAGGGATTCCAGTGATTCTTTATCGAACGATCCCCCGGACAGTGTCCGATCAATGGCAATGCCGAATCCTAGCATGGTATCCCCGCGGTACCGGGGTACTGAATCGTGCTCAAACCATGAGTCGAACACGCTCGGGTCCATGATGGAGACAGCCCCCGGTGGGGCATGCTCCTTTACGGGTGAATGCTTAACCCCCTGGCTCCTCAGGCCTTCCATGACTGCCCACCAGGCCACCGCGAGAATTCCCTTATAATCACGATAATGTTCTTTTGCCCAGGCGTTCAGGATGTCATAGATCTCACCGATGGTCATCCCATCCCGTGAAAGACTCTCGAGTATGACATACTCTCGATATGGACCTTCGAGCGAGACAGCATATCCTGCGAAGATCTTGAGCTCGCCGGTGTCCTTGACAGGGGTGAAGAAATCCGGGGTATCATTGCCATCCGTGGGGAGCCAGACGAGTGATCCATGCAGCACCACCATCTCTCCCAGGAACGGGAGGACTTCCTCCGCCGTTCTGCCGAGAGCCCCGAGTCCGAGTGCATATTCCGTCCCGCTGAAGGGAATCACTGCGATATGCCGGGCATCGATCCGTGAATACAGCACTGCCGGAAGATCCCCCCACACCCTGAGTGCAGCCGGCTTGTGTAATCCTGGCTCGATACTCAGCCGCACACCATCCCTCTCAATACTGGGAGATCGCAGATCAGTGAGAAGTTGTGCACGTTCCTCTGCCCTGCCAAGCACTCGGACTGCTTCGCCTACAGTGGCATAATGCGGGAAGATAGAGAGAAATCCTGCCATTTCAAGGACTTTTTTTATAAATTCACCTGCCCCTGCAAGGGCTACTTTTCCTCCCCTTTCGCGCAGCCGTTTTTGCAGTACGAGCATAACCCGGATACCGGCACTCGAGAGATACGGGACTTCCTGCATATCCAGCACAAGCGACCTGTCATCGTCGTGAAGTGCCTCTTTTGCTGCCTTTTCAAGGATGCCCGCGCCATACCCGTCAAGCCTCCCCCTGCATGCGAGCACCACCACACCACTCTCCTTCCTCTCATGTATCTCCATACAACTACACACCTGCTATCTCTAAAATAGGAACGAAATCCTTATTCAAATTAATGGCCCACAAAATGCCACGATCTCTCCATTTAACATGGAGGGGAAAGCAGTACACATGTCCATGAATGGTTCTCATGATGCCTACCCCGATATGGTGCGGATTTACCATGCTGACTCAGGGAACCTGACTCTGGAGACCAGGGTCATAAAAACCCTGGCAGAATGGGAAAGTGTGCTTACTCCAATACAGTTCAGTGTCGCAAGGCTGAAATGTTCAGAGCCTCCATTCTCGGGGGCATATCACGATCTCCATAACCGGGGAATCTATCGCTGTGCCTGCTGCGGCACAGACCTCTTCTCTTCGGAGACCAAGTTCGACAGCGGCACAGGCTGGCCGAGTTTTTCTGAACCGGTACACAGGAATAATGTCACATTCAGGGAGGATCTGACGCATGGCATGGTGAGGACAGAGGTGCTCTGTACCCGCTGCGATGCACATCTGGGGCACGTGTTCGATGACGGCCCGCTTCCGGCCGGAACCCGGTATTGCATGAACTCGGCCTCGCTCATATTTATCCCGGGTGCTGTGTTGGGGAACACCAGGGAACAAAGAAAGTCCAAGCAGGACCGGACGCAGTGATTCCACCCTTTGGTTCTATCTGTCTCCTACCACCACAAGACCGGCACCCTCTTAATAACACCAGCTAAAGTGTACTTTACCCTAGTGTAAAGAGGGAGTGAATATACATGGATGAGGGCCCCGGTACAATACTGTCCGCAGATGACGAGGAATTTCTCACAGAACTCTCGGATTATCTGGAGATCCTCGGCAACAGCTCGCGTCTCCAGATACTCCGGCTCCTCGAGAAGCGTCCGCTTGACGCCCGTTCCATCTCCCTTGAGATCGAAACAAGTTATGAGAACACCAAGAAGCACCTTGAAAAACTCCTCAATGCAGGTCTCATCATCAGGAAACCCGGCCTCGGGAGGGAGACTTCCAAAGGAGTCCACCCCGCATGGGAATATTCACCTGCACCGGGGATGATCCAGAGGATACAGAGGGATCTCGGGGTATTCTCCGCACTGCCTGTTCACATCAAAGCAGCCAGCCTGCATGACCGGATTTCAGCAGTCAGGCAGAGAGTGTCAACAGAACTACAAGCGTGCGGAAAAGCCCTTCTCGTCATGGGGGGCGAATGGGACGGGAAGCTCATTCCCCTCTCTGCACCATGCGTGGCACTCGGACGGGGCGGAGACCCTGATCAGCCGTCGATACCGGAATGCGATGCAGTCTCCTTTCCCGAATCATACAGGTCCCTGACAAGGATATCAAGACCGCATGCGCTCATCCGGACCAGAAATGATTCGTGTGTTATCGAAGACATGGAGAGTACAGGGGGGACATACATCAATGGAAAGAGGGTCTCTGACAGGGATCAGATCGCGCTCAAGGATGGAGATCGTATCTCCCTCTCAATGGGGGAGTTTGCGCTCCACCTGGTCTTCCTGGATGCGGGTGCACCGGGTGAGATGCAGGATGCATAAGAGCAGGTTCCCCTGTCTTTTCGTTATTCTGGTGCTTTTTACAACAGTCATAGCGGGAGGGATGTTCTGCCAGGCAAAGATACTGGATGCGCCGAATATATCACGTACCATCCCTGTCGATCTTTTCAATCGGGAAAAAGTAAACATTGATAAATATAAGGAGATCTACGCGAAGAAATTTGAACCGGAACCGACCCGGATCATTCCATCTCCTCTCCAGACAACCCCTGCTCCTTCACCTGTACCAGATCAGACAACTCCCCTCCTTGCCTCCTACCAGACTACGGCGACCCCTGAACTCCCACTACAAGAAACACCAGATGTCACGGATTCGACTCCCCCTGATATCATGGGTACTCTCGCACAGAACCTGTTCTTCTCCGGATTCTTTCTCATCGCACTTCTGGGTGGGGCGACTGTCCTAGCATTCGTCCTCATTTCAAAGGATACTCATCGATCGGCAGGTGGATACCCCAACTGGCATCCCTATCGCAGGATATTCCTCGGTGCCCACACCTTCATGGCTACCCTGTTCTTCATCGAGTTACTCCTGCTCATCGTGTCCCTTTCCCTCTGGAATTCCTATTCCAGGTACCTCCTTGCATTGACCCTGGTAAGCGGTTTTCTTCTGGCTTACGGGGCTGTCTCGTCGCTGGGCATGGCCTACTCTTCCTACTCTGGAAAGGCGATGAGAATCGCTTCCCTTGGGCACCTCGTGCTTACGGCGGCCGGTGTTTTCGCATCAATCGTGCTCATGTGGAAGACCATCCTTCCTTTCTCAACCATGATCCCTGCGGCCACATTTATTATCAGTTTCTGTATTGTATGCATCCAGGCCATGATACCCGGGGAACCTGGAGGGAAACGTGCAGTCAACTTCAAGGATACACTGCTTTTTGAGGAACGATCCGCACCATATGTTCCACCATTTCCTCCTGAACTTGAACAGCGTTATTCCGACGCGAAGTTCCTCCATCAGGGGGGTGTAGCACGGGTCTTTTTTGCACGGCGCAGGGAAGACGGGGTCGAAGTTGCCGTCAAGATCCCTATCAAGACCGATGAGCAGACAGGGAGATCGCTCCTGCGGGAAATGGGTGTCTGGAGAACACTCCTCCACCCGGGGATTGTCCAGGTCAACGCCGCGAACATACTCCCCATTCCCTATGTCGAGATGGAATATCTCCCAGGGAGCCTTGCAGACATCCCGGTCCCCATGAAGCCCTGCGATGCGGCCAATATGATCAGGAAAATTGCCCTTGCTCTCGCATTTGCGCATGAGAGAGGGGTGATCCACCGCGATCTCAAGCCCGGGAATATCCTGCTGTCGCAGGAAGGAGAACCAAAGATAGGTGACTGGGGCCTTTCCCGGAACGACAGCGTCCCTGCAGAAACCACCCTGCACGGGTTCTCGCTCTCCTATGCATCTCCTGAACAACTGGATCCCTCCAGGTTCGGGCGCACGACCAACAAGACCGACATCTACCAGCTGGGTATTATTTTCTATCAGTGTGTAACAGGTGTCTTACCTTTCCCCGGAGAGAGCATTGCTGATATTACAAGGGAACGCCTCGATGGTACGATCAGAGTGCCTTCACTGATCGTATCCTCTGCTGGTGTGTTTGATGCTATCATAGAGCGATGTATCGCGAGAGATCCCACCAATCGGTACGATTCGGTCATGGATCTTGTGAAAGACCTTGACATCTGCATTCGTGAGATCTGCAGCGATTCCAGGGCACAGAATTGAACCTGATGCAACAGCATTCATGACCTCTGACGATTCAGAAGCTATTCACCCTGCCGGGGAACACGAGACGCTACCCGAGGTTCCAGTCGCACTGGTCTCATGTGCAGATTACGATCCGTCCCATGTATACGATGCGCTGAGACGTGGGATAGAACTCATCGGAGGGTTGGAGAGATGGATCTCCCCCGGAACAAAGGTACTGGTAAAACCCAATCTCCTCCAGGGACTCTCCCCGGAGAGGGCGGTCTGCACACATCCGGCGGTGATGGGGGGAGTCATCCGGCTTTTGAACGAGCATGGTTGCGAGGTCACCCTCGCAGACAGTCCCGGCGGCGGGATCAGGTATACCGCGAAGAATCTGATGAAACAGTACCAGGAAGCAGGGTATGCTGTGCTTGCAGAGGACCCCGGGTGCACCCTCAATCTGGATACAGGTTTTCGACCCCTCATATTCGAAGGGGGGAAGGTCTGCAGGGAGTTTCCGGTTATCACCCCCTGCTTCTCATCCGACCATATCGTGGTTGTTTCCAAGGCCAAGGCACATATCCTCACACTCATGACAGGTGCCACCAAGAACCTCTTCGGTCTTATTCCCGGCCTGGAAAAACCCCTTATCCACTCACGTTTCCAGACAGCTGAAAGGTTCGGGGATATGATCATAGACCTGAACCTGGCGGTGCGTCCCTCCCTCCAGGTTGCAGATGCAATTCTCGCAATGGAGGGGGATGGCCCGACTTCGGGTCACCCACGGCATCTCGGAGTACTCCTGGTCAGTCCAAGCCCACTTGCACTCGATATCATTCTGTGCAGGCTCATGTCGATCGATCCCCTTGATGTTCCCTACCTCTCGTGTGCAATCCAGCGGGGCCTCTGTTCGGCTGACGGGAAGGAAATTACACTCCTGGGTGACCCTCCAGAAGAGTATACCGCTCATGCCTTCAAAAAACCGCGAACATACCGCGGCAGCCGCAGGACAATACAGACATCTCCTCTCTTCAGGATGGTCCATACACTGGGAAAAGTGTATGGTGTCCGCCCTACGGCTGATAGTTCACGCTGCACAGGGTGCGGGAAGTGTGCAGCGATCTGTCCTGCCAGGGCGATCACCATGGACAGAAGACATGCACGCATACACACCGGGGAGTGCATCAGGTGTTTCTGCTGCCATGAGATGTGCACCGAGGGAGCTATTTCCCTGAAGAGGAGTGTTCCGGGATCTATTCTTCATCTGGTTCTCCGCTGGTTCTAATTGTGGGTATGTTCATTCCCAGAGAGTCCTTTCAAAAAACTGGAAGCATCAAGCTAATTTTTAAGCAGGTACTCTTCACTGATGCACAGGAGCATACTCATGAGAGAGAAGGTCATGATGGTCATGGCAATTATTGTATTTGCCTCTGTCCCTATGGTTCAACTGGTTGCCGGAGACAGCGCCGTCACCACAGTGGAACAGGATTCAAGCGCAGCGAAACTCTATTCACTGAATGCCGGACTGAGCCTGGACGCCCTGAAACACCGTTTCAACATATCAAACATCCGCCCTCTGCCCAGGCTGCCAAATACCTGGATCGGGCAGAATTCAGACAAGAAACTTCCTGATTGGAGTCAACTGAAGAACAGGACGAAATTCACACCAAATGTGCTCCCCGATTCCCAAATCCCGGTATTTCCCACACCTTCTCCTACCCCTACACCGGATCCAGGTACAATCCAGTCCACAGTATACCTGAGCAGTCTGGATATTCTTGGAGAATCGTTAAAGATCACCAACAGCGGGAATGAGAAGGTGGTCATGACAGGCTGGAAGATCAGCAACCAGGAGGGAAGGAGTTTCACTTTCATCGAATATCCACTGGATAATGGTTCGTTTTTCACCTACACGTTAAAGCCCCATAGCACGGTGACCATTCACACCGGGATGGAAGGAAATCCCTCAAGCCTCCACCTCTACTGGCCCGAAGAGATGTGGAACAACGCCGGTGACACGGCGTATCTCTATAATCCCGAGGGGGTGCTGGTCAGCTCACTCACCCGGTAATTCACCCCTTCTCATACCCTTCTCCGATACCATTCTATATTCAGGAGTATCACACCACTCCTGATGAAACTCACGTCTGATGAATCCAGGCTTATCCAGAAATACAGGGTGAGCCGGCCTTCGTCAGGTATCTTCAGTCACGCACGGAAGGCCTGGAAAAACGCAATATCCGCAAACATGTGGCGGGTGCGATGACGGGGATTTTCCAACACCCATGCAGATAACCTGGCCTCCTTAACCCCACTCTTTCATAATCCCGGGCGTTCTACACCCAGTATGAACACCCGGCAGAATTTCTGTTCTCTCCTCAAATGCCTCGTAGTAATCGCTATGGTGTCGTTCCCCTTCATCGGCATAGCCGCGGCAGACACCATCACCGCAACCATCGGCGACACGATACCCCTGAATGGTACCGTGCAGCTTGCAGATACGGTCTATCTCTTTGTCACAGGCCCCGGCATTCCAGCACAGGGAGCCAGGATGGAGAACAGCAATGCCCCTGTAGTAACAGGCGATCCGGACACCTTCACCCAGGTCATGGTAACACACGATCGCTGGACCTACTCCTGGAATACTGCAAGGGTTTCAGGAGGTCTTGCCCCCGGAAGCCATACAGTGTATGTCTCGACGGAACCAGTCGCGAAAGACTCGCTCTCCGGCGTGAAGTATGCCGAGGTCGGAATCATCCTGAAAAAGGCAGTCACGACCGGCAGACTCGATGTGGTGACGGATCCGGGGGATGCCGAGATCTACCTCAATGGGAAATATTCGGGAAATACACCCCGTGTATTTGAGAGCCTCCTCCCGGGGGAGTATACTATCCGGCTTGAAAAGCAGGGATATGCGACAGAGCAGGGATCGGTGACCCTGGCCGCCGGCGATGATAGGACATTCAGCCGATCGCTCACGCCACTCAATACCCCTGCGACAACCCCTGCCAATCCGGAGGCCTCTGCACAGGTGAAAACCCCGGAGACGTCGCTTCCCTCTCCGACCGCTACACCGTCTCTCCTCGTATGTGTGATTGCGGCGCTGGGTATTGCACACCTTCTCACCAGGAAACGGTCATGAACCCCTCACACCATCAGTCTCAGGGCACGGTTTTTTTCCGTGACGGGGGCAGGCATAGTTAACCTTTTATCCTGTGCTCCCCATCCCTCATACTGAGGTGAACATTTCGTATGTGCACAGTCGGAGGCCCTGTAGACATGGAGATCCCACCGGATCGTGTGAAGGGGAAGAATTACAAATGCAAGGAGTGCGGGGAGAAATTCAAGGCTGTGGGAAAGCACCCCATGTGCCCTTCCTGCCAGTCGGAGGACGTTGAAGAGACCTGAATAAGAACAAAACACCCGATATTCTTTTTTTCACGTGCACACGGCGAGGGCTTTTTTCTCACTACCCGGCGTGACGACTGGTTGCTGTTCCCTGAAAATTATAAGGGCGGGGTCATCTGATTGATAGTCGAGATACGCTTCGTTATGTACCCTGATCACCGGGCGATCTCTCTGCCAGGATTGACTCCGATTGGCCGCCCACCATTCTCTCATGACCTGGAAATCCGGAATGAACCTGCAGGCACCCTGATCTCGAACCTCGCTCCCTTCCCCGGGACGCCGGTCTCCTTGATCGAGAATCCTGCCACAGCGAGGATCTCCCGGACAAGAAAGAGACCATACCCTGAATTCTGCCCTGCATCGAGCGTAAAGAGAGAATCTTTCCGGTCGGGAGGTACCCCTGCCCCGTCATCCTCGCATATCAGGAGCAACTCTCCATTATTATCTTCCTTATATGAGAAGGAGATCCGTGAGAGAGAACCGCCATACCGGGTTGCGTTCTCGATAAGGGAAAAAAAGACCTTCTCGAGCATCGGGTCTGCATGGAGTTCGAGACCCTCGCACTCCATGTAAATTGTCACATTGTTGAGATCCTGCAGCTCCGCACTCCTCCGGATTGCACTGCTCACGTCCTGCCATGCGGGTGAGGCCATACCCACATTCTGATAGCTCTCTGTAAAAGCAAGGAGATTCCGCATGGTATCGATCCCCCTCTCCTCCTTGTGGATATAGGTGAGCAGCAGCGGATCATCCGTCTGGGTTTTCATACGTTCGAGGTACCCATTCAGAGATGTGATAGTATTGAGTGCGTCGTGGCGGGTGATGCGGGAGAGGAGTGAGAGTTTCTTGTTGAGGAGAGATAAGACATCCTGTGACCTTTTGTGGTCGGTGATATCAAACGAGAATACCGCGATCCGGGTGACATTTCCCCCCATGTCCTGAATAGGATATACATCAAAGACCAATACCCGGTCATCAAGGGTCTTCTCGAACCGGATCTCTTTTTTGGTCGACTTCACCTCCTCAATACTCGCCGATATCGTGTTTCCAAGTGCTCCATCGACGAGAGTATATACGTTCAGCCCCGCAACTTCCTTCTCATTGACGGAATAACGGGAGCAGAATGCCGCATTCGCAGAGATAATCCTTCCATCCGGGTTCATGAGGTGAGCAGGTTCAGGGATCGCATCGATAAAGGAGCGGAGGAGGACCTCACTCTCCACCAACCCTGCCTCGATTCGTTTTGTATCGGTGATATCCGATACCGTGAAGATCACCGGGGAATGGTGATCATCAGGATTCAGAGGGGAGGAACTGATCAGGACATCGATCACGCTACCATCAGACCGGACCCAGCGACTCTCAACGGATCCCACTCCATTCTCCCACATTTTGGGATACTTCTCTTTTCCGACACGGAAGAACTCTTCATCGCTCTGGTAGAGCATTCGTGCGCTCTTTCCGACGAGTTGTTCCCGGGAATGTCCTGTCATGGCAGTAATCCCGTTGTTGACCCATGAGATCACACGATCCTGCACCAGCCCTATCCCGATGGGAGCAGCCCTGAATATTCCCTGGAGCAATGCTTCGCGATCCCGGAGATCCTCCAATGCTCTCCGTTGATCATGGATATCCATGAGGGTCCCGGTGCATCCGGAAGAACTGTCATTAGCGCCTGGTACACGAAGTGCAACCCTTACCCAGCGGATATCGCCAGTCCGGGTTTTCACCCGCCAGTCTGCCGTAAGAGGTTCCCTGCCCTCAGCACCCAGGAAACGCTCGAATCCATCCTGTACCCCTTGAATATCCTCGGGAAGCACAAATTCCGTGATTCTGTGGTCTTTCACCTCCGCAATCTCGTATCCAAGGGATCGCGTCACCGCAGGGCTCACATACGTGATGATACCCTGTGAATTGAGGGAGAATACCACCTCGTCGATATTTTCCACAAGTTCACGGTATTTCTCCTCGGATTCTTTCAACGCTTCCTCGGCACTTTTTCTGGATGTGATATCCATTGTCTGGATCAGGTATCCGAGAATCGCTCCCTGGGGATCGCGGAGTGGCTCAATGGAGCTCGATGCATGCCATACCTCTCCGTTCTTCCTGACCGATCTGAACTCGATGTTCCCCACACCCTTCTGGTCTTCAAACACCTTCCCGACAATTTTTTTGATACAATCCCTATCATCCGGATGGACGAGAGAGAGCCCTTCTGCGGGGAACTCATCTTTCGTATACCCTGTGAATTTTTGAACGTTAGGGCCGGAATAGGTGATTACGCCACGCATATCCGTGATGACAAGCATCGCGGGAGCTGACTCCACCATGGTCCTGAACCGCTCCTCACTCTGGCGGAGCGCAAGCTCTTCCCTCTCAAGACGGTGGCAGTACTCGTTCATCGAGTCCTGCGTTGCCCGGAGTTCCTCAAGGGTGGCGGCCATGTGCTGGTTTGATACCTCGAGTTCCTCTTTCGCATGCTTCAGGCTGGAGATATCCTGGATGAGCGCCACAAAATAGTCGGGGTTGCCATTACCTCCCCTCACGGGAACGGTCGAGAGTTCGACATTGATGATCCGGCCATCCTTTCTCACATACCTCTTCTCAAGCGTATGTGATTCCTTTCCCCCTGAGAGCAACTTCTGGTATTCAAGAAGTTCCTTCTCAACATCTTCTTCGGGTGTGATATCAGTCGATTTCAGGGTCTTCAGCTCGTCCATGCTGTACCCGAGCATCTGGCAGAGTTTCTGGTTCGCCATGATCCAGTGGTGATCCGGAGACAGGATCGCAATCCCCACCAGGGGAAGCTCAAAGTAGGACCGAAACTTTTTCTCACTCTCAACGAGCTCCGTCTCTATCCGCTTCCGCTTGAGGATCTGCCACAATCCACCCATGAGGTGGGTGACCTGCCTGATGTCATCATCGGTATATTCAGTTGCTTTGTTCCCGAGACCGGAAAGCATGACTATCCGTGTACCATCCATCACGGGGACTCCCATATGCCGGATGACCTTGACATGTCCCTCGGGGTATCCCCGCTTCGCAAGATTGGGTGCCTTGTAATTATTGGTAATGACCGGACGGCGCTGCCTGACAGGTTCTCCCCAGAGCCCAGTCTTCTCTACAGGGTATTCACGCGGTGCATCCCTGACACGGCACGCCTCGAGTGCCGACTTCGACCAGGCATACATCGAAAGCACGGTCTCCTCCTCATTAAGAAATGCAATGTATCCCAGGGTGCTGCCAGTGAGCTCGATTGCTTTCTCCATCGCGTAGGTACAGAGGTCATGGATATCTCCTCCCGACTTCTGGTGAAGGTCTATCATTGCCTGGAGCCGGGCCTGGTTCAGGAGCACCTCAGCTTCCGCCTTCTTCCTCTGGACCGCCTGCATGATCATGTTGCGGAGCTCAGCAAACTGCGACTTCGGGTCACCGCCCTTCTGGAGATAGAACGATGCTCCCAGGTTCAGTGCCTCTATAGCGACATGCTCCCTCCCCCTGCCTGTAAAGATAATGAACGGAATCTCGAGACCCTGCGATTTCACCGCTTTTAAGAGTTCAATCCCGTTCATCTGGGGCATTTCATAGTCGGAGATGATGATGTCAAACGACCTCTCTCCAAGGAGGGCAAGTGCATCCTTTGCCGATTCAGAAAGAGTGACCGACATCTTCCCCTCTTTTTCCAGGAATATCTGGGTGATATCAAGGAGGGCGGGTTCATCATCAACAAGGAGCACAGAGATCATGGCATATCACGGTGAATTACGGGGAAATTCTGATAAAATAGATGCATTTTCAAATTAAAAAGGATATGGGCGCAGACTTGGGAGAAATTTTTCACCACTCTCCATGGGCGACTTACATGCGGACCAGCAGCGTCCCTTTTCCCCTGTTCGCCACATCGCCCCTGAAGGCGTTCATACGGCAATGCTTCCCTGCATACACTGTATCTTCAATACCGTTCTTTCTGAATGTTGGGAGAAACTGATGTGCCTGACCGAAAACCATACAGGTCCCACCCGTCATGTTTCCACAGGGGCGTGAGCAGTCCCCCCCTATGACAAGGGTCCCACCCCTCATTTCCACCCCGGGCAGATCCCCGCAGTTCCCGTGAATGGTCACCTCACCACCCGAGAGGTATTCTGCGGTAAAGTCACCGGCATTCCCCTTCACTTCAACGGTCCCTCCTCTCATGCCCCGTTTTTCACCCCTGTATCCTGCAGCACAGTAATGGCCTGCATTCCCCTCGCAGAGAATGCGACCACCCCTCATCTCACGCCCGAGCCAGGCATCGGCGTTTCCACGGATAAGGATCTCCCCGGCGCTCATGAAATTCCCGCAATGCATCCCGATATCCCCCTCGACTATGATACGGCCTGCATTCATGTACTCCCCCACCCTCTTGATAACCCCGGTGTCTCCTGTGAGTATCACTTCGACCTGATCGGGTGAGACAGCAGGACCTTCAGTGGTGATGAAGAAAAGATCATCGAGCGCCCGCTCCTTGTTTCCTTCAAAAACCCGGATATCATTTCTCCTGAGGAAATTCTGGGGAATGATCTCCTCCGCTTCGATGGGGATTTTTGGTTTTGCCCTTGGCCTGGTCTTCAGGATGACCCTCATAACGAAGCCTCAGTCTCAATCCGTATTCCCCGTGGCAGGTACACATCCTGGACAGGGTAATTGTTCATCCTGACGGTATAGTACTGCTCGAATTTCTTGATAAACTCTGGATCCTTCCCCATATCATATTCCGGCGGTACATGTGCTCTCGACCAGATGGTGCTGTTTGCCCCCTCGACCACAACCTCTCCATCCCTCGCGACGACGCGCCCACGCTTGATGGTATGGAGAGTGCGCGAAAACCCTGCAACAACCTGCTGGTAGTCCACGGAAGGATCGATCTCACCGGGCTTGATGGGGTAGATGGCAACATCAGCTTCAGCACCGGGGCTTAAGTATCCCTTTCCGATGCGGGTCAGTCCAAGTGCTTTTGCCTGGCCGGCACGGGTCATCACCGCGATCTCGTACCAGTCAAGTTCCCTGTCGATGGCAAAGAGAGGGACAAAATGCTCGGTCCTCTGATCGATCATCTTCCTCTCGTTTTCACGGAATTTCCGGCTCATCAGGAGGGCAATGATCTCAGGGTATTTCACGAACGGGGCGCCGTTCGGGCTGTCGGTGGAGAGCAGGCACTGCCAGGGATTCTTCGTGAGGAGGGCAAGCTCAAGACCAATTGCCCACATAACGCAATTCACGAGGCTTTTCCGGCTGTAATAGACCGGGATGATTCCTGATCCGGTCTCGAGCTCGACATCGTGGTTGCTCCATTTGTTGTGATGGAGCTTGTAGAGCTTGAACTCCATGGGACCATCGGCGGTCATGGTGGTGGTCCTCCCGAACATGATCTGCCCCATGTCCATGACCACGTGCGGTCTACTGTTGATCGCCATGGTGATATCCTCGGATTTTGAGCAGATATCCCTCCATGTCGTCCCCCCGTATGAATGGAACTGGACATGGGTGAGATACAGGCTCTGGCGTTCTTTATTCAGATCGGGGGCAAGGCCAATGGTATTGAGCGTGGTCCGGTAGTTGCCGGGTACCCCGAGGTTGTTGCAGTGGAGGTGAACTGAATGTGGAAGGTTCAGCAACTCGTTTGCCTTGATCATGGTGCTGATGATCTCAGCCGGTGATACATCGAAATTCGGGACCGTGTCGTGGACACTGCTCATATCCCCGCCCCAGCCCCAGGCTTCAGTGCCACCCGGATTGGTCAGCTTGATAGCAAAGCCCTTCACCGCAGCAAGCGTCCATGCTACTACCGCTGCTGCTCTTTTCACGTCCTTCTCTCTGACGGCATCCATGATTGACCAGTTCCCGTCAAAGAGGGTGTTCGCGAGCATATCCTGATGGGGAGTTGCAGTGAACTCCTCGTGGGTATGACGTGCTTCCAGGGGAGCCATGGCCCCTTCGAGGATCGTGGTGTATCCCATGGTGCTGTACCTGTAGGAGTTCCCGAACGTGGTGGGGACGCTGTATCCCGATGTAACGTGCATGACACCCTTGCGGGCGGTCCTGCCTGCCCTCATATCCTCAGGGCTCATGTAACGCCCGAAGTTCACCTTGGTACCGCAGACGTGCGAATGCGAATCTATTCCGCCGGGAAGGGTCAGGCACCCTCGTACATCGATGATCTCTGCACCAGATGGAACATCCTCGACAATCTTCCCGTCCCGGATGGCGATATCCATGACCTCCCCCTTCACGCCGGAGAGTGGATCGATTACGAACGCGTTTTTGATGAGGAGTCCTGGCATTACCCTTTCGCCTCCTTCACGATGGCATACAGTTTCTCGAGAACCACCAGATCATCCGGGTAGCTGCCCTGGAAGAGTTTCCGGGTCCTTATCGGCACGCCATCCATGCGATATGCGGTTCCCTCTGCATCTATCCCGGCAACTGCAACAGGTATCTGGATGTGGGCCAGATGAGTGGTGACATTGACGTGGGGATCGATCTGAATAGTCGGGATCCTGGCCAAGTGCTCAGCACATGCTTTCGGGAAGTGAGCTCCAGGATCGCTTGCCACGACAAGGCACGCATCGCACTCCTCCCGCTTGAGGATGTCCACGCTCGTGGTCTCTCCCGGGTTGTAGAACGCGATTCCCCGGGCAAAATCGACCGCATAGGGATACCCGCTTATCCATGTGAATACCTCGTTTGATCCATAGACGTTCCAGTGTCCCCGCATGGGTGAGATGGTGAACTTGGTGTGCCTGCTCAGTTCCTCAGTGAGTTCAATCGCGTTCCTGATGTTCTTGTTCTTTCCCGGTGCCATGGTCAGCCCCACCCCGAAAAAGAATGCACCGAATTTTGCTGACTTGCAGATATCTGCCACCCTGAAAAGTTGCTCGCGTGACACCCCTTCCACCCTGGCAGGGATGATATCCCCCTTCCCCCTGACGATCGCTCTCAATGCCGACAGGACAGCATAGTCGCCGCCAGGATTGACCTTCATGAATTCATCTGCGATGTTCGAGGATTCCGTTTCGCGAACGTCAACGACGATAACCTTGCGCTCCTTGAACGCATCTTTCCGGAAAAATCCATCGCAATAGGTGGTGTACCTGCTCATGTGTCGGGGGTGGGCGTCGACAGGGTTCGCTCCCCAGTATACCACGACGTCGGCCCTGTTCTTGACCTGCCCGAGTGTGCAGCCTGGGTGTCCTACCTCCTGGATTGCAAGGATCGAGGGGCCATGGCAGACGGTCGAAGTATTATCGATGACCGCTCCCAGGATTTCTGCCAGGTGAACGCCAATGCTCTGGGCTTCGCCAAATGTCCCGCTCCATCCGTAGAGAAGGGGGCGGTCCGCGTCAAGCAGGATTGCTGCCGTCTCTGCTATTGCCTCTTCATAGGAGATCTTTGTCCAGGAATTCCCCGATCTCCGGATAGGGGTTTTCAGCCTGTGGTCTCCCAGGAACTTCTCATTGGCGAGTGTACAGCCATTTTCGACGCTCACCACCCTGGTTCCATCAACCTCGACCACGAGGTCATCGCAGAGGCACCCGCAGAACGAGCAGACGACATCCTCAATCTTCATAGGGAAGTCCCCCGCAGCGTTCCATCAATGAACTGACAGTGAGCACCGGGTCATCGGTAGGCTCGATGCTCACAGGAGTGACTTTAAAATCAGGCATTCCGGTCCCGTGGGTTTCCGGACTGACAATGTGGTTTGCATAAGGGCCGAGACTTACGAAAACCCGCCCCCTCGTGAGGCCATTGTCCGGGCTGACCTGCAACACCACTTCCCCGGTGTCACTCTTAACCCTGACATGATTACCCTCCTCAACCATGATCTCCAGCATGTCGACCGGGTTCATGAGGATGGTCGCAGCTGCTACCTGGTATGAAGGATTGTTCTTACGCTCAACGAACGAACCTTGCTTGATCGTCCGCCCCGTGTTCAGGAGAAACCTCATAGTTCCTCCTCCGGGCTATGGATCGCTTCGAGCAGCCGGGCGACCCTGATCGCTTCGTTCGGGCAATGGTTCTCACACGTCTTGCATCCCGTGCACTTCTCAACGTGCAGAACATGGCATTTCCCTTCGCTCACCTTGAGGAGGAGATCATCGGTCGATGCCCGGCCGCCATGAGACATCTGGGCATCAATGAGCTTGTTGACGGGACATGCCACCGCACAGTTCCCGCAACCCATGCACTTCTCGGTATCCACGTCGATCCGGAAGGAGAAGGATAGTTTGGTGTTGTCATAGAACATCGATTCCAGAATTCTCCCGCTCGTGAGGACTCCGTTCGGGCAGGCTTCGACGCAGAGTCCGCACCTGATGCAATGGCCGATATGGATACGGGGCTTCCATCCCTCGGGAGTCATGACCACATCGATCGCCCCGGGTGCCGGGCAGGCCATCATGCAGATGAGCTGGTGGGTACAGGTCTTCCCTGTCAGTTCCGGGTAGTTCCTGAAATGGGGGGGAGTGACAAGGGGTGCGGTCTTTGCGGCAAGGAACTTTTTCGCCCATTCCCCCCGCAGGAACTCCTGAGCGTAATACAGCAGGGAAAGGGCCATTTCAACGCTCCGTGCAGGCAATGCAGGGATCTGATGAGACAAACGTCGATGTCACATCCGCAAGGGATGCGACACCTTTGAGCATGTAATGACAGCATGCCTCGATATTCATGATCGACGGGGTCTGGATCGAGATCTCGAGCACACGACCGGCAGCATCTGTCTTGATGAAGTAGGAGAGCTCCCCCCGCGGGGCTTCTCCGGAATAGGCGATCTCCCCTGCGCCCGGAATGCCCCCTCCGCGTATCGGACCTTCGGGAAGCTGGTCAAGGCACTTCCTGATAAGTGCAATACTCTGGATTACTTCCTGGAACCGCACCATGATCCGTGCAAAGTTATCCCCTTCATTTCGTGAAATGGGAACAAAACCGAGTTTCTGGTAGGTAGGATGGTGCAGCCTCCGATCCATGTCTGCGATGCCACTCGCCTTTGCTGTGGGACCAACTGCACACGATTCCCTTGCAGCCTCCTGGGTGAGGATCCCGACTCCCCTGCTCCGGAGTGCTATCATGGGGCCACGCTCGAATATCCCTGTATATCGCTTAATGTCCTGCTCCAGGATATCGAGGCTTGCCCTGAGGTGGAGGACATCTTCGGCGCGGAGGTCGAACCTGACGCCGCCGGGAACAATAAACGCACAGGTAACCCGTGCACCGGTGATCCTCTCAAGTTCGTCCATGACCTTTTCACGGGTGTCGAGGAGATACATCCCGAGTGTCTCGTGTTCGATGGTGTAGCAGTAGGAGAAATTGGCAAGAATATGGCTCTGCATGCGGTCGAGCTCGTTGACAATCACCCTGAGATATGCAGCCCTTTCAGGGACCACAATTTCGCTGATATGCTCGAGCGCTTCGATGAAGACCATGTTATGGATGACCGAGCAGATCCCGCAGACCCTCTCTGCCAGAAACATTACCTCCTGCCATGGCCTCCCCTTCATGATCCGCTCGATACCTTTCTTCATGTACCCGAGTTCGACCTCTGCGGAGATCACCCGCTCCCCCCGTGTCTCGCACTTGACCCGGGCCGGTTCTTTCCAGCAGGGGTGGACAGGGCCAATGGGGATGGAGACGTCAACAGTCCGCTTCATCACTTCCTCACCTCGAAGTCCTTGAATACCGTTGGGGCTACAGAGAGGATGGCAGAGAGGATCTCGGTCGGCCTTGGCGGGCATCCCGGGACCTGTGCAGCGATTGGGATGTGCTTTGAAACCGGGGGATCGACCAGGGTGTGGGGACGGTTGAAGAGACACCCGGAGATCGGGCAGTTTCCTATCGCAATTGCTACCTTGGGATCCGGTATCTTCTGCCAGAGGCTCTGAAGTTTCTCTTCCCATCCCGGCGTGTATGCTCCGATCACGAGGAGCACATCCGCCTCCCGCGGGTTATTGTGGACGTAGATGCCGTACTGCTCGATATCATAGCGGGGGGCGAGGCAGGCAAGGACCTCGATATCACAGCCGTTGCAGGAGCCCACATCCACATATGCGACATGGATGGATTTTGAACGGACAATGTTCTTCAATGACTGGAGCAGGGTCATGGTACAATCGCCTCCCGGAGTTGCTTCTTTCCCGAGGATATCGCCTGGTCCATGGGAGTTCCATGCCTGAGCATATCCTTGACCTTCCCCACCGTCTCATCCATCAGTTCCTCGCTTATCATGGGAACGGCACGCGTGTAGAGGTGGGCACCCAGAGACCGTTCCGGGTCCGGAGAATCCTCCCGATCCTTCTTCCCGCGCTCATACCTAGCAGGGAGATTCTCCATGAGAAGCATATCAAAATGGTCCATGATGTAGCGCCTCACCCTGAGCTGGGGGAGTCCCAGGTCGGAAGCGATCTCGTGCACCATGCGGTCATGCCTCCTGCTCGTCAGGATGGCGTATTTCATTGACGTGAGATCCTTTTCATAGAGCGGCCCGGTCATATGGCGCCCCCCATCCTGGCCAGGCCGTACACGACGAACAGGAGCACGGCTGCCCAGAGTGCCACAGCCTCCCAGCGCTGGAGCCTGAGTTCATTCCGGAACCAGTACATCGCAGTGGCAAGCACGAGAGCACCACAGATGATGAGGCTCTGAGGCCACAGAGATGGGCGGTCGATCCACTGCACAGCAATAATCAGGATATAGATCAGGGTTCCAAGCACCAATACTTCTCTGATCATGACATCACCCCAAGGACACCCACGTACACCAGCATGAGCCCTGCCAGAAGAGTCTGGACTGTCACGCTGTCATAGGGGGAGAGCATTGGCGAGAGGGCGCACACGAAGGAGAGCGTGATGACCAGGATGAGCATGGTGAGAAGAGTGAGCCAGAACGGAAGGCTTCCGATGAAAACCAGGATGAACGTGAGGAGAAGAACGTACGTCTTCAGGCCATTGCACACCTCGAGGCCGGCCCTCCAGACTCCGAAATGCTCGGTCTTGTACCCGCTCACCAGTTCCTTGCTCTCGACGATCGAGAACGGCCCGAATGGCATCTTCGAGATGAGAACGACGTACATCGCGATTGCTGCGAGGGGTATGGTGATCAACAGGGGTCCGTGGACTTCCTGGTACGATACGATATCCGAGATGAGCAGCGAATGTGTGAATATAGCAATTGCCGCCACGCTCACGAGAAGCGGGATCTCGGAGGCTGCAGAGATCACAGAGCGGACACCGCCGAATTTCCCGTAGGGGGAGCCTGAGGAGAGCCCGAATCCATGCTCGACGATCTTGTGAAGCATGTAAATCGCAAAAATGACAAGAAGGCTCCCGCCTGAAATGACCACAAAGAGGGCAGCACTCCATATGCCGATTGCAACCAGGACAACTCCCACAAAGAGAGCTGCGCTCGCGGTCTTCGGGATCCACGTTGTCTTGAAGGAGAATTTTAACATGTGCAGGATCTCCTGCCACACGGGAGGGCCTGGTCTCCTCTGGATTCGCGCAATTACCTTCCGGTGAATACCCAGGAGGAGAAGCCCGAAGAAGACCGCAAAGAGGAGTTCAGCGATCATGGCTAGTACCCCAGGAAGGGAATATCCTCCTCGCCCTCTCTTGCCATCCAGTACAGCCCGAGGCCGAGCACGAACAGCGGAAACGCAAGTACCAGCACCGCTGCATACGCCCAGCCGGGGAGTATGCTTGCCATGCTGAGAGCCATGGCTGCGACTCCCGATCCCGCTGCAACCAGGGTCAGTGCAAGGGCATTCTTTTTCTTCATACTGTTACCTCACAGGAGAAGGATCACCTCAGCCACCCTCAGGAAGATAAGGAGCGATGAGAGTGAGCACATGATCACATACGGTGCACCCGGAGCCCTGAACATCTCGGCCTTGGCAGCATAGAAAGGAGCCATCCCCTCACCCATGACGCCGAGAACGAGGAGTGCCCGGGCAGCAAGCGGAATCGCCACCGCATCCTTTGCAAGCTCGATCATCGAGAGTGTGCCGGTGGTTGCCGCAACCATTGCTGCGGCTGAAAAGAGGGGCACGGTTCCTGCAAGCGCCACGAGGCCATACTGGTATGCGGCATTCTGGACATGCCTGCTCTTCACTGCGGCGACGATCCCCACATTGCAGATACCCACGAGGGATACGAGAAGTGTGAAATCAAAGACATCGCCCGTCACCATCGCTCCCATGCAGGCGAGGCCGCATGCAATCGACATGAAGCGGCGGAACCGGAGTTCCGGCAGGGAGATCACTTTTGCATAAAATGCATCTGCGCCGAATGCGATGTCGATCTGCCGCTCAGGCCGGCTGATCAGTACGAAGACCGTGAATACCAGGGCAAGCAGGAACAATGTGAGGGTGAACGGCGTGAAGTATACCACGATATCCCCGAACTCAAGGAAGAAGAGCGGAGTGCCTCCGATCTCGTTCATTCCGGTTCACCCCACATGGCCCCGACAAGGGACATCTTGGTGATCACTTTCAGGAGGATTCCGACTGCTGCTCCCATGAGGGCGAGATACCACCATTCCGGGAGGAACATGAACACGAAGAAAGAGGCAACCCAGAGTGCCCATGAGATCCCGCTTGCAATCTCCAGGACATGGAAGTTGCCCGTAAAGCTTCTGCTCATAAAGTAGAAGACAATACCAAGACCTGCTACTCCGCCACCCGTAAATCCTGAGAGGATGATCCCGTACATGACAAGTATGGTTGAGATGATGATCGGAGCAGGGGATATCATCATGACCTCGATATTCAGCCTCTTCACCTTGTAGTGTTGCAATTCTTCCTTGGTGAGGTATATCTGCGAAAGGGCGAGCAGCTCGGCTATTCCCACAACCAGGCCGGGTAGGATCAGGGCTTCTGCAAGATCGGTCCCGATGAGTGCAACTACCGCAAGGGACGCAGTCTCGACAAGATCAATCAGCAGGAGTTTATGGAGGTCATCACGCTCTATGGTAAGAGCGGCAAATCCGGTAAGTGCACACGTGAACGCGATCACAAGGCCGACGGAGTACTCGTTCCATAGTGCCGCGGTCCACATCATTTGTGCTCCTCCCTCCTGAAAATATACGCGGCGATCGCGAATGCAATGAAGAGGATAGTCGGTTCAAATACCGTATCCAGACCCCGGGTGTTGTAAAGAATCTCGTCCAGTATTCCCCCTGGGTGTGCCACGATAGTTGTTCCCATGTAGAGGGTCTGCTGGGAGAGGAAGAGAGAGAAGGGAGTGAGGTATGTTGTGACATACCCTGCTGTTGGTGAGTTCCCGGGATACTGTGATTGTATCTCCACTTGCGTGAATGGCGGGCCTCCCCTGTCATAAGGGTTGAGTGAACTGCCCGGGACGATCTGCTTGGGGTAAAGCTGGTTCTCACTGTATACAAACGGGAGTGTGAGGAGGGTTATTATTGACATTACCGCACATGCTGCAGCAAATACCGGAAGGATGTTGTCGAAATTCGACAGGATACGGGATATCTTCTGTATAATCATCCCGCTGCCTCCTTTTTTTGCAACACTCTTACGAAAATATACACAGTCAGTGCTGATACTCCGCCAAATGTCAGCAATGCAAGGGCTTCGTTATAAGAGAGCATCAGAAGGAGGAGCCCCCATGAAGAAATCTCCAGGTTTATCAGCCGGTTCAGGTAGGTTCTTGGCCTTGGAAATGCCGCGGCGACGGTGCCTGCAAGCAGGAGAAAGGCACCCAGAATAAATTCCGGGTTCACGGCTCTCCCCTCCCGCAGATCATCAGAGTGAATAGAGTGGAGAGAGGGGCAATGAGAGCGACGGCAATCGCGACATCAAGGAGACCCCTGTCGACGATAAAAGGCATCACTCCACCGATCATGATGCCGAGCGAGATGAGCTTCCGGAACGGATCGCTCTCCTTAATCGTGAGTATCGTCCCGATGACGATCAGGGCGCCACACGAGACTGTCACCATCTCATTCACGGCGATCGAGCCCTCCTGCATAGGTGCTTGCAATGGCATTCGACTCGAGCGTTGAACCGACAAAATATGCAGCAGCGGCGACGATACCAAGGGGATGAGGGAGAACGAGGGCGATGACTCCGGTGATAGCGAATGAGAGGACATTGAGGAATGGAAGCTTCCGGAGGGTGTCGGGTTCGAGGGCTACCCTGATCGCTGCATAGACCGCGATCGCTGCACACACCATTACTGCTGCCTCCTGGGGTGTCATCCTCCCCTCACCTTCCATAACCACGAGAGGAGCCGGCTGGAATGACGGTGGGAGATGCCCTGGATCGTCATGATTGCTATCACCATCCCGGCGATGAACTCTGCGGGAGAGAAACCGAGCAGGGTGAATCCATAGACGATACACGTGGCAGTGACGCATCCGGTGGTCCCCGCGTACCCGGGATCGTGGCAGATGCGGTTTCCGATATACACAAGGAGTGTTGCGAGTAGTCCTCCGGGTATGCCCGCGATGAATACGCCGCAGGAGGCGAGCAGCGTTCCCGCGGAAGCGTCAGGGGAGGAGACGATGTTTCCCATCATGTACCCGCCGTGGAGGGAGCCTCCTCTCTCCTTGATATGCTGACCAATTGCAGTCGCCCCCACGACTCCACCCCCTGCAGGAAGCCGGAAGATGAGATCTATCACTATAAAATTGAGCCAGCAGACGGCTGCTGCAACCAGGATATGGGCAAATGCCAGGAGAGAAATATCCATCGGGCCGCCAACCTACACGAGGTTGGGTTTAAAGAAGAAGAATGTTTTCTTTTTGGTAATTCGGAGAATCCGGGCGATGCAATGCCGTGTTTTGAATCAGATGGCAAGGAAGTATACAGGATTGTGTAAATTCTGGACTTGAAGAAATGGATTCTTCTCATTTTCCCCTCACACGGGCTTCGAATCCTGTCAGGAATCCCATGGCAAGGATAAGGACCGGGATTATCTCGAGCCTCCCAATCCACATTAGGAATATGAATATCCATTTTATTGTCGGGGGGCTGTCAGACGTCATGTAACCCAGGCTCATCCCGTTGTTCCCCATCGCCGATACCTCTTCGAATACCACCTCGTGGGTTTCAAAATCCGTAGGTGCCAGATGGAGGGCAAGGATGGTCGCGACAAAGATGGTCAGAACCCATAGGACGATGATCAGCATGTTCTTGGAGAGTTCCACCTCGGTAATCTTTTTCGGGATCACTTTTCCCTCGTGCCTGAACGGGATCATCGTCTTTCCTCTCGAGAAAAAGCGCCTGAACCACCATACAAGGCCTTCATAGCCCAGGATAACCCTGTTTGCCTTGATACCCCCGGCGGTGCTCCCAGATGCCCCGCCAATCATCATCAGAATCGTGAGGATGATCAGAGGCCCTGCAAACCAGTGAAGGTCCGAGTTCTGCAGTCCTGTGCTGGTGACAGCCGACACTGTGCAGAAGAAACCCTCACGGGCAGCCCTTTCGAGCGGAAGGCTGTTGAAAATGTACAGGTCAAGGGATACTACAAGGGACCCTACAATCGCGAGGGCAAGGATGAGCTGTACGACCTTGTCCTTGAAGAAGGGTTTGATCTTTCCCATGTACATGAGAAAATAGAGCTTGAACGGCAATGCTCCGACGATCATGACAGGGATGAGGAGGGCTTCGAGGATCGCGTTGTCATAGAACGACATGCCTGCGTTGTGCAGGGTGAAACCCCCGGTCGAGATGCTCACCATGGTCAGGTTGAACGCATCCCAGAGGGGGATTCCTGAGAGCATTACTATTCCAGTGAACAAGAGAGTGAGAAACACGTAAATGACCCACATCCTCCTGCCGGTCGATACCACGCTCGGCATGAGTTCCTCCGAACGCCCCTCGGAACGGTAGAGCTGATGCTGCATCAGGCCGGAACGGGAGAGCATTGCGATCCCGAAGGCGATCACCCCCATTCCTCCCATCCATTGCATGAATGACCGCCAGAATAGGAGTGTTTTCGGCGTGGAATCGACTGTACGTATCATCGTGTATCCCGTATCGGTCCAGCCTGACATTGCCTCAAAGATGCTGTCCGTCCAGCTCATCTGAAGACCAAGAACAAAAGGAATGCTCCCGACGAAGGCAATGGCAACCCAGATCAGTGCGGCCGCTGCAAGGGCAACAGAGAGCTGCGGTATATATTCCCGAGTCGGGATGCGGGATATCAGGAGACCGAGGATTACAAATATGAGGGGCACTGACACCATGGGCACCAGCATGTCCCTTTCCCCGAATATGAGGAGCACGATAAGAGGAAGGAGTGTGATCACCCCCAGGTACTCAAAAATGATCCCCATATCATGGGCAATGATGGCCAGGGTCTCCAGCCGCTTCATGATCAGGTCATTGGATGGGAAAGAATATCTTCATTCTCAATGGTCCTTTGGCGTTTCCTTCTCCCTGATCCCTGCCGGAATTTCCCCCTCTTGAGAGGGAACGAAGAACCTTGAGGCGGACCGTGCATGAAAATCTGAATGGTATTCTCACAAAAGGGGAGTTTTGAGGGTCATATGAATGCGACACGGGCTTTTTGGCTGCTTGAATTGCCCGTCCCGCTCTTTTCTGCCATAAAAAGCAGAAAAGATACCATATATGAAGTTACAAAGGCCTGGCGTTCAAGCCTGCGAGTGCATCCCGTACGTCCTCATCATCCAGTTTGGCAAGAATCTTCGCTCGTAGGAGGGAATAATCGCCATCGAGCGTGCGCTGGCCGAAAGGTGGCGAACGGCCAGAATCTTCATCACGCCCTTTCTTCTCCATGGTGACTTCTCTTGCCATGTTACTCACGCGGTGGTCGGGATGCCATGACCCTGCTGGTGCTGAGATAACAAGGTCTTCGGCCCGGTATATTTTACCAGACCTTCATATATGGCACATTTCTATTAAATCTCCTCGTATATAATAATTGCGCAGAATAATATTTTTGCGATAAATAAATGGGATCAATCACATACTATTCCCCGTTCACGAAACCAAAACAGGAATAGAGAGAACTGAACGCGCAAAAAAGATTACACATCGGGCCCACAAGACTGGTGATATGTTTTTTCCCCCACCAGTCCTATTAAAATGAGAGCGAGGGTTGCCGAGCGGTCAAAGGCGATGGATTTAGGGTCCATTCTCGCAGGAGTTCAGGGGTTCGAATCCCTTCCCTCGCATGCCCTTAAGATCCAACGATCCAGATATCTGGAGTTGCAAGTGAATGCCGGTCTGAATACCTCACGCCCCGGGGATAATGGAAAGTTTTTTTCGGATCGGGTTCCCTCAATCCACTCATGGACATCTACATCCTCAGGCACGGCAAGGCAGGTATTGCGGATCACGGTAGTGCGGATGATCACATGAGGCACCTTACGGCCCGGGGGGAGGAGGAGATCAAGGAGATTGGAGAATGGATCAGGAACAGAGCGATAGATTTCTCCGTCATTGCCTCTAGCCCGCTTGCACGGGCCAGGGAGACTGCATCAATTGTATCCAGGATCCTCTCCTGTTCTGATAAAGTTCAGCTGTGGGAAGAGCTCTCACCCGGTGTGCCGCCAGGTGCAGTCGTTCAGAAGATAACACGCCTCACGCCGGGCAGTTGCATACTGCTCGTGGGGCACGAGCCGCAGCTCTCGTCACTCATCTCCCTGCTTGTATGCAACTGTCCTGATTGTGATATTACCTTGAAAAAAGGAGGGATTGCACGAATACGCCTTGAGGAAGGATTAGTTTCCGGAACTCTCATGTGGCTCCTCCCTCCCGGGCTCATCAGGAATTTTGTGTCGGACAGGAGACCCTGAGAAGGTTCATCGGGCGTTCCATATCTCGAACCGGCATAGATTGCTCCCCATCGCGTAGCAATGGGTTTCCACCGCTTCCTTCTTTTCCCCATAATACGCAGAGAAGAGGGCGGAGAGGATGCCTGCATCGAATGCACATTCCGGCTTTCCAGTAATCGGCAGGTCCATGCATTCAAAACAGTCATGGATCACCATGGTAATCGGGTCTTCCCGCTCCACGTCCACTCTGCCAAGGCCTGAACGGGACCAGAAATCCGCGATATTGTCCATAAAAGAGTGAAGGTCAGTTTCCTGCACGAGGGGGAAAATGGCTGATCCGGCTTTTAGCCCCGCCCGCATCAATATGGGATAAATACTGATACCTTCAGTGAGAAGACTGACGCGAAGCGAGGTAAGGATGAAAGAAAAGACATCTCTCTGAGAAGCGTTCCTTGGGAGCGAATCCGGGAAGAACCTGTCCGCCCAGAGCATCTCTGCATCTCCTGCATCTGCCCGGACTATGATCCGGCCGTTCAGTGAGACAATCCTTTTCCTGGCATCTCCCGGCGCAGGGCGGGAAGTGATAATTCCTATCTCCGCAAGGGATTTGAGATGCATTGAGACCGTGGACTTTGCCCGGTCGGATCTCGATACAATCTCTTCGAAATCCATATCCCGCTCCTGCAGCATCTCTAGTATTTTCCCCTTGAGGGGGCTGTCGATAGCCTTTAAACCCTGTTCGGAGGCGATAATCTGGATAAAAGGTTCATCATCCTCGTGTGATGGAGCAGGGCGGCTCATGACTCTTCCAATCCATAACATGATGTGGGCAAAAAGTATTTATAACTATAGTTCGTATATACACGATTGTTCGTATATATTCGAACAAAACGGCGCCCGCTGTATGCATCCTCCATAGGATCGATCGGGACGTCTTCCGGGATACCCTCCTTTGAGGGTTGGAACATACTCCCGGGCGAGCAGCCCAACGGACATACAGAAGGAGAAATACCATGACACTGGCATCGACCCCCGCCCAGGTGAATGGGCTTGAGATCAGGGGGCCAGTCACAAGAACCGACTGCCTCCCGTCCTCTGCACAAGCAGTCTTCTCACTGCTTGGCGACGGAAAAGAGCGGACCCTGAACGAAATAATAGGGAATGTTGCATTCTCACCGAGAACGATACGCAATGCATTGAATAAGCTTCGGAAAAGCGGGCTTATTATCGCAAAGTTCAACTTCAGGGATGCACGAAAACCCCTCTACAAACTGAAGACCGTCTGAATCTGGCAGGAGCAGGCAAGCCTTATCGAGTATTGCGGGCGATCCTGCAGCTGCCGGTTTTTGTTTTTTAATGGAGGGAAAGAGACTCTTTCTCTTACCGGTATACGGGGTGTACTGTTAACATACTACCCCTATCGTTCTGTGAGACGGGCATCTGCCCATGTGTTCATGAGGCTAAAGTGCCGTGTTACAGGAACATTTCACTCATGCGAAACGGGCATCCGCACGCCAACCCAGGAACAGAAGACATAATCACACTTCTACCTGGAACACAACCCTTATGAGGAGCCCTATGATGAATGATACTCCGGCGATACCAAGTGAGAGTGCAGCCATCTCGAGAAACCGCGTTCCGAACGGGAGACCTTCCGCAACAGATGTGTAATACGTGAAACAGATGATAATTAATACTGCAAAAAGGAGCGTCCCCCCCAGGGCGATGAAAGGATTGGAGAGCAGGAGAAACGGCAACACGAGGATGAGAACCGTCAGGATATATGCCAGACCCGTATAAAGGGCTGCTTTTTTTGGTCTCCTCCCGGAAGGATATGATTTCTGGGAAAGGTATTCAGATGCGGCCATAGAGAGTGCTGCAGCAATTCCCATAATACTCCCCACCGCCGCGATTATCCTCGTGTCCTGGAGTGCGAAAGTGAATCCTGCAAGGCTTCCTGTAAATTCGACAAGGGCATCGTTCAATCCCAGGACAATAGATCCCACATAATGAAGCCTCTCCTCGTCAAGGAGCCCAATTATCTCCATCTCGTGGCGTTCTTCATCCTCGATGATGCCTTCGATATCAGGGATCCTGCCTGAAAATTCCTGATACCTCCTGATGGCACCCTGTTCCCCCCCCTCCATCAGCTTGATGGTAAAAGTCAGTCCCAGAATCCTGGCTAGCAGGTAGTAACCCAATACTTTTAGCATCGAGGGAGCGACATCAATCCCGGTGTAGGACTTCCAGATCCGGTAGTGTCCAAGTTCCTGATCGGCCATCTTCGAGAGGACCTGTGCATTGGAATCGGCGCCATAGGCACCGGCAAGCATGCGGTAGATACGGTATTCGGTAATCTCATCCCCCTGGAAACCGATGACCCGTTGCGTGTATTCCGGTAAAAGGGGCTTGAGTGATTCAGAACCTGTCAGATACCCCACTCCTTCTTCGTCTAATGTCCGGACGCGGGAGAAATAATGGTTCCCTTTTCATCAAAATATCGCCGATAAATACTCCGATATCATACCCCTTTGTTGATGTCCCGGGTGAATCCCGGACCAGTATGGGAATACCATGACCGGGACGATATAGTGAGACCGGACTCTGATCTCAGCGACAAAAATCACGTTGCCCTCGGGTTCAGCCCTGCAAGACTTTCTTTCCAGCCGGTTGCAGGGATACGACGGGAACGGCGGCTTCTGCCCTGAGCAGGATCTCGTGGGGAAGCCCGGAAAGCGCGATTGCTGCAAGTGCGCCGACAACCCCCTGTCCACCGTACACTTCGATTTCATGTTCCGCGGCTATTGCTGATGCCTCATCCCTTGCAATGAGCTCATGTCTCGCACGCTCTCCATACGAACGAAGTGAAGGTGGTATCATGAAACCCTGCTTGAAGGCCATTCCCCACTCGGGGGAGAGCGACTCGTCTTCAACAAAGTCGATTGAACGCTGCTTCACTCTGGCATACGCTCCCGGTTGAATTGCGACCTCGATAAAACTGCAGGAATTCCCTGCCGTCTTCCGGGTTACCGCCGGGTTGAGCATTGCAACATGGTGGCTGATGGGAAGCACGCCTTTCATGGTCTCGAGGTGCTGGAGGAGGGCCAGCGCAAGGGCAAACGTCGCACCCCTTTCCCGGTTGTCAGTATCATCGATTCCTACGATCACATGGGTAAGCGCCCGTGTCCGTACACTTCCCTCAACGATATCGCCGGATCTCTGGACGTGCACGTCGCACACCCCTTCTGCATGTGACATCATGTCGGTGAGCGAGTATGCCGGACCCCCGATGCATCTGATATGCTGGATGAGATCTTCCCCGTCCCTCTCTATCCCCGCGACCCCGACTGCTGCAGAGGGATGAAGCCCGATATCGACATCGGTATGCCCGAGGCGGGCCCATTCCCGAATCAGCGTCCCGTCGCGGCTGACATTCTCAATAATGCCACCTGCATGAGAATGATGGTAGGCACAGAATGCCGCGTTCGCACTGCTCATGCAGTCATGGTGAATCTCGACACGATCGCCGTCGATGGTGGTGAAGATCCTCCTGCAGGCGCTTGATGGAAGCGCACTGATCGCGGCATATCTTGCAGGATTCCGGCCCATCTTTCTCTCACGGATCACCACGCATCCTTCGTCAAGCAGCCTGTGAATCCAGTCCTGAGCAGTGCTCCTCGGAACCAAAGCGCCTTTCTGGATGTCGGTCACCGTGAAGTATCCGTGTTCAAGCGTACATGCCCGCATCAGGTGCAGGTATTCACGCCGTTTCTGGATGACTCCCCTCATGGATATCGCGAATATACAGGAGATCGCCAAGGATAGCGCTTGCTGTCTCCACGGATCCCGCCCCTTTTCCAATCAGCGTGATCTCTCCTGCCATATCTGTCTCTATGGTGATTGCATTGAGCGTCCCTTCCACCACGAGGGGATGCGAAAGGGGAAGGAGCCTTGGTGCGACCCGGAGAATCCCGCGGTCCGGAATTGCTTCCGCGATCAGCCTGATGGTGCAGTGCTGCTCCTCGGCAAGCCGGAGTGCATTGTTGGTGAGTTTGTCAATGCCGGTGATGTCGACGTCTTCCAGTCTGACGGTCTCCTTCCAGAATTTATTAGCCAGGATTACGAGCTTGATTGCCGGATCTATTCCCTTCACATCGTAGGTTGGATCCGCTTCAGCATAGCCCATCTCCCGCGCCTCGAGAAGCGCCTGCTCGTAGGTAAGTCCCTCGTCTGCCATTCTGGTGAGGATGAAATTACAGGTCCCGTTCAGGACACCGAATATTGCAAGGATCCTGTTGCCGGCAAGTCCCTGGTCGAGGGTGTGCATGATAGGGATGGCTCCCCCGACCGTAGCTTCATACCTCACACAAACGCCCTTCTCCGATGCTCTGGACATGAGCAGGGAGAACTCCCGTGATATCGGGCCCTTGTTTGAGGTGACTACATGATGCCCACGATCGATCGCTGCCAGCATGTGTGTGAGTGCAGGTTCTCCGGTGATAGCGTTTGTGGGAGTCACCTCGACAAGAACGTCATAGTCAGCCGCGGATACAACGTCGATTGCGCCAAGGGACCTGTCACCACAGGATCCTTTCATCTCCTTTGCCTTCAGTATCTCCGGGATACTGATGCCTTTCTTATCAATGAGGGCACTCCCCGAGTCAGCGACAGCGGTGACCTCGATACCAAGGTCTTTTTCCCCGAGCATCCGGAGTACGCCTCTTCCGACTGAACCCATGCCAAGTATCGCGACCTTCATTCGATCTCCTCCAGTGGTTCAACCAGCAGGAAATCCTTCTCTTTTGCGACACGTCGCAGGATGTCCATTGCCTGTTCCATGTCCTCTCTGTTCACCGATTTTATCAGGAGACGGGCTGAAGAGACCTCAGTGATTGCCGGCATACTGATATTGAGTTCGGTCACCTCTGCGAATCCTGTGCGGTCTATACGGTCCACGGTGTCCCCGAGATCGGTATGGATAAGGTGACCAATCATCATCACTGCTTTCTCGTAAAGAAGGCGTTCGTGCCCGATTCGCTGGATGTTGACTCCCTGTTCGCGAAGGAGCCTCGTCAGATCCTTCAGGCGGTGATCGGGGAGTTCCAGCACAATCTGTACAGAGAGCATCTTGCCCCTCTGCTTATCATCGCGCTGATGGATTACTGCGATGATGTTGCCTCCCACCTCGGAAATGGGCTTGAGGGCGGCCACCAGCTGCCCGGGGGCATCCTTGATCTCAAGTTTCATGGATACCTGCACAGGTTCACCTGTATTGTTAGATAAGCACGCCGGGGAAGATAAGCCTTTTACCTCTCCTTTTTTCCAACCTCCGAAGGCAATTCGCGTAACGGAGAGGGCAGAGGGCACGGATGGTATTCCTGGCACTCCAAGAAAAAAGCCCGATTACATTCCAGAGTTACGGGATTACTTCCCGATCCCGTAGTATTTCCGGATAAACTCACGTATCTTCTCTGATTCGATCCATCCCCGGTCGAGCTGGGAAATCGTCCTGTCTATCTCTTCTGTCTGCCGGCGGATCTTCCCTGCAAGCGGATCTCCCTCGAGATCTGCAAGGCCGACAATGACCTGGACAGGGTTCCGAAGGTGATCCCCAAGGATGGCAAACTGTTCGATGTTCTTCTCGATCTGCTCGTATGCCAGTCTCTTCTCCTCTTCCATCTTTTTTGACCGTGTGATGTCACGCACAATCGTGAGAACCTGGATTACCCTTCCTTCTTCATTGACCGGGATATGCCGGGTTTCGAAGATACGTTCTTTTTCTCCCGCATGGAACCCGGTGGTCGTCACCACGCTCTCTCCGGTTGCGAAGACCTTTTGTATACTATCGAGGCATGAGCCGGCAAAGCCCGGCAGGGCAGATGCGAGATCCATTCCAACCACGTTTTGGGTCTTTCCGATGTGTGCCAGCCACCGTTCGAGGGTGGAATTCACAAGGACAATGTGGTAACCCCTATCTACAAGGAAGATGCCATCGATCATGGCATTCATGGTAGTCACGTACTGGTCCTTTGATGCAGCCAGCTTATCCTCGGCTACTTTCCTATCAGTGATATCTGTGAGCACTGTCAGTGTGGCATTCTGGTCCTGGTACACAATCGGGACTGCATTCACGATCACGGTCCTGGTTTCACCGCCCTTGACCACCAAGGAGATCTCATATGGATCGACATGCGAGCCATGAAACCTTTCGAGGCTGTGTGTGTTCACCTTCTCCCAGCATCTTTTGTCGACATACTGGTAGATGGAAGTCCCGACTATCTCGTCAATGGCCATGCCGACCGTTCGTGCGGCTGAAGCGTTGACGTAGAGGATAGTATCCTGGCTGTACACTATGACATAATCCGGGAGGTTGTCAACAAGCTTCCGGTACCGCTCCTCACTCTCGTCAAGTGCCCGGTGCGATTGTTTCTCTTCGGTGACATCGGTAAAGACCTCCTCGATAAAACCCTTGTCGGGAATAATCCTCGCAAAGAACCTGGCCCAGAAGATCGTCCCGTCTTTCCGGGTGAAACGGGCATCGAAATTGGAGACCGCCCCCCTGTCGTCGAGCATTGATATCAACTGTTCCCTGACACCGTCATCAGCGTAATGTTCAGTAAACCGGAAATCACGTTTAAAGTCTTCCACAGTGGGATACCCGAACATGCTGGCCATCTGATGGTTCGCGTCAATGATGCTTCCGTCACCGATGCCCGCCCGGGCAAGACCTACCTGAGCGTTGTTGTAGAGACCCTGGTACCGCTCCTTGCTCTCGCGGAGTGCCTCTTCGGCCTTTTTTCGCCCCGTGATATCGACAAGGGTAAACACAAACCTCCTTCCGGGGAGGGGGCCTGCCGATACCAGGGCATTGAGTATATACCCGTCGTGTCTTTTCAGGTGGCATTCAAAATCTTCGATTGCGCCCCCAGGGGATATTCTGGTCATTATCTCGGATTTTTCCTCCTCTTCGGTGAAAAAGTCAAGGAGGTTTCTCCCTGAGAGTTCCTTTGCCCGAAACCCGAGGAGAGCCGCTCCACGCTCGTTCGCCTCATCGATGACGAATCCTGACCGGAGGTTCATGACGAGAAAGCTCCCCGCCTCGGAGTAATCGAAGATCCCGTGGTAACGGTCTTCCTGCTCCTTCAGGTTATTGGAGAGGGAGGCAACAATCACCCCGATAGATACAAAGACGTAAAAACTCGCCGTCGACTGGGTGATGATGTCGAGGTTCGGGTAACCGACAAGGTAGACCATCGCGAGGTATCCCATGGAAATGGCAACGGTATAGAGAACACCGCTCCGGGGGAACCAGTATGCAGCAATAACGATGGGAATATAAAAAAGATGCGGGGTGATGAGGTTAAAACCACGGTCAAGACTGTACAGGTTCAAGAGAAATGCAAAGAAGGTGCTGAAAAGGAGTAGAACCATCCAGAAGTCTTTCTCTTCAAGAATTTCCGGGATCCTGTACTTCAGTATTCCCACGTTCTCTTTCCCCCCTTTTTTTCTCTCAACCGGTTGATGCCTGAACTCATAAATGATCTCATAAGGGACCGTGTTCCTCGCCGGGATCTATCTGGACTTCAATGACAGGTGTATCCCCGGAAGAATCCTTGCCAGTCCCTTCCCCGGGTACTCCTTCACCCCGGTCCCGGGATTCCGGTGCAGAACTTTCAGGTGTCCCTCCGCAGTCGAGGTAATACCGGTCCATGAAGTGGTGGAAGGACCGGTTCTTCCTGCAGGCGGATGGAATAGAAAACCTGGAGAGGATCTCCAGCATGTAGGCGATCCGGGAGGTATACTGGGGCGGGATGGTTGTATTGAAAATTTCCTTGGTGACCTGGTCGGTGGAGAGCACAGGATGGGTACCGAGTCTGTATGCATCCTGTGTTTCAAGCCCGGCGAGATACCAGCTCTCGATCTCCTGGATGATGACCATGATCTCACTGGGCTGCACGACACCAAACCTCTCCATGAGTATACGTTTTTTGGCTGTCACACCCGGGGCCTTGTCGATATCCGCGACGAGAAGGAGTTCATCCCCCGCACGATGGATGCTGCGGATGAACCTGCAGACCCTGTTGCTCCTCATGCAGGCAAACTTGATGAGCCGGACCGCCCTGTACCGTGGAGAGAGGAGGGGGATTATGATACGTGCGAAGAACCGCTCGTCGTCATTTCCCTCGACAAGGATAAACAGCCGCCGTTCGCTCATTCAATCCCTAAAAAGTTCTGGATGAAGAGTTCCTCTATGCCGATCTCATCCTCAAGGAAGTCCTTTATCTCCTTCTCATCTGAGGGGCATCTCATCCGGGAAAACCCGTCTTTGTCCCTTGTAATGAGGATAATGTCGCTCAGATCCACGTGCTTGACCATCTCGGGATTATGGGTTGTGACAATGACCTGTTTCGAGCGCGATGCGTCCTTGAGCATCTCAACGAGACGTGAAATTAAATGCGGGTGGATGTTCCGTTCGGGTTCCTCGATAATAGTCACGGGCCTTTCTTCGAAGTAGAGCGCGATCACAAGGGCGCAGATATTGATGGTTCCGTCGGAGATCATCGAGGCGGGAAGGTATTTCTCCTTGCTGTATACCTCTTTTAATTTCAGGAACATCGACAGGTCCATGAATTTCTCGACCGCAACATCATCGATGAACGGGAGGACGTCCTTGAGCAGCCTTATAAAATTCTCTTTCCTTGCAGGATCCTCGATGATATTCTTGATCACGATGGCCAGGTTACTTCCGTCCTTCTCGAGGTCGGTCTTTCCCATGATGGGAACTGCCCTTTTGAGAAGTCGCGGGTCGAAATCATAGACTTTCATCCCCCGGAATATCCATTCCAGGGATGGAATCCCGGGGACAAAGACCGGGAGCGTCATGATTAGGGTCCCCGCAGGGATGTTCTTTTTCTGGAAATAATAGGGAAAGATATCATCCTCACCCAGATCGAGACCTTCAGGGGGACAGATGCAGTACTGGATAGGGCCACCGGTTCTGACGAGCGCAATGGTTCCCGCTCCTTTGTTCTTCTGCTCGATCCCTTCCTGGCGGAGAAACTGCCCTTTCACCTCAAGCGTGTCGGACGCGATCTCATACATCTCCCCCATCTCCGTGAATGCAAGGGAGAAAGAATAACTGACTTCTTCAGGATGGAAATAGACCGCAGCACCCCCTTTCATCCCTACGATATCTGTCTTCTCCTCTTCGAGCACATATTTGATCCTGATCGAAAAGGGCTCTTTCGGGCCGATGATGGTATTCCTCAGGTATTCAACCCCACCCTGGAGGGAGATGGCATTCGCGAGACCGTACTTGGCGATATCACGGAGAAACTTGATGACCTGGATGAAATTTGATTTCCCGGACGCATTCGATCCTATAATGATGTTGAAGTTGTCCGGCTGGAACTCAAGGTGTTGAAAACTTTTGAAGTTCGAGACAGCAATCTCCCGTATGGGCATATGTTAGGATATATCCCCTATCCTTATGGTATTTTTCCATGGAGACACCATAGCGGGAAGGATGACTGCAGACTGGACTTTCCCTTACAGCCAGGATGGCCAGGGAATTCCAAGGTGCGTTGCGAGCTCACAAATCTCATCGTGAATGGTCCGATCAAGCCTGAAAAGCACCAGGAAAAAGACCAGTGCCCCTGCTGCGATCACAAGGATAAGTACTGCAACGTGAAAAACTGAAAAAAGTACTCTAAAACCGATGATGAATACCGCCATCACCATTGTTGCTGCGAGAATATTCCCGATCACCCGTCTCTCAACACCGATGTGTACATGCCGGGAGAGGACCCATCTGGCGCCTGCAGCCCTCGCAATGCACGTGACGAGGAGCGCGGTTGCAGCGCCAGTGATCCCAAAGCCGGGTATCATGAACACTTCAAGCAGGACAAGGAGAACGGCTGAAAGCGCATTTAGGATAAAAATTGCCCGTGGCTGGCCGAGGGCTCCCAGGACCATTGTATCGAGGGTAAAGATGACCATTCCAATCTGGGCTGCAAGAATCAGAGAGAATGCCGCGGTGGCTACAACAAAAGGGGAGCCATAGAGGAAATACAGGAGCCTCTCGGCAAGAATCAGGCCTCCTGCGACAAGGGGCACTGCAAGCACAAGTGAGTATGAGAGTGCCCGTGATACCGCGTGTCGTATATATTCAACATTGTGCTCCTCGTTCCAGCGGCTAATCCGTGGGAACAACGACATTGAGAGGGATGTCGATACGAACAGCGCAAGGGTTGCGAGCTGCATAGGTGCCCTGTACAACCCGACTTCTGTGCTATCGAGGAAATATCCGACCAGCACCGTATCCGCATACGCCACCAACACCCCGGCGAGCGCAGTGAGAAAACCCCATCCGGCATAGGGGAACATTTCCCTCACGTGTTCCCATCTGAATGCAGTTATCCGGAAATGCAGGAACCGGACATTGATCACAAGTGCTGCACACACACCAACCACAAAACCTCCAGCCATCCCTGCGATGGAGAATCCTGCATACACCGCAGCTATCTGCACGATCACCCTCACTACGTGGCTTGCGAGTTCTGACACCTGGAGAGCGCCGATTTTTCCTCCACCATAGACCCCGGTAGAGATGATCCCCGATAGGGATCCGGCTGCCAGCGCCAGAATAAGCCAGGGAATGAGCCCCGCCCCTGCAAAGTCCTTCATGAAGGGGGAGAGCACAACAACAATGATGGCAATGCAGAGAATGAGGAGGACCAGTCGTATCATTGCCTGGGCCGTGAAATAGGCATCCTCATCCTTCCCTTCGCTGATCTTTTTCACAGCAGCGCCGCCCAGTCCCCCATCGGCCCCCAGGATCGCAAGGCTGTAATACGCAAGAAAGAGGTAATACGCCCCGAGGATTTCAGCACCTGCGACATGGGCGATATACACCGTTGCGATGTAGCCAACAAGGGTGACTCCGATATTCGCCCCAACGGAAATTATCGCCTGCCGTCTTACGGCATCGATTCCCAGCATCTGCCGGACGATATGGCGGGGATCCACAACACCTGTATGGGATGCTGACAATATATGCTCCTCCATGGAGTCCCGGTACACTTACCGGGCGTAAATGTACCGAAAAGGTGTTGTTCCCTGTGGTCGACCATACTCCAGAGTGTGCTGATGGCAATGCAGCCAATCATCGAAGCGCATGATCTCCGGAAGGATTTTGGTGCGCTCAAGGCCGTTGACGGCATCAGTTTCTCCATTATGCCAGGAGAGGTCTACGGATTCCTTGGACCCAATGGGGCCGGAAAGACCACCACTATGAAGATGATCGAGTGCGTCTCTCCAAGGACTGCTGGTGATCTTACTGTTTTTGGCCTTGATGTGGACAACAATCCCAGGGAGATCAAGCGCTGGCTCGGGGTCGTACCACAGGACACCAACCTTGATTCCGATTTCTCGTGTATCCAGAACCTCATCACGTATGCTAGGTATTTTGGTATTATGGGAGAGGAAGCCAGGAGAAAAGCCACCGATCTGCTCGACTTCGTGCAACTCTCCGAGAAACGTGATGTACTGATCGAGAAACTCTCGGGGGGCATGAAACGAAGGCTCATCCTCGCAAGGGCGCTCGTGAACAGCCCCCGCCTCCTCATCCTTGACGAACCGACGATTGGCCTCGATCCCCAGGCACGGCACCTGATGTGGGAGAAATTAAAAGCCCTCCAGACGGCAGGAAATACGATAGTGCTGACCACCCACTACCTTGAAGAGGCTGAGCGGCTCTGCGACCGCCTTGTAATCATGGATCAGGGAAAGATCCTTGTCGAGGGCACTCCGGCCGATCTGGTCCGCCAGCATGCGGGTGCGGAGATCGTGGAGGTGGACCATTCACCCGACGTTGTATCATGCCTCGAGAAGATGGGCGTCCGGTTCGAGGTGTTCGGGGACATAGTCCAGGTCTTTTCAGATCACCCGAAAGAGGTGGCCACCCGGCTTCTATCGACCTGCAACCCGGGGAAGGTATTTGTGCGTCGTGGATCCCTGGAGGATGTATTTCTCTCTCTCACCGGGAGAGCGCTCAGGGATTGACATGATACCTCTTCCGACAACCTCCTCATGGAAAGTATGGCGGAGAAATGCTGATGTCTTTTTCAAGACGTACCTGGTAAATTTCCTTCCCCCGGTCATCGAACCGGTCCTCTATCTCCTCGCGTTGGGGTATGGCCTCGGCATGTTCGTGGGGGAGATCGACGGTATCCCGTATGTCCACTACATTGCTCCTGCGCTCCTTGCGGTGTCGATGATGAACTCCTCCTTCTTTGAGTGTACATACTCTTCCTTTGTTCGGATGTACTACCAGAAAACTTTCGACGCCATGATCTCAACCCCACTCTCAATCGAGGATGTCATTGCCGGGGAACTCCTCTGGGGTGCAACGCGGAGCCTCATCTACACGTCGGCGATGCTCGTTGTCCTGATCGCATTCGGGGTTATATCCCTCCCCTCATCACTCCTCGTCATACCGTTCTCGTTCCTTGCCGGGCTCCTCTTTTCGGGTATCGGGATGTGCTTTACTGCGATAAGCCCCGGTATAGATACCCTCAACTACCCCGCCTACCTCTTCATCACCCCGATGCTCCTCTTCTCGGGGACATTCTTCCCCCTTTCTGTGCTCCCACCTGTTCTTCAGACCGCTGCTCTCGCAATCCTGCCCCTTGCACAGGCGGTTATCATAGCACGATCGATGACGCTGGCCACATTGTCTCCACTGTTCATCTATAGCATGGCGTGGATCGCCATCGCTACAACCATGTTCTTCTTCCTCTCAATTCACCTCATGAAGAGAAGACTGGTGGTATAAAGCCACCATTATGTGGTATCCCCGCATTGTGTAGAGGAGAAGAGATCGATCATGAGCATCTATACTGTATGCCAGACCTCCGTGGTGAGCGTCACTCCAGACACCACCCTCAAATTCATTGCCACGCTGATGAAAGATAAAAATCTTGGATGCGTGGTGATCGCAAAGGACCAGAAACCGGTAGGAATAGTCACGGACCGTGACCTTGCCATCAGGGGGGGAAGCTTCTGCAGCGAGGACTGGGATGTAGCTCCCGTCTCCAGTATAATGACCCGGGAGGTTTGCACGATCAGGAAGGACACCGGGATTTTTGATGCCATCCAGGAGATGAAATCATCAGGGGTAAGAAGGCTTCCTGTCGTCGATGCTGGTGGCCGCCTGGTTGGCCTGATCACGCTTGATGACATCATCAGGCTGCTTGCCCGTGAACTTGGGGAGATAGCGAGGATCATCGGGAAGGTGAGCCCGAAGATCTGATCTCTGAATACCCATCTCTTTTTCTCCATCGAATGGGGAAATATCCCCGATAGATTGATGAGAAAAACCTCCATTAGTGCCCTTGGGCGTATAAAAAAACCCCAGGTATTTTCAATAAGGGTAAGGTGTCATTTTATCCCC
>DAWU01000026.1 GCA_002506105.1 Methanolinea sp. UBA275 | reverse complement strand
CTTAAAAGTGGCGAAGTCAGGCTGAAAGGAATCCTTATTCCTTTCTCCGCCATGTCAGAAGAAACGGGAGGAGCAGGACCACGGCAATGATGATCCAGAAGTTTGCGAAGAAATACAGGATATTCTCTCTGCCCTCATCGTAAAACCTAATTTCGGCAGTCCGGGTATTATTCCACGCAACAATGGTTTCGTTCCTCTCTCCTGGAAGTACGATCCCCCCCGGGGTAATCATTCCGAGTGCAGGGTTCCGAACATCGAGCCCGTAAGGGAGGGATATGGAAACCGACCGGGGTTTTTCAAACACCACCATGAGGTGGTTTTCACGCAGGGGGCCGGTGAAGAAGAGGGTATAGTTCCCACGGGTAAAGGTGATCGCGGAATTGCCGCTCCATGTGAACTCGCAGGGGCTGCATTCACCGGAAAGGGCAACATCCTGTACTTGTAATGGAACCCTGTCGCCGAGGAGTCCCGGCTCGTAGAATTCATACCGCTCGGTGTCCTGCAACTCGATGATGGCATGGTACGAGGTCCCGTTCTTAGCAATCCGGTACTCTGCATCCAGTGCCGCTGCCGGAAGTGCTGTCAGGATAATTGCAAGGCAGAGAGCAAGGAGGGCAGATCTGCCTCGATCTCCACTGGGGGTTCGCATTGCCCTATCACCGTCTCCGGGTCTTTGAGGAGGTGCCCGGTTACTACGCACACAATTCTCTCATCGCGGTCGATTGCACCCATCTCAACAAGTTTCTTCACTCCTGCAACAGATGCTGCCGACGCGGGTTCGACACCGATACCTTCCAGCCTTGCAAGGGCCTTCTGCATGGCAAGAATCTCCTTGTCAGTCACAGACTCGGCAGTCCCTCCGGTTTTCCTAATAGCAGTAAGTGCCTTTTCAGCATTCACCGGGGCTCCTATCCTGATGGCGGTTGCCACAGTCTCCGGGTGTTCTTCGGGAATGACTTCCGGCAGGTCCTGGTGCACTGCCCTGACGATCGGGCTTGATCCTGCAGCCTGTATGCCGGTCATCATGGGCATCCTTTCCATGAGTCCCAGGGATGCGAGTTCGGTGAAACCCTTGTACACCGCGGAGATGTTCCCTGCATTCCCGACCGGTAAGACCATGCGATCCGGGACAGTTCCCAGCTGGTCCACCGCCTCAAAACCGATAGTCTTCTGCCCTTCAAGCCTGAAAGGATTGACCGAATTGAGAAGGTACAATCCGTGAGAAAGGCACAGCTCGTGCACCATCTCGAGAGCCCTGTCAAAATTTCCCCGGATGGAGATAACTTTAGCGCCATGCATCAGGGCCTGGGCAACCTTCCCGAGTGCAACCTTCCCTGAAGGGAGGAGGACTACTGCCGGGATTCCCGCTTTTGCCGCATAGGCCGCGAGGCTTGCCGATGTGTTGCCGGTGCTTGCGCAGGCGACCGAGGATTTCTTCAGCTGGAGTGCCATGCTCACCCCGACAGTCATGCCCCGGTCCTTGAATGACCCCGTGGGATTCATTCCCTCGTGCTTCACATAGAGGTGAGGGAGCCCGATATCCTCGCCGATACGTGAGAGGTGGTAAAGTGGGGTCCCCCCTTCCTGGAGCGATACGGGAGAAATCGAGACCGGGAGGATCTCGCGATAACGCCAGACCGAGAGCGGTCTCCGGTTCCATTCACTCCTGTCAACACTGAGGGAATCGAGGTCATATTTGACGGCAAGCAGGTGGCCGCATGACGTGCAGTTATAGACAATCTCGTCGGGCGGGAAGGTTTTCCCGCATTCTACGCACACGAGACGGAACATGGATACTAGGTGTGCATTCCGAGGGGAAAAAGGAACTGCACCGTGCAGGATAAGGTAGTATGAGAGGATACGGAGTGTGCGCAGTGAGTCTATTGTTGGGATAGAGGAGTGAAAAGGAAATCGCACAACCCGGGAGATCTAGTGCTTTGTAGTGTTTTCAGATATGGAGGCGAGGTCATCGCGCCTGTCCCTGTTGACGGGGAATGCCGCACGAACCCGGGCAATATACTCGCCGTCGAGATCGCAGGAGTGGAGTTCCTCATGCCTTCCTGCATGAAAGAGGAGACCTCCGGTAGGATCAGCCACCATCGAGCCTCCCGCATACGAGTCTACAGGGGTAATACCCGCAGGGTTGATCCCTGCGATGTAGAACTGATATTCCACTGCCCTCGCCCTAATGAAAAGCTCCCAGTGCTGGAGCCGGGATTCCGGCCACGCAGAGGGAACCAGCACCGCCCGGACCCCCGCATCAGCATACAACCGGAAGAGAGAGGTGAATCGCAGATCATAGCATATCGCGAGACCAATGTCCATCCCTGCGAGTGAGAACGTGGAAATGGCATCTCCCCTGCGGTACATCCGATCTTCGTGTGCAGGTGAGAAGAGATGGCATTTTGAATATGTGGTGGAGATCGCTCCGTCAGCGGTCACCACAGTACAGGTGTTGCGGGGGAGCGTTGCGGTTGCCTCCCTGAATGATCCCAGGATTGCAATGGAATACTCTTCTGCGAGTGACTGGAGCCTGCGGACGATCGGCCCTTCAATTCCCTGCACGTGCAGGGTAGATTCAGGGTCCCACCCTGTGGCAAACTGCTCGGGAAAGCAGATGAGGTCTCCCCCTTCACGCGATGCCCGTGCGATGCATGGCTCCACCTTTTCCAGCGTTGCATCAGGGTTCTCCCACACGCTCGCGACCTGGGCGCAGAAGAGCTTCATATCATTGGTGTGGGCGGCGGAGGTATTTTGATATTTCCTGCGAGAACCCTCATCATCCCTCAGCGAACACGTCCTGGATGGATCTGTATTGAGTGGTAGTGTTCGTTGAAATTGAGTGGTCAGCGGTAAAAAAAAGATTTACTCGTAAAGGACCGCTTCATCGACCCGCTTGTAGGAGGCAAGCTCCTGGGGTGTGAAGTGTATTGCGATCTCGCGGGAGGCGCTTTGAGGGGAATCGGAGGCATGAATAACATTCCTTCCCACATCCATCGCAAGGTCGCCTCGGATTGTACCAGCTGCCGCCTCGGCAGGGTTCGTCGCTCCAACCATCCTCCTTACCACTGCTGCAGCGTCTCTGCCTTCCCACACCATCAGGAAGCAGGGGCCGCTCTCAATGTAATGCCGCAGCGAAGGGAAGAAGGATTTCTCGAGATGCTCCTTATACTGATCCATCACCCGTTTTTCGGGAAGTTTCTCGAGTCGTGCAGCGACCAGTTTGAACCCTTTCCGTTCCAGCCGCGAGACAACCTCTCCGATAAGTCCCCTGGCTACTCCGTCAGGTTTGACCATCACAAAGGTACGGTCCATACCTCGGTTACTCCTTTCCCATGGCCTTTCTTCCGGCCTGGGTCCAGGGAACCCTGCGTGAAGCTCTGCCAAGGCGGTAGTTGTTCTGGCATTTTGTGCTGCAGAAATAAAAAACCGTCCCGTCTTTCTTCACGAACATCTTGCCCGTTCCGGGCTCAATAGCATTCCCGCAGAAACTGCAGTTTCTCTGTTCGACCATTGTTCCCTCATCTCCGGGAAAGTTTCTTGGCCTCGCGTTCGGTCTCGAGCAGCATCAATACATCCCCCTCCCGGATTGGTCCGACTGTATTGCGGGTGATGATCCGGCCTTTGTTGTTGCCGTCAAGGATTCTGCATTTCACCTGCATGGCCTCCCCGTGCATCCCGGTGGAGCCAATCACCTCGATAACCTCTGCGGGAGTACCCTCATCTGCCATGGCCAGTTCACGCTCTCAGGTCGCTTACCTGCTTTACGATATCGTCGATCATATCTTTGGCTTTTCCCGGCTTGACAATAGCAGCAGCAGCAGATCCCACGTCAAGCCCGCTGGCGGTGCCGATATCGTTCTGCTTGTTGATGAAGACAAATGGTATTTTCTTCTCCTCGCAGAGCGGCGGAAGATGCATCACGATCTCTTCCGGCTCAACATCAGCCCCAATCAGCACAAGCGAGGCGATACTGCGTTCAATTGCCTTGGTCGCCTCGTTGGATCCCTTCTTGATCTTGCCCGTGTCCCTGGCTACCTCCAGGGCTTCAAGGGCCTTGTTCTGAATCTCTTCAGAAACCTGGAATTTCACGTATGTCTTTGCCATAACTCACCTCATTCAGGAGTAGCGTTCTCCCTCATCACTCATCAGTCAGTAACGACGATGTAGCCATATCATTTCGACAGGTGCGAACATAAAGGTTTGGAAGAGCACGGTTTTCCTGGATTTTTTAAGGCCGAAATCAGGCAGGAAGGGAATAAATCTGTACTCCCCCGCGATCGTAGAGTATGGGCAATCCTGCATCGCGTACCCGGACGGTGTATCGTTCCCGTTCAAGTTCCCCGACATAGATGTGGGTTGCGTTATAGGTCCGCATCAGGGACTCGGTCCTGTCTGGCTGTTCATACATGGTCTTCACATCTGCCATCCTCCTGCCATACCAGCCGTCCCCTTCATCGCGCCACATGTACTCATGGAACGACCAGCCGATCACCGCAGGTATGCCGGTGAAGGAGGACACCCGCGAATAATAGGTATAGTCACCTCCCTCAGCCTCAACGATGCCGATATTCCCGGGAATGGTTCGCAGGAATGCTACTGCCTCTGCATCACCCGGGTGAGCGCTGTTCAGATAGTCGAGCCCGTCGAGTGAAGCCCCACGGTATGGGGAATCAAGCGGAAGCACCAGCGGTATGACGAGGAGCGCCACTGAGACTGCGACCAGCGCAACCCGGGATGCCCATCGCGGAAATGACAGAGTACCTGTCATCCTGTCGAGCAGGCGTGCGAGCATCGCGAGCGAAGAAGCTCCCATCATCAGCCATGCGGCAATATAGAATTTGAAGAGGGTGTTCATCCGGTAATAGGTGTCGCCCATGTTATCCACAAGGTAGAACACCTCGCACATGATGAGAATGGAAAGGCCGAGGATGGCAACGATATCAGCGGAAGACCTACCTTTCCGTGTTGCCAGGTAGACAAGGGGAAGGGCTGCCAGAGCAGCAGCGACATACCCGATGAGAGCGATGGCGAAAGGGAACACCAGGAGCCACGGGCGGTCCCTGATATCGGAAATAAGGCAGATGATTATCAGGAACAGGAAGAACCCATGCACAAGAAGAAAATCAACAGGGTTCGTGGGGGTGTGGACAAGGCCTACACCCTGGACGCCCCGTGTGTTCATCTGGAGGTAGAACGGCAGATAAGCGAGAACTGCGAGTACTGGCACAGATACAAGGAACGCAAAGGGAGACGCGGCAACGCAGCCAGGGTGAATCCGAAGATCCCGGAAAGACCCCCTTATCCCACCTCGCACATGAGCAATGAACCCCTCTTTCATCCTCCTTGATGTCACTTTTAGGATCTCCAGGATACCCGCATTCAGAGGTGCGTCGGTGCGTCCATCGTGGTACCACAGTATCAGGCCGGTCAGGACGGTGACAGGAGCGTATACGATGACATCCCACGTATTGATGAGCGGCATGGAGCCGAGGCTCATCGCGGAGAGCAGGATAATATACATCCTGTCCTTCGGACCAAGCGAGTTCCACCGGGTCCATGCATAGACCATCAGGAAGAGGAAAAGCACCTGGTTGAATATTCCGATGACATGGGGATGGACATCACCCCACAGGAATGAGAAGAGTGGATATTCATTGATCGTATTGGGAATAGTCCGTGTACTGTCCCAGAAGACCGATCCGAGGGTTTTTCCCTGGATGATCTGCCAGATGAAGGATGGGTTTACCAGAAGGAATGTGGCAAGGGTAAGGAATGCATATCTCTTTGTCAGGAGCTGTCCGATGGCGTACATCGTCATGGCGGAGAGGCCGAGGACAGTTGGAAGGGCCAGGTTAAACGTGATATATGAAGGCACCCCGCTTACAATACCTAAAGCCCCGAAGATCCAGTAGCCAAGGTAATAATAGACATCAAGGTACCCGCCAAGGAACCAGGGGTCGAGTGGCGGGACCTGCGGCACTCGCATGATTGATGCCAGGAATGCATGATCCATGAATTTTTCAGCATATGAAATGCTGGGATTCACGAAACGGACACTGATCATCGAGAAGAAGAAGAGGAGAAAGATGAATGCCCATTTCCCCTGCCCCTTCAATGCATCCCATGTGTATTCACCCCGCCAGGCTGCATACAGAAAGAGGATGACAAAGGGGGCCAGCGCCAGGTGCACCGGGAGCCTGAGAAGCCCGCAATACCAGGAGATGAGGGTAAAGAAAAGGATTGACGAAGGGAATGAGACGGGATACGCAAATTCCCTGCAGGAATTTTTCAGGTATGGCCAGACGGCGAGCTGCAAAAAGAACACGAGGAGAAGCCACGAGGAAACGGATAGGACCTGGATCTCATACCCTGTCAGACTTCATCCCCCCGAAACGCTTCTGGAGGGCATTTTTAATGCTGTCCAGGACCCACCCGCCGAAATAGTAGATGGAGACGATCCCACCTATGGCGGTGATAAGGTTCTTGATAAGGTGGTCTATAACTGCGATCATGGTCGCCTCCGCGAAGGGAACTCCTGCCAGAGTGAGAGTTCCTGCCATCGCAAGTTCGTAGGTCCCGACTCCTCCCGGTGTAACAGGCACTGCTTTTACCAGGTTTCCGACTACAATGGCAAGGACAACAACCGCCAGGGGTATCTGGTCCTGGAACATGAGCACGACGAACATGCAGACCATGACATCCATGAGCCATATGACAATGGAACTTGTGGAGAGGAGCACCACTGATTTGAGGGAGAGTGAAACCTCCCGGATCTGTTCGATGAGGGTGAACAGGTACTGGATAATCCGGTTTTCTGAAGATAATTTACCTGCGAAGAACAGGATCCCAAAAAAAACCGCCCCGGCAACAAGGGGGATAATAATCAGCGTATAGAACCATTCGGGAACATCAAGGACAAATAACAGGGCAACAGCCCCGAGCAGGGCGACTGTCAGGATGTCAAATACCCTCTCGACAACAAGTGACGAAATACCCTTTGAGACAGGTGCCTGATGTTCGTGCCCGAGAATGAATATCCTGACCAGATCCCCGAGCCGGGCAGGAACGATCAGGTTGGCGGTCTGGGAGACAAAGATACAGGCTGTTGAGAAGTTGATGCCAACCGGGATCTGGAGCGACGAGAGTATGCTCCTGTACCGGAGTCCCCTGAGCCACCAGGCAGCCAGGCAGACAAGGGCTGCTAAGATGAGGTAGTACCATATTGCATGTTCGACCGCGAGGAGGAGATCATCCCACACAGAAAAAAGCATAAAAAAGATGATCCCCACCGCGATGAAGGTAGAGAGTGCAATGGTGCTAACCTTTTTCCACATGGAGTTGCCACCATAGCCGAAGAATTGATCTCCCCATGGTCAATACATCATTTTTCCGGACCGTTGTCCCCCGGCCTTCCCTCCATCGTACCGGGAATTCCCTGATGCGATAGTTGGCACGCTGTCCCCTGACCAGCACCTCGGTGTCCCAGAACCAGTGCGTATCACGGACAGATGAGAGAAGGGGAAGGATTCGATCTTTTTGAAAGGCCTTGAATCCGCACTGGTGATCGTATATGGCACTATGGAGGAATGTCCTTACAAGGAAATTATAGCCCCTGCTTGCAATTTCCCGGTTCCCGCTCCTGACAATCCTGCTTTCCGGGAGAAGCCGTGATCCTGTTGCAATATCGAATCCATCCCTTATAGCCCCGATCAGTTCCGGGAGGTGGGAAATGTCTGTGGCCATGTCCACATCAAAATAGCAGACAATACCTCCCTTGGCTGAGTGGAAAGCCCGCGTAAGGGCCCGTCCACGGCCAAGTCGGACATCACTGTGGAGGAGCCTCACTCTTGGATCACGGGTTTCCCATCCTTTCACCAGATTCGCGGATCCGTCCGTGCTTCCGTCTTCGGCAATGATGAGTTCAAATTCCGGATCGATTGTTTCAAGGATTTCCAAAGACGAGGGTATTGCCGCTTCAAGGCTCTCCCTGTCATTATACACGGGGATAACCGCTGAAAGGACCGGGCTTTGCATGTTCAGCCTGATACCCCCCTGGAGACCAGGTCAGCTACCTCTTCCCCTGCAACGACAGCACCATTCATGCTCCTCTCGGGGTAGTTGGGGAATGAGAACATTCCCGCAAGATACAGGCCGTTTTTTTCGTAAGGGAGGATCTTTTTCCGGAAATTGACCGTATACAGTGGGCCGGCATACGGATCGACAGCCATCCTGTGCCACCGGATAGCAGCGGAATCTACATGGAACCTTTGACAGAAATCGTCTATCATCCGGTGATCGAGGCCTACGGGGACAGTTCCCTGGAAGTAGGAGGCAAGGTATACAAGGCGCTCCCCGTACCGTTCGACAGGGACAAAGTTTGTATGGCTGATGACCGCACCATACGGGGCTCTCTCTCTCATGTTAAGCCAGTAGGTACCCGATGTCACATCCTGATCGAGGGACAGGAGCATGCAGGCAGCTCCCTGGTAAGGAATAGAAAGGCTTTCCGGAAGTCCGGACCCTGCAAGGAGGTTGGGAGGTATTGTGGAGATGACCGTATCATACAGCTTCCCGTGTACGTTCCATTTGCCATGTTCCCGGGTGATTGAGGTTACAGGATCATGAAGCCGGATGATACACTGCCTGCCTACGTGTGTGGAGAGTGCATCAACGAGCATATGGAAACCTCCCTTAAGGTATCCAAGGCTCTCTCCAGAGATTCCCCGGTTCGAGCGTATTCCGATGCGGCTGATCAGCCAGGCCGCTGAGATATCATTCCTCGAATCCCCGAACTTACTGACAAGCAGGGGCTCGAAGAATGAATTGTATGCACGCTCTCCTATCCTTCTGACTATAAAGTCCCTGGCGGTGATATGATCGAGCGATTCAACATCCATCTTCCTGGACTGAAGGGTCAGGAGACCAAGTCTCATCTTATCAGGGAAGGTGAGGAGAGGGTATTTGAGAATCTCTCCGGGAGTATTGAGAGGGTATACGGTTCCTCCCGCGAAATACCCGGTGGTCCCTTTCAGCCATTCGAGCCGGTCTGAAATGTGAAGCGATTCCATGAGAGAAATGAGACGGGTATCCCATGCAAAGCAGTGATGGTAGAATTCCTCTATGTGATAGTCCCCGATTTCATAGGATGAAAGGCAACCCCCGAGGGAGCGGCGTTTTTCATATACATCGACCTCATGGTCGTTTCCCAGGTGATACGCTGCGGTCAGGCCGGTCAGGCCTCCACCTATGATGCAGATCCTCATGTGGAATACTCACAATACATTGGGAAAACGGGATGAAAAAGGCTCCGGATTCAAAATTTCGCGGTTATATCAAGTTTTAAGGGAATTTGACAGAAGGAAAGTATTTGAACTCCTGCAAGAAACCATAATATACGAGGAAATAAACGCATCTTGCGTAATTTGTGGGCTGGTGGGGCAATAATATGAGGATTTTCTTCATTGGATTCGGTCAGGCAGGTGGGAAAATTGTGGATATGTTCCTTGAACAGGACAAGAAGCTCGGGCGGCGCAGTTTCAGGGGCATTGCAGTCAACACTGCCCGAACTGATCTCATGGGCCTCAAGCATATCGAAATGAAAGACCGCCTTCTCATTGGCCAGACCGTGGTGAAAGGTCACGGGGTTGGGACTGACAATGCGTCCGGAGCCAAGATCACATTTGACGAGACTGACAGCATCATAAGCGCAATAGACTCCAGGGGAACCCACGATGTGGACGCGTTCATGATCGTTGCCGGACTTGGAGGGGGCACCGGTTCCGGAGGAACACCAGTCCTGGCCCGTGCCCTGAAGAAGATCTACCGTGAACCTGTCTATGTGCTTGGCATACTGCCCGCCCCGGAAGAAGGGCGTCTCTATTCATATAATGCTGCCAGAAGTCTTGCGACCCTTGTAAAAGAGGCAGATAACACCTTCATTTTCGACAACAGTGCATGGAAGAACGAGGGGGAAAGCATCAAAACCGCCTTCTCACGCTTAAATGACGAGATAGTCCGCCGGTTCGGTGTGTTGTTCCGGGCAGGAGAGGTGAGCTCGGCCGGGGTCGGCGAGATGGTGGTTGATTCGAGCGAGATCATCAATACTCTCCGGGGAGGGGGGATCACTTCTGTCGGGTATGCAATCACTGAAGTGATTACAAAGAACAAGAAAAAGTCAGTGACTGGGTTAATCAAAGATATTAAGGGGACAATCCGGAAGAAAGAGGCAACGGAGGAGGTGCTGCTGGGCGAGGACAGGACAGCCAAAGTCATTTCCCTTGTCCGGAGAGCCATGCTCGGGCGGCTTACACTCCCGTGTGATTTCAGCACGACGGAACGTGCCCTTGTCCTGGTCGCCGGTCCACCTGATGAACTTGACAGGAAAGGTATCGAGAAGGCAAAAAGCTGGGTAGAGGAAAATATCGCCGGCGTCGAGGTCAGAGGAGGAGATTATCCCGTCAACAGCAATTTCGTGGCTGCAGTGGTGGTCCTGGCAACGGTTGGAAATGCGCCCCGGATCAAGGAACTTATGGAGATTGCCCGCACTACCAGGGATGATGCCTCGAAGATTGAGGAGAAAAAACCCCTCTCGTTTGAAGAGGAGATTGAACCATTGTTTGAGTGATCCATCATGAACAGGTATTCCAAGTGTTTTCTTGTGCTTGCCCTGGTATGCCTTTTTATTATACAGGGTGTTGCAGCATTTACTGTCGGAAATATTGCTATATCGCCCTCATCGGATTTGATTTCAGGTCAGACGCAAGTCAGATCCACCTTTGTCATTAATTTTCCCTCCACTGGGGGATACACCTTTGATGATGAGAACACTCTTCAGCTTTTTACTGAGATGAGCAATCCTACCTGGACCTATGCGAGAGTCCAGGATGGAATTGAGAATCCCACTGTGACTCAGGTGGGCCAGAATTTCAATATCCATGGATTCGAACTTTCTTACAAAAAGGCCGAGCTTTCGATGAAGGTCACATTGGAGGCAGTTGCTCCAACAGTGGCCAACTCTGAAGAGAAAATTGTGTTTGCAGTGAGGGAGCTCAATGCTGCGGGTGCAAAGATTGCCAGTTCGGAAGTGTCAAGGAAAAAGTTGGTGGTCAACCCTGCACAAATCCAGGGGTCCATCAGCGAGTCAAAGAACAAGCTATCCGCGTTGCAGGGTCAGATAGACCAGCTCGCAGTATCTGGAATCGATGTATCGGCACTCCAGCAAAAATATAACGATGCGAGCAGTGCTATCCAGAATGCTGAAAAGACTTCTGATATCACAAAAATCTCGCAATTCGTTACCACTGCAAATACCGCCCTATCCTCTGCGGAAACACTGGCCAGCGAACTTGGAATACAGAAGACCATCAATGATGTCGATGGATCGATGACCGAAGTGAATGCATTGATCACCGATTTCAAGGTGAACAGGAGCATGACTTCTGATCCGAGAGTGACCACCCTCATCCTTCAGCATGATTACGCGGCTGATCTTGTGAGTGAAGCAAAAGACTTGCTCTCAGAGAAAAAATTAGATGATGCGAGAGCAAAAGCCGAAGAAGCAAAGCTCAAGGCCGATGAAGCCCTGACCCAGGCGCGTGACCTGAAGACATCCCTGGATGCGAGTCCTTTTGCGTCGATCGGAAACCCGTTTGCAGGACTCTTCTCTGGTGGAGTCCTGATTGCACTCGTCGTGATAGTCCTTATTGTGGTTGGGATAATTGGGGTCTATTTCTTCCGCAAGCGCCGGAAATGGGATGAACTTGGATAATCCTCTTCAACCGACTCCTTTTCACATAGAAGTTTCATGCGATATCCGGTACGTTGTGTTTTCGGATCGGACACGTTGATGCAGAAGGAGATATCTTCCTGGCAGAGTCACTCCTCCCTCTTTTCATCTGAAAAAGCGTGTACTCCCGGAGACTCATTGTGCATTCTGCCGGGAATCTGTTAACGATAATGTTGAAAATCCTGGCAGCAGTGGGTATTCGTAAGGAAAAAGGGTATAGTAGCAATCTAGCCCCCAAAATTTTTGTAAATCGTGTAAGTAATGCCAGTGATTTAGGTTTAGAATATTGCATTTTTTGGGAATTTAAGATGATTTTTTCGCTCTAATTGGAAAAAGTAAAAAGAATTTGAACCGCCGCCGGGGCGTCCTTCGGGGGCAGCGGGGTCAATCGCACATCATATGTGAAATCCAGAACCTGTAATTTTTTTACCTTAATTTTCGTGATGCATTCTTCTTCAAATTCTCGTCCTGACTCTTCTGCGAGATGGGGAGTAATAATGATACTTTACCCACAAAAAAATTCTCTTTCAGACGATGGCAACGGGTGAGGTCAATCCCGCTTTATCATAGAGCCCCGGTCTTGTAAAGATATCAATGTTGATGCTTCCCATCTTGCCGTCCCGTTTCACATAGTATTCCGGAATTCGGTTTTCGTTATCGTAGATTGAGAACCAGTAGGAGAGTTTGTAGGTCTTCTTGTCGTAACCCTGGAGCGATACGAAACTGGACTGGTCATGGGTGATGACCATGTCGGGATTGACCTGGAATATGGCCCCCTCATCAATACGCTTTCCATAGAAATGCATCTTCTCATTCCATATATCCCCGTAATAATACCATGGAAGAGGCCAGTAATTTTCAGATGCGATAACCACTGAGTCAGATGCATCGATGAGCGCCATAACCTTTCGCATGTCCTCCGAGTTCTGCACCTGCACAATAGGTTCGTTCACATCGGCCGGGATGAATGCCACATGCCAGGTCATCAGGATCAGAAACACGCACCCGGCAAGGGCAAAGACGGTCTTCTTTCTGCTCATCAGGTAGACCGCGATGAATATTGCGGGTACAAGCTGGTGGACGATGAGCCACGGCACTTTCTCCCCAATATAGGCATATGCGGCCAGCGTGGCCAGGAACCAGAGGACGCAGAAGAGGAAAAAGAGTTCCTTTTTGTCCCATGGAACCGGTGCCAGGTGGTTTCCCCATACCTTTGACGCTCCTTCGGCCCCATCCGACTGCCCCTTTCTGGTATGAATCCAGGTATTCGCTCGTGCGATCCAGCCGGGAAGCGGATTGTGGCGGTCAGCGAACTGGAGTATCCCGAAGAGTGCCAGGCAAAAGATTGGGATCTCATAGAGGAGGAAGAGCAGGATGTAGAAGAACCAGGGTCCGCAGATACGGCACATGCCATGCATGGAAGCCCAGTGTGTATAGGCTTTGAATACTCCCGTCTCCAGGATCTCGGGATGGAATCCGAAGGATGAGTAAAAGATAGCCATGATGCCCACGGCAATGAGAATCCCGAGAAGAATATCCCGCTTCCAGGTTCGTGGGAATGGAATATACTGCTTCCAGAGGAGGAAGATGCCGAACATCAGGATCAGCACCAGGAAGAGGGGCATATCCTCCTTGAGACACATCCCTCCCCCGGTTGCCAGCCCGGCGATGAGTGCATAGATGAGTTTTCCCCGTTCAAGATATGCGAGCAATGCAACAAGGATCAGCACCGTGAAAAAGACCTGGAAGATGTCATGGCGCAGGAAACGCGAGAAGTATACGAGGTCAGGGGAGATGGCAATGAAAAGGCCCGCAATAAGGGTCTGTTTCCTGTCCAGGTAGCCGAGACGGTGGATTGCGTAGACAAGGGGAATTATCAGTGCCCCGAAGAGTGCGGGAAGGAGGCGGGCAACCAGATCAGACTGCCCGAGGAGAGCGAACATCCCGGCTGTGAGATAGTAGAGGAGAGGACCATGGTACATCGGATCATATGCATACACTCCTTTTATCAGAAGCTCGCAGGCAAACCAGGCATGAATGGCCTCATCATGGTGGAGGAGCTTGAGATCAAGAGCAAAGAAACGCAGGAAAAACCCGCATACCACAATAAGAAAAAAAAGTCCCTCGAAAGAAAAGATGGGCCGGATTCTCTGAATAATACCGGTTGCGGTCAAACCGCTCCCTCAACTTTCCAGTACGATTTCTATGCCGATGTCTTTGGGAACCTGGGTGCGCATCAGCTGGCGGAGTGCCCGCTCATCTGCGTCAATATCAATAAGTCTCTTGTGTACACGCATCTGCCACCGGTCCCAGGTAGCAGTGCCTTCTCCATCAGTGCTCTTCCTGATTGGAACAACAAGGCGCTTGGTAGGCAGCGGAATCGGTCCAGCCAGATTCACGCCCGTGCGCTCCGCGATCTCGCGGATTCGTTCGCAGACCATCTCCACCTTCTTAAAATCTGTCCCTGTGAGGCGTATTCTGGCTTTTTGCATGGATGATCACCAAAAAATAACTGGATGCGGGTCTCACCGCATTTGTTTCGGGGTAATTGCAATGCACATGCCGGCTGCAATGGTCGATCCCATGTCCCTGATGGCAAACCTTCCAAGCTGGGGGAGCTCCTTCACATTTTCAATGACCATGGGTTTTGTGGGTTTGATTTTGATAATTGCTGCATCCCCGGTCTTGATGAAGGTCGGATTCTCCTCTTTGGTCTGGCCGGTCCTGGGATCGAGCTTCTTTACGAGCTCTGTGAAGGTGCAGGCGGTCTGTGTGGTATGGCAGTGGAATACCGGGGTGTATCCCACGGTGATGGCGCTGGGGTGCTGAAGCACCACGATCTGGGCAGTGAATTCGTCTGCAACAGTCGGTGGGGCATCGGACGGGCCGCAGACATCTCCACGGCGCAGGTCGCCCTTGGCGATACCACGAACGTTAAAGCCAACATTATCGCCGGGTAGAGCCTGCGGGATCTCTTCGTGGTGCATCTCGATGGACTTGATCTCGCCCTCTTTATTGGCCGGCATGAAGGAGACTTTCATGCCTTTCTTCATGACACCGGTCTCCACACGGCCTACAGGAACGGTCCCGATACCGCTGATGCTGTACACGTCCTGGATAGGTAAACGCAGGGGCTTGTCAACGGGTTTCTCTGGTTCTTTCAGAGTATCAAGGGACTCCAGAAGAGTAGGGCCTGTATACCAGGGGGTATCTTTGCTCTTCTCTTTGATATTTGCACCCTGGAGAGAGCTGATGGGGATGAAGAGGGTCTCGGAAGGCTTGTACCCAACCATCTGCATCAGTGCGGAGAGATCCTTCTTGACTTCTTCGAATCTCTTCTGGTCGTACTTCGCAGCGTCCATCTTGTTGATGGCAATGATAAGCTGCCCGATGCCGAGTGTCCTGGCAAGGAAGACATGCTCCTTGGTCTGCTCCATGACACCATCGGGTGCAGCGACGACAAGGATTGCTGCATCTGCCTGCGAAGCACCGGTGATCATGTTCTTCACGAAATCCCTGTGTCCGGGACAATCTACGACGGTGAAGTAAAACTTGGGGGTGTCGAAACGCTTGTGGGCGATGTCGATTGTGATACCCCTCTCGCGCTCTTCTTTCAGGTTGTCCATAACCCAGGCGAACTCGAATGTGGCCTTGCCTTTTGACTCGGCCTCTTTACGGTATCCCTCAATGATATGTGCGGGAACAGTCCCGGTCTCGAACATAAGCCTACCGACCGTGGTTGACTTTCCATGGTCGATGTGTCCGATGACCGCCAGGTTCATGTGAGGCTTTTCAGCTGCCATATAATTCCTCCGATAAAAATGAGCCTGTCAGAGTTCAGCCCATTTATACGAGTATAAATTATTGGAAAGGGATCCTTATTAATCGTTTCGATTGACGGTATTCTGGGCTAATTTTACGAAAAATGAGGGTATTACCGACAGAATCATATCAATGGGGGTATAATGCACCTCTCGGAATCATGAAGACTCTGCCACTTTCCAAGGATGCTGGGGGGAACCGCGCCATGGTGGATTGTGCAGACGGAGAAGTGTCTGCATATCGCCATTGTGCATTTTGCGAGTACTGCAAGGGTGTAAGAGTCGGGCCCCGTGTGTATCCCACTCCCCAGGAACAGGTGCTCAATGACGTGAAAAGGGGGGCTGCAGCCGATGAAGCCCTGATGAATGCCGCGCTGCAGTTCAACCAGATGATTCGCGATGGGAATGCCATTGAATGTGCAGATCAGGAGAACCAGGGATTCAAACCCCGGTACAGGCTCTGATTTTACATTCCATCTTGTATTATTGACGAAACTGGGATCTGGTCCCCAATATCCTCTTTAAATTTTCCGAACTGGAGATCGTCAAGCTGCTCAGAGAGGAGCCTGCCACTCCAGGCTCTCCTGTAGACCCACTGGATTATCTTCTCAACCACATCAATCACCGCTTCATGAGAGTTTACGATGATGAGTTCTTTTCCGATCCTGGGATGCCTTCCCCGCCTGCCTCCCACCACAATGAGATAATGCTCCCCTGAGGACTTGATAAGTTCAAAAGGGCACGATCTGACGCATGTTCCGCACTGGACGCACTTCAATGGATCCAACACGGAAATACCCTTTTTAATAGATATTGCCCCTTCCTTGCAGTATTCGACGCATGTTCCGCATCCGGTGCAGACCCCCGGTGTCCTGATAGGCTGGATTCTGCCAATGATCCCGATCTCGTTGAGCATAGGGCTTGTGCATCCATTGGGACATGCAGAAATCGCGATGCGGATCTTGACAGGCATCTCTTTCCCGAAAAGGCGGCGGTCGATCTCATTAGCAAGGGATAAAGAGTCGATATTTGCAAAAACACAGCGCTCTATTCCGGGGCATGAGGTGATATTTACTATTTCGTCCCGTTCCGAACCCACGGGTGTCCCGGTTTCTGAAAGATCACGGGATATTTCATCAAGGTAACCATGGTGAATATGTGGCAGCTCGAGGGTTTGCCGTGTTGTGATGTGGACATATGGTGCCTGGTATTTCTCGGCAATACCGGCGATTCCCCGGAGCATATCACTCGTGATAACCCCCGCAGGTATCCGTGTCCGGATGGTGCAGAATTCAGGGTCCCTCTCTGTGATCACCCCGCCCTTCATATGTATTGTATTCTCCTTGACCATGCAGTACACTGCGCCCTGAATGTGAAAAAAGTGCGCATCTGGTTATGCAAGGCAGAGTGCCGCAAGAATGAGAGACCGTGTGATCTCATTGCAGGCACCCACTACATCCCCGTTCACTCCTCCGAAAAGCCGTTTTGAAATATACAGGAGAGCAATGGGACAGGCGACTGTGACGATTGCTCCTGCTGCAAGGGCGATACGCGGTACTGGAAGGAGAAGAAGCGGGAGGCAGAGGAGAGCGGCAAGGAGGGGGAAGTATGGCTTCGAATGTCCCTGTATGGATGCATGCAGACCCTCGTGAAAGGGTTTTCCGAACGTTGAAAGAAATGCCATAGAGAATTTTGCCCCTACCTCTGCGATGACAAGTGCGCAGATGAGGCAGGATGAAGCTGCGAGGGATGAGAATGCAATAAGGGTAATTGAGAGTGCGAGTGCAAGGCCGCCGGTCCCGATCTGCCTGTCAGTCAGGGCCCTGATCCGCCTCTCCATGTCACCATGTGCCATCAGACCATCCCCAAAATCCATCAGGCCGTCAAGGTGGTTGCAGCCCGAAATAAGGAACAGCACACCGATCGCGAGGGCTGCGGCTACGAGGGGCTGGCCTACGAAATACACAATGCAGGCACACATCCCTCCAATCACGTATCCTGCGATCGGGTAAATCCATGAATGCCTGGCAAAATCACCGAATTCGCGAATCCTTCCCAGGGGGAGGATGGTGGTGAACTGGAGCAGGGCAATGATGGATGTCAGTGACATTCGCTGTAGAACCTTGAGGTGCACCCTGCAATGAGTCCGGCGACTGCATCGTCGAGGAATGGGCCGAGTGATCCGAGTATTCCTGGCTTCTTCTGGTCATAGCGAGTGAACTCGAAACGGGCATAGGTTCCACCGATGCATTCGGCAATTGCCATCCCGATGATCTCGTCCGAAAGGAGGAATACCGGGTCGTCCTTTATCTCGGAATTGATCCGCTTCCAGTAGAGTTCGTCTTCGAGCAGTATTGCACCAAGAAGAAGAGAAGAAATGTTGGGATCATTCATATATTTCTCAATCATCTGCCTGATGGAATCTTTCGCCTCCCTTTCCGGGACACCATGAGGAACATACAGCTCCATGGCGGCCCCGAGTATCTCATCCATTCCCGCGCCTTTCTCCTGCAGGCGCTCAGCAACCTCAAACATGTATATGTGGTCCTTTGTACTCACTGGTCTCTCTTCTATGATTATCAGGATTGCTTCTTGAGAAGGGGCGCTAGGTTGATGGACTTGCAAATACGATTGGTAAGGTGACACTCCATATGCCCTTCCTCTCCCAGGAATCCCCGTGCGATTCAAAAAAACCGCTGTTCTGCAGCATCCTTGCAAACACACTCATCTCCCGCGTACCTGGGATCTCCGGTGCAGGCCCAACCCCTGAAAAAACCCTGTTTACCCCGATCCTGGATGCCGAGCTTGTCGCACACGGCGCTATTACCAGTATGCCAGTAAGGTCCGATACACCAACAGGATGCCCTACTCCCGCATCCATTACAAGGGCCATGATGCAGCTGTGCGGGATTACACCCATGTTTATCAATGCCGGCCTTTCCCACCGGCCTACGATTCCATGCCTCGATATATATGGCGATCCTGGAAATGATCCCAGGGTCACAGATGCGGTCCCACGTGCGAATGAGATGTACGAAGCCGGGCGGTGGCTTGGGCGGGCGCTCTTACAGTCATGCGACCTGCTGGTTGTGGGTGAATGCGTGCCGGGCGGTACCACCACAGCCCTCTGCGTCCTGCGGGCACTGGGATACCCGGCCAGGGTCAGTTCCAGTTATGTGGAGAATCCAGTGCACCTGAAAGATGCAGTGTGGCAGGCCGTTTCCCGGAGGATAGAAAAGAAGGGTGCAGAGGTGGCTTCTCCTCTCGACATACTCAGGTGTACTGGAGATCCCATGATGCCAGTGTGCGCTGGGATTGTCAGCACATTTTCCCACAGGCTGGTGCTCGCGGGAGGAACCCAGATGCTTGCCGTTGCTGCGGTTGTGAAGGGGATGGGTTTCCGGGTACCGATGGTTGCAACAACAGTGTATGTCCGCGATGATCCCTCAGCGAATTTCGCAGAGATTGCAGAAAGTATTGGAGTTCCGGTCGTATATGTTGACCCTGAGTTCGGCGACCTGGGGCACGCTGGCCTTGCGAGGTATTGCATCGGTGAGGTCAAGGAGGGTATGGGAGCAGGCGGAGCAATGTTCATGGCATATATCATGGGTCATACACCTTCTGCCATCAGGAACTGCATCTTCGAGACAGTCAGGTCCTACTCATAAGAAAGCCTCATTGGGGGGCAGATCAACAGGATTCCCGATGGGACAACCAGGGCCTTCATTGTGAAAGAGTCATTAAATGGAAAAAACGCCAATAATGTGAGGAACATGCTCCCCATTTACATCGTCAATAATTACGGGCAGTTCAACCACCTTATCCTGCGCATGTTCCGGGATCTCGATATTGATGCGAAGTTAATCCCAAACAGCACCTCTCCGGACGAGATTGCAGGATCATGCAGGGGGATTGTGATTGGAGGGGGACCCGATATCGGAAGGAGCGGGAACTCATCCCGTTACCTCACGCTGGATCTCCCGGTCCTGGGTATCTGCCTCGGGCTTCATATCATCGCAATGGAATACGGGGGTAGTGTGCGCCAGGGAAAAACAGGTGGTTACGGCCCGGTGGATGTGGAAGTTGTTGAGGAGGGAGCGATCCTATCCGGATATCCCGGGACCATCAGTGTATGGGCTTCTCATGCAGACGAAGTGGCCATAGTGCCGCCTGACTTTCGGCTGCTTGCCAGATCTGCTGTGTGCCCTCATGAAGCCATTGCCCACAAGGACAAGAATATCTTCGGGTTGCAATGGCATCCGGAGGTCAGCCATACTGTGGATGGGAGAAAAGTCTATGAAAATTTTGATGCCATCTGCAGGGAGCACAGACCGTGAGCGAAGGGGAGCCATCCGGTCTTGTTGAACGAATTGCTGAGCGAATACGAGGCATTGGGTTCTCCTGTACCCTGTGTGGAGATTGCTGCAGGGGCTTTCCCGATGACAATAACCTTGTAATGGTCTCTCCCTCCGAGATCCGATGCCTATCGGAGACATGTCTCCTTGCGCGTGATGAAATTGCAGAACCATATCCCGAAAGTATCGCGCTTGCTGACGGGACCAACCTCACTCTGGGCTGGGCGATTCGCCGGGTTCAGGGAGAATGCCGGTTTTTCAGGAATGGATCCTGCATAGTGTATGAATCAAGGCCCTGGATCTGCCGTACCTACCCATTTATGCTTGACGGGGAGACACTCCTCGTCTTCCCGTGCAGGGGCCTTGGTGGATCCATTGGCAGAAAAGAGGCTCTTTCACTCGCAGGTGACCTCGTATCCCGTAAGGTAGCAGAGGATGAGGAAGAGGAGAAGATACGGAAAGTGCTCATTTCACCGCTTCCCAAGGTGAAAGGGAGACTCATCATTGACAGTGATGGGGTGACGGTTCTATGACCGGAACGCTCCGGATCGTGGGAACCGCCCACGTCTCTCAGAAGAGTATCGAGGAAGTCCGTGAAGCAATTGCCGAATTCCAGCCTGATGTTATCGCGGTGGAACTTGATCCAGGCCGTTATGCCGCGATCAGGAATCAGGCGAAAGATCCCTCGGTAAAGGATGTTCTTGAGGCAAAGAACTTCACGCAGGTACTGGTGCAGTGGATACTTGCATATCTTCAGAGGCGCATCGGACTTGACCTCGGTGTGGAACCCGGTGCAGAGATGAAGGCAGCAATCGCTGAAGCGGAAGCACGCAATACTCCGGTTGCGCTCATCGACCGGGACATCAATATCACCCTGCGGCGGTTCTGGAATTCCCTCTCGATTCTTGAAAAAATAAGGATGATCTATGCACTGGGGGTATCAGTTGTTGGCATCGATGATGCAGAAATCGACGTCGAGGAGCTCAAGAAGCAGGACATGATTGCCCTGGCGATGGAGGAGTTCCGAAAATTTTCTCCGAATGGTGCAAAGGCCCTTATCGATGAGCGTGACGCCTACCTTGCCCGGAACATCGTGGACCTTACCACAACGCATGAAAGGGTACTTGCGGTCCTGGGTGCAGGGCATGTGAAGGGAGTGGAACGGTATGTGGAATCACCAGGTACCATTCCCCCTCTACAATCGCTGACTGCCGATGTGAAATCATTGCCCTGGGGCCTGATCTTCGGTGTGGCAGTGACAGCCCTTTTCGTATTCCTCCTCGTTGCCCTCGCGTTCTCTGGTGTCGGGTTTGAGGTATTGATCATGGCCCTCGTGTACTGGGTGCTCGTCCATGGTGTACTGACCGCGGTATTCACCCTTGCAGCCCGGGGCCACCCGCTCTCCGCTCTTACCGGCCTTGCCGTCTCGTGGTTCACTGCATTAAACCCGCTGATTGCTGCAGGATGGTTTTCGGCCATTGTCGAAGCGAAGATACGAAAACCGGCGCCTTCCGATTTCCGTGCAATATTCCAGGCAGAAAGTATTACGGACATGATGAAGGTCCCGCTGTTCCGGGTAGTGCTGGTTGCCGCCCTTGCGAATGTGGGCAGCACGCTCGGTACCATACTCTATTTCATGGTCATTTTCCCGGTGCTGGGAATTGATCCTGTTGTGCTGGTCACCCTGGGACTGTCAAACATGTGGAGTGCAACAATAGGCATCTTCCATTGAATCAGAAGGAATGTTCCCTTTTTTCACCGCCGGGAGAAGGTTTATAATTCACATCGTGCTCTCCTGTGTATGAAGATCTCATTCGGAACACGAGGATGGATCGCCGCATTTCTCAGCATACTAAGCCTCCTTATTCTTGCAGCTCCCTCAACTGCCGGACTCAACACCATTCCCGCAGGCGCCACCGTATTTATCGGAGAGGAAAATCTCGATATCACGGCAAGTGGTGCGGTGCCCGGATCGTCCCTCGTATGGTACGGGCCCGGGGGATCGGTCACCAGCAGTCCGGCCGCCCAGGTCACAGTAGGAGATCCGGCGGCTTTTTATGCCTCCCCTGCGTCTTTTTCGGGTAAGACCGGGCCCTGGTTCCTGCTTCCGGGAAATTCCATCGCGTTCTACATCAAGGAACCAACCCTTGAGATCCGGGTTGTGGACTATTCCTCGGACTTTGTGATAGGATCCGGGGCTATATGGGTTCCCAAGGGGGATACCGTGGGTTTTCGTATCGACACGAACCTCTGGGAAATGGCGCTCCGGGGGAGTGTATCCGGAGCTCCCGTAATTGTAAGGCTGACAGGGCCCGGGGAAATTCAGTTCTCATCTCTCGGAGGATACAGCCTTGAAGATATCTCTATCCCTTCTGTTCCTTTCGAGACCGGACCAGTCTGGCCAACCGGCCTTTCTCAATACCCTGCAGGTACCTATACTGTATTTGCGCGGTGCGACGCGAATGATCTCTCGGACAACAATCCCTCAAAAGGGAAGGCTATCAGCGAAGAGGTAACGTTCCTCCTGCAAAAAGACAACCCTCTCATCACCCCGACAACCCCGACACAGCGACCCACAACCAATCTCCCTTCCACACTCACTCCAATCTCCTCTGATACTGCCACCATCCCTCCTCTCACAACTATCCAGACAATCCCAATCACCACACAGGAGACCGTAATCCCCAGGGAAACAACCATGCTACCCACTACGGTTCCCGGGTTTGACGCACTCCTGGGTATCGCATCGGTTATTACCGCGTTCTCACTCACGGTCATGGCAGGAAGGCGGTCCTGATCCAATCAGGATGAGGGCATAATGGAAAGACATCTTTTTTTTCTCGGGCAGCAATGCGATCTCCATGAATATTGTCACCACTACGATCAAGTCCCGGCACAGTGTTCGCAAATATAAACCGGATGCTGTTGACGAGAACGTTCTCAGGGATGTCCTTGAGTGTGCCAGACATGCCCCCACCGCGATGAACCTGCAGCCATGGCTTTTTGGTGTGATTCGTGACCGTGAACTCCTTAAAAAGATTGGCGGCCTGACAGATCACGGTAAATTCATCGCTGATGCCTCACTCTGCGTTGCGGTGTTCGGGGAGCGGAAGGCAAAATACTATCTGGAAGACTGTTGTGCAGCAACCGAGACGATAATCCTTGCATTCCTGGCATACGGTGTCGGCAGTTGCTGGGTGGCTGGAGAGAAGAAGGAGTATGCAGACACTGTCAGGAAACTCCTTGAGGTCCCCGATGACTACACTCTTGTATCGCTCATCCCGGCAGGGTATCCCGCAGATCTTACTATCCAGAAGAAAAAAGACCTTGATCTGGTGGTCTTCAACGAAAAGTTCACACAGGACCATTAAATCAATCCGGGGTTGAGATACACAGGGGGAACAGGGTTGAGATTCCCTGTATCATCACCATTCCCGGGAGGATAGCATGAATCAATCTGAGCCTTATCGCGAACTTGGTCCTGAACAATGCCAGGAAAATTCTTGAAGGAGCGGACCGGGATACCTGTATTATCCTTGACGTCCGGACACCGGAGGAGTATGCCCGGGGTCATATCAGGGGATCAGCAAACGAAAATTTCTTCTCTCCTGATTTCAGGAATATCATCTCAAATCTTGACAGGGATAAGAAATACGTTGTATACTGCGCACAGGGAACACGCGGATCCAGGACAATGAAAACCTCATGCGAGACCTCGGATTTTCCGATGTCACACATATCCGGGGTGGCATCTCGGCATGGCAGGATGCAGGTCTCCCGGTTGAGAAATAACACCGCGCTCCGAATTTCCCTTTTTTTTCTGCTTCATTCATCAGCCATGTCGATGGCATCACGTGGATTGATGATCCTACAGTATTCAAAGAAAATGCAATCAGCCCTGGTATGAAATCCGATCAGTAAATTACAGGTATTATAGTGATGCAATAGGGATATTTCCCCGCATCAAAGGTATAAGGCATCCACTAAAGGAGGGCCAATAGAACCCCCCGGTCAGCAACAATTTCAATCATGACATACCAACTATCACGCATGAAACGACCAGTCCTCCAGGTTGCCCTCGACATCACGGAACTCGACCGGGCTGTCCAGATTGCCCGCGAAGCGGTGGAGGGAGGGGCAGACTGGATCGAAGCAGGGACTCCCCTGATAAAGAGCGAGGGAATGGAGGCGGTCAGGCGTCTCCGGGCTCTTTTCCCCGGGCACGAGATTGTGGCGGACATGAAGATTGCCGATACCGGGACCCTTGAGGTTGAGATGGCAGCAAAAGCGGGAGCATCGGTGGTCTGCATCCTTGCGGATGCGGATGACACTGTCATTTCTGAAGCGGTCCGGGCTGCAGGCCTTTATGGCGTGCGGCTTATGGGTGACCTGATTAATGTCCCGGATCCATGCAGGAGAGCAATCGAGCTTGAGGCGCTTGGTGTCCATATTATCAATGGCCATGTAGGAATCGACCAGCAGATGCTCGGGAAGAGCTCGCTTACGATGATGCGATCACTGAAGGGATCAGTGGCGATTCCAGTCGCCGTCGCAGGAGGTCTTGATGCCATAACAGCCCCTCAGGCAGTTGTCAGCGGGGCTGACATTGTGATCGTGGGGAGTGCCATCACAAAGTCGGCGGGAGTCACAGAATCAACCCGGAAGATCAGGGACGCAATCGACTCTCCGGGACTACCCAGGGAGGAGCGGACCAGCCCCGATCAGAAAATACGGGAGATCCTCTGCACAGTCTCCACCCCCAACATATCTGATGCGATCCACCGCAAGGGGGCAATGGAAGGGATCACATCACTCTGTGGGGATGTCAGGATGGTGGGGAGAGCAGTCACGGTCCAGGGTTTTGCGGGAGACTGGGCAAAACCCGTTGAAGCAATCGATGTTGCTGAGCCCGGGGATGTGCTCGTGATCAATAATGACGGGGCGACTCACGTGGCATGCTGGGGGGAGCTTGCAACCATGAGTGCCATGGAACGGGGGCTTTCTGGTGTGGTAATTGACGGTTCAGCCAGGGATGTGGATGACATACGCACACTGGGATTCCCGGTATTTTCCCGCGCTATCACTCCAAATGCCGGTGAACCCAAAGGTTTCGGGGAGATCAATGCGGAGATCAGGTGCGGCGGACAGGCAGTTCATCCCGGCGACTGGATTGTGGGCGATGCAAGCGGCGTGGTGGTGATTCCCCGGGAGAGAGCCTTCGAGATCGCACGCCGTGCCCTTGAGGTCAGGAAGACCGAAGAGAGGGTCAGGGAGGAAATTCGAAGGGGAAGCACGCTGTCCCGGGTCTCTGACCTTATCCGGTGGGAGAAAAAATAGGGGATCAGAATTTACTGGAAGAGGGAACTCTCGAGCAGAGTTCCCCCTCCCTTTTTTATTGCGGTGATCGCCGATTCCACGTTGTCCACCCGGAGTATGAGAACCGCTCCCTCTTTTCCGGAATAGGCATATGCATACTCAATATTGATCATTCCTTCCCCGAGCATTCTGGCTATATCATGGAGTCCGCCCGGTTCATCCTTCATACGGACAGCAATGACATCGGTAAAGGCGACGTTGAATCCGAGTTCACCCAGTTTTTCATGCGCTTTCTGGGGTTTGTCCACAAGTGCCCGTACCACGCCGAAACCATCCGCCTCGGCAATGGAGAAAGCCAGGATATTGATCTTCTCTTCCTGGAGCGCCCTTGCAATTGCTGCAAGACGACCGGGTTTGTTTTCAGAGAATACAGATATCTGCTTGATGACGAATGTGTTCTTTTTCATATCAGATCTTCCTCCTGTCAATTACCCTCTTTGCTTTACCCTCGAACCTGGGGAGTGAGCCCGGTTCAACCAGCTCCACGTCCACTGCCACGTTGAGGATGTTCCGGAGCTTGTGTTCCACTTTCTTTCGTATGCCCATCAGGTCAGTAATCTTGTCAGAAAATGCATCCTTGTTCACTTCTACCTGGACCAGCATGTCATCGAGTGCACCTTTCCGGTCCACAATGATCTGGAAGTGCTGCCCCACCTCGGGAATTGACATCAACGCATACTCGATCTGCGAGGGGAAGACGTTGATACCCCTGATGATGAGCATATCATCGACCCTCCCGGTAATCCGCTGAACCCTGGGGTGTGTCCTTCCGCAGGCACATACCGAATCGTCGATACTACTGATATCCCCTATCCGGTACCGTACGAGAGGAAGCGCCTCCTTCTGCAGCATGGTGATCACCATCTCGCCGCGTTCTCCTGCAGGGAGCGGTTCGAGTGTATCAGGGTCAAGTATCTCCACATACGCAAGGTCTCCCCAGACATGGAATCCTTTCTGTTCGGCACACTCACAGAACATAGGTCCGTAGAGTTCACTCGTTCCATAAATGTCATATGCCCGGATTCCCAGCCAATCCTGGATCCTCTGCCTCATCTGTTCGGACCATGGTTCAGCCCCGAGAATTCCGGTTCTGAGCAGGGTATCTTTCTTGATGCTTATCCCCATTTTTTCTGCGACCTCACCTATGTGGAGGAGATAAGAAGGGGTACAGGCAATTGCAGTGGTCTTCAAATCCTGCATCAGTTCGATCTGCCGCTCAGTATTGCCAACGCTCGTGGGGAGCACAGTGGCCCCGATGCGCTCGGCCCCGTAGTGAAGGCCCAGGCCACCGGTAAAGAGTCCATAGCCATAACTCACCTGCATCACATCGCCACGTCCAAGGCCGCACGAGACCAGGCCCCGGGCGAGCGACACGGTCCAATTTTCGATATCTCTTGCTGTATACCCGACAACAGTAGGTTTCCCGGTAGTCCCTGAAGAGACATGGTACCTGACCAGTTCGTCCTGCGTCGCAACAAACAGCTTGTCAGGGTAGTTATCACGCAGATCCCGCTTGTACATGAAGGGAAGTTTCCCGATATCGGCCAGGCTTCGTATATCATCAGGATGGACGTGAGTCTCCTCCATGCGGTGGTGGTAGAACGGGCTGAAGCTATAGAGATAGGAGATACGCGTCTTGAGGAGTCTGTACTGCAGTCTCTCGAGATCTTCCTTTGGCATCTCCTCGATGCGGGGATCCCACGGCCCCATCACATCTCCCCCCTGCGGTCTATCACCCGTTTTGCCTTCCCCTCAAACCTTGGAAGTGATCCCGGCTCGACCAGTTTCACGGTGGTGCGGAGTTCAAGAGTGTCCCGGAGTTCTTTTACGACTTTCTTCTGGATCCGTGCCAGATCCTGCAATTCGCCTGAAAAGTAATCGCGGTTGATCTCCACGTCGATCGTCATCTCGTCCAGGTGGTTGATTCTGTCAACATAGACCATGAACTGGTCTCCCACTTCGGGGATTCTCAGTAATACATGTTCGATCTGTGATGGGAAGACGTTGATACCCCTGATCACAAGCATGTCGTCGCTCCTTCCCGTAATACGGGCGACCTTCCTGGACCGGCCGCAAAGGCAGTCATCCTCAAACCTCATGGTGATATCACCTGTCCGGTAGCGAAGGAGTGGCATTGCCTCTTTCACGAGCGGAGTGACCACAAGTTCGCCGCGTTCTCCATCTCCAAGCACCTCCCCGGTTGCAGGATTGATGATCTCAACAAGGTAACAGTCATGCCATATGTGCAGCCCGTTCCTTTCAGGGCATTCAAATGCCACACCCGGTCCAAAAAGTTCAGAGATGCCATAGGAATCATACGCCGTGACTCCCAGTTTCTTCTCAAGTTCTACCCGCATCGAACCTGACCACGGCTCGGCTCCAAAGAGGCCTGTGCTCAGTGATTCCATGTGAGCATCCATTTCTTCGGCGACCTCAGCGAGGTGCATTGCATAACTCGGGGTGCAATGGATCGCAGTAACTCCGAAATCCTGAATCATCTCGATCTGTCTCCTCGTATTCCCGGTGGCGCTCGGGATCACGGTCATACCTATCTTTTCTGCGCCATAGTGAAACCCGAGACCTCCCGTGAACATTCCGTAATTCACCATGTTCTGGAAGACATCCCTGTCTGTGAGTCCCACCATCGTCATATTTCTGGCTATCAGGGTAGCCCAGGCATCCAGGTCACTCCTGGTGTATCCCACAACAGTTGGTTTTCCCGTGGTCCCCGAAGTGGTATGAATACGGACCACCTGCTGAAGAGGCACTGCAAAGAATCCAAACGGGTAACCATCGCGGAGATCCTGCTTCCTTGTGAATGGGATCTTCTGGATGTCGTCGAGGGTTTTAATATCCGGGGTTTTTACCCGGGCAGATTTCAACTTCTGCCGGTAAAACTCCACGTTCTGGACCTGAAGGAGGGTTTTTTTCAGTCTTTTTAACTGGAGCCTCTCGAGGTCTTTTTTCGGGAGAGTCTCAACCTTTTCATCCCAGAACATGGTACCCTGTCCTGTGTTCATTGTTGATCTCTGTAATGTTCGTCATTCTGCCACCAAATCAGCCTGTTCCTTTCTACAGCACACCGGGAATGGGGCGTCCTGCGGATCTGACGCAGCTTGCATAGAACATTGTGCCGGCGGACGAAAAATATTGTCAAGGATTGTCACGGTCGAACACCGTATAGGTGGGCTTCTCATACAAGCCATGCGGTTGGAGTGACACGGGGAACGATGCATTCATGTAGCATAATCCGGGATAGTCTAATGCAGAAAAATTCCCTGTTGTGGAGAGGAAATGGAGGAACACAAAGACATTTCGGTTCCATGGTATCTGGTATCCGGATTCGGAGCCCATCTGAAAGCGACATCCCGGACTCTTGTAATACAGAAAAATGGTCAGGTTGAGGAGATACCTCTCACGAAAATACGGCATCTCCTCGTGATGGGCGGGCATTTTGTCCACAGCGGGGTGATATCAAGGTTGCTTTCATCTGGTGCGTGTGTCTCCTTCTTTGAAGCTGATGGCGAACCGCTGGGAATTTTAAAGCCTTTTGGTTTTCATTATGATGATCTTGTCAGGGAGGCTCAGCAGAAAGCATTCTCCCATTCATATGCAATGGCCATTACAAAGGGGAGCCTGCATTCCCGCATTCGTGCCCTGCAGCGACTCGAAGAGGATCTTGGAGAAGCACTCTTCTACGAGGGAGAATTTGAGATAATGGAGAAGAGTCTCGCAGAACTTGAGTTCCTTGTCAGGGTGGAGGAGGTACGCAGGATTCACCGTCTTGTCACGGACATGTATTATGAAATACTTGCACGGACGTTTCCCCATGAACTGGGATTCCGGCGCCGCTCTCCCCGTCCTCATCAAGACGTTGTAAACACGCTGCTCTCTTTTGGGTACGGGCTCCTTTTCGGGAACGCGTGTGTGGCAGCGATTGGAGCCCACCTTGACCCTGATATCGGATTCCTGCACAGGGGCAAGGGAGGACTGGTCAATGATCTGATCGATCCATTCAAGACAGAAATGGTCGACATTCCGATCTCAATCCTTGTCAGGGAAGGAATTCCCGAAGATGAATATGAATGCGGACCTGCCAGGTGTACCCTCTCTGATGAACTCATCCACACCGTGATTGGTCGAATAAGGGAAAGCATCCGCCAGGACCTCATCGATAACCAGGTTCTGGCTCTTTGTGACGCACTCCTCAAAAAGACAGAATATGTAGTCCGCCCATGTCAGGGTACCTGACAATTCAGTCATCAGTTTTGAGAATGGAAAATTCGCGGAATGATCTCGTTTGAATCTCCGCAGTCTCGATATCTTTGATGAGTGCCCGCGGGCATCCATAGATCGTCGAGATGAACTTATCCAGGAGGATGGGATCCAGGGTCGCGACAATCCGGACCGCACCATCAGGGAGGTTCATGACCTCTCCCCTTATATTGAGCTTCCCGGCTAAGTGCCGGATACAGTTCCGCATCCCGATCCCCTGGACTCTTCCTGTAATCTTTATCTCGACTGTTTTCATGGAGCCCCTCGGTTGTCCCTCTCGCCCGGGAATTACAAACCCAGGTATGTTATCGGAAATGGTATCTGGGTCCATATCAGAATTTCTTTCCGCAGTACTTCCGAAAGTAAATATGAGGTAGGATAACATGAAAGCTAGAGAAAAGGCAGAAAAACTAATGGATCTCAAAAAGGATTTGTACTTTCACTCCTTATCCAAAAAAGCTTTATATTATCAATGCATACTCTTTCATGACGAAGGAGATTGGTGAAAATGCAAAAGTGCCTGCAAATCACTAAGAACGCGAGGCCAAGGACCTCAATTATATATGAGCCACAGGGTCGCGCGCGTGAATATGCAGAGCTGGCAGCTAATCTTTATCGTGGTTGTGATCACGGCTGCACATATTGCTATGCTCCCCTCGCGACTCGGACAAATAGGGAGAGTTTTCATCAACCTAGTGTAAGAAATAATGTAATCGAAAAATTTAGGCACGATGCAAAAGAATTGGAGAGAGTTGGTGAAACTCGCCCTATCCTTCTCTCCTTCACAACAGACCCATATCAACATCTCGATATTAAGGAGAAATTAACCCGTAAAGCCATCGATACTTTGCATTATCACAATTTAAAAGTGACAATACTCACAAAAGGGGGAAAACGTTCAGAAAGGGATTTTGATTTATTAACAAAAAGACCAGAATTGAGTGAGTATGGGGTTACTCTTGTTTTCATTAACGAAGAGCAAAGAGAAGAGATTGAACCATTTGCGGCCTCAACATATGAAAGGATAAATTCGTTAAAGAGGGCACATAATCAAGGAATTCGAACCTATGTCTCATTAGAGCCGGTATGGGAGCCGAAACAAACATTAAAGTTGATAGAAATGACTTCTGACTTTGTTGATTTTTATAAAGTTGGGAAACTAAATTATCATTCTCAGAAAGCAAATGTTGATTGGAGGAAATTTAGAATTGATGTTTGTAAAAAATTAAATGATTTGGGAAAAAACTACTATATTAAAGAGGATTTAAAAAAATTCATCTAATTTAACCATTTCTCAAGACCCTGCTGTGTTGGATTATCCCTTTTAAAAGATGATAGGGTGGCTTCAGGCTTCCATCTATATATTTTGTATTCTTCCCATTCTTTCATCTTTTTCATCATCGTATAATAGCCGGCGTCACTATCAGTTACCAACAACATCGTATAAACAACACCACCTTTTGCAGCATTGACTAACGCAATTAATGGACGTTTGTTATACAAATTCGATAGTCTCTCTGCGTAAACATCAAGAATTACACGCCGTGTACATTTTTCTATGCCCTGTTCCCTCCATTTTTTTTCATATTTTTCGTATAAAGGTCTCCATTCATCTTCAGATAGACCAATGGCATTACTAAAAATTTCAGGTTTCTTATTAATGTTCCTCTGAATAATTGATGTCATTAGATTGATTATTAGTTCAGGCTTCTTAGCAGGTACCCCTTCTTTATATTGCTTGCCTACTGTAGATCCAATATTTTCGACAATTTCCCAGGGTAATTGATCAGGATGGCATGGATCTAAAATCCATAAACTTGGAAAATCTTTATTCAAATTTCTCAAGGCAATTTTCGTGGCCCTATGTATTTCCTCAGAGATGAATATTGTCTTTTCAAAGACATGTGGACAGTCCTCAAGGTCCCGTATACTCCTTTTTAGAATTTCTAATTGCTTTTCACATTTCTCTGGATCCTCATCATAAGAATTTAAAAAAAGTAAATTACCTTTTGGATATTCCCCGAATGCTTTTGCAGCCAGTAAAGCAGATCCATGCCATGAAGATTTAATATATTTATCGTGGGCCAATCCACTAGCAGCGTATAAATCAAAGAAATCAACTGTTGGGGGATTTTTCTTTGATTTTAGCCCGACATTTTCAACCCAAATCCCTAAATAAATTTCAATAAATTTATGTTTCAATTTTTGATGGATACCTAACTGTTCATAATATTCAATTTCTTCCTCCTCAATATCTTGAATTAAAAAAGGATTTTCACTCGATTCAGGAACCATTTAAATCTTCTATTATTATTTAGACTCTATAAATTATTCCTCTTCATTAACTTGCCTTTCTCGTCGGGTAACCCAAGCTCTCTTGGCAGTCTCGCTTCTATTTTTCTGATGTTTTTCAATCCAGAGTTTAACGGCTTCTTGTAAAGCTAAGCTTAAATTCCCCCTCTTCATCCCTAATTCTTTTGCTACTTCTTGCCGGAATTCTTCTTCTAATTCATCTGGAAGAATGATATCAATTCGACCCATGTTCTATCGGTTTCAATGTTACACTTATACACTTATATGGTTTTCCCCCTAACCACAATTAATATATAGAATTAAGTGTATATGTGGTTATGTGTATAGGTGTATAAATTACTTTAAAAATTAGTGAGAACAGGAGGGTTCGCCCGCCAAGACTGGCCCTCCCGTGCAAGAGTGATCCCAGGTGAATGAAATCGACTCTGCAAATGAACAATTCGGCGTTCATGGAGTTAAATCCAATCGATACAGGCAGAGCCGATTATTGAATGAAACCTGGAATCTCGTGAATAAAGTGATAAAGCCTCATCTAAAATTTAAAACTCATCACAATATCAGATATTCGCCCGATGATTTTCTCAAGGTCATCACCTTCGCAGGAATCAACCATGACTTTGCCGAAGGAACATCAAATTACTTTAAGATTTCTTCAAAGCGCGGCTGTCCGAACGCTGATACCGTTTTGTATCATCTGAAGAAATTTTCAGAAACCGAGCTGTTAGATATCCACGAATCAATCTCCGATAATATCCTCACACTAGCAAAAAAGAAAGGGATCCTTGACAAAAAGGTCGATGTTGCCATTGATGCCACAGAGGATCTCTATTATGGTAACAAGAATGACCTGATGGTTGTTGGGACCAAACCCCAAAAGGGAACCTCCAGGGCTTTCCGTTATGCAACACTCACAATTGTTGAACCAGGTTGCAGATTTACAATTAAGGTCATCCCAATGGGCAAATCGACTACAAAAAGGGAGGTTGTCCATAATCTCCTCGAATATGCAAAAAAGCGGATAAAAATTGGTAATGTATTCCTTGACAGGGGATTCTATCAGGCTGATGTAATATCAGTATTAAATGAAATGGACCTTAATTTCGTAATGCCCGCTGTTTTGCATAAAAAAGCCATTAGAATGATGCATGGCCGGGAGCCTCCAAAAATCCTTCCTATTGAAATAGGTTCCTGGGGTAAGACTTCGAAGGCAAAATTGGTCATTATTCTCGATAAGAACATGGAAAAGAGGGCTTTCATTACGAATATAGATCTTGATCTTAAACGTACACGGGTGTTAGATCATCTGTATTCGAAAAGATGGGGGATAGAGACGAGTTATCGCGTGAAAAAAGAATTTCGACCGAAAACAACGTCTAAAAATTATATTATCAGGTTATTCTATTTCCTGTTCTCCGTTTGTCTGTATAATCTCTGGCAATTAGTGAATATCACGATAAAAATATTAGTCGAATTGGCGGGTGAAAAAGAATCTACAATAACGGCTAAGGTATTCGGCCGGGGATTATTCCTGATTTTTAAGGAATGTGGGGTTGGACCGCCCGATAATTGGAATCAATCTACCTGACTTCGCCAGAAGAAGG
>DAWU01000002.1 GCA_002506105.1 Methanolinea sp. UBA275 | reverse complement strand
TGCAGGGTGAAAGAGACCCGCTGGCTCGAATGCCCGGACCGCGTAAAGGTGGTGATATGCCCAACCTGTGGCGCACGCAAGGAGGCAGGTACCTGGTCAGATTTTGCGTTCAACCGGGACGACCTCGTCCAGGAACTGGTGAGGAGGACAATCCACCTCGATACGCAGCTAAGAGAGAGTTCCCTCGCGATAACAACTACCGAGATGAGTCCCAACCGCAGCAGGGTTCACTGCCGGATCACGGGGATACTCTTCGGTGTCAGTGTCGAGGGATCCTGCATTGTTGAGATAGAGTGGAAGAAAGAGCAGTGCGACCGCTGCAGCAGGATCTCGGGGAGTTATTACGAGGGGGTTGTCCAGATTCGGGCATCCGGAAGGCGGGCATCCGGAAGAGAGATCAGTGAGGCGTCCCGGATCGCCAATAGTGTGGAAGAATCCTTAATGGCGTCCGGTGAACGCCTCTCCTTCATTTCAGATGTCGACGAACATCGTGACGGGCTAGACATCACGGTTGGTTCGCAGCGGATTGGCCAGGAGATCGCAGCCGCGATTGTGAGGGAACTCGGGGGCCGGTGCACCACGCACCCGAAACTCATCGGGGAGAAAGCAGGAAAGCAGATCTTCCGTATCACCTATTCTGTTCGCCTTCCCCGGTATTCCAGGGGAGATATCATTGTCGTATCCGGGAAGTATGCCGAGGTGCTCCGGGTCGACGGGAAGACTGTCCGGTTCCTTGACCTTGCATCGGGGCTTGTGAGGTCTGTTCCCGAGCAGCAGGTAGAGAGGAGGGCAGGTCACAAATCGGAAGCGTCCGTGCGGATGGTGGTATTCCGCGACGGTGATCTCCTTGGCATTCTCGACCCGGTGACGGGAATCACCAGGGAGACTGCAGCACCCCGGTGGAGGGATATCCCTGCCGGTGAATCCGTCAGGGTCATCGAGGATGGCGATACCCTCGTGCTGCTCGGGTGATCGGGATGAGGGCACGGGTCATTCCGGAAGAGGATCTCGAAAGTCTCGAGGGAGCCGAATGGGTCGACAGGACAAAGCGGCCTTTCGTTGAAGGGGGCACTGCATATGTCCCGGTGATGGAAGGGTATCCTTTCACCACCACGCTCCCGGCGCGTACCTCCTACTCTGGCAGGGGCTATTACATGCTGGGCAGCGTGGCAGTCCTCCAGGGTGAGCGCCCCAGCCATGAGGAGATACAATCCATCCTGGAATGGAAGAATCCCCAGGGAGTCCTGTGGGTCGAAGGCTGCCATGGAATTGAGAGGACTCCCCGCACTGAAGTCCTGGCCGGAACGGTGCCCGAAGTGTTCCACAGGGAATCCGGGATCACGTACATGCTCGACCCGACCCGGATCATGTTCTCAATGGGGAACCGGGGAGAGAAAGAACGGATCCGGGGACTGGTCCGCCCGGAGGAGCGTGTGGCGGACATGTATGCAGGGATAGGGTACTTCACGCTGCCCGTTGCGCGGGCCGGGGCGCGGGTCCACGCCATGGAAATCAACCCCGATGCCTTCTCTTACCTTGTGAGAAATATCCGGATGAATAATGTCGGGCACCTCGCAACCGCAGAACTGGGAGACTGCCGCGATCTCCTCACAGGGACCTATGACCGGATCATCATGGGTCACTTCTCATCAATGGATCGGCTCCCCGATGCCCTTTCCCATGCAGGTCCGGGAACCACCCTTCATGTTCACTCAGTCGGCATTGCCGCAAAAACGATTGAATCGGTTCTCGAATCCCTGGGAGTCCGTGCCTCGATCACGACCCATAAGGTAAAGAAAGTGAGTGCCCATACCTGGCATTACGTGCAGGACGTGACCGTTGAATGAATGACTCCCCCACGCTGAAAGGCCGCGAGATCGTCCTCGCGGTGACAGGAAGCATCGCTGCGGTGGAGAGCATCAGGCTCGCGCATGCGCTCCGGCGTAAAGGTGCCATGGTCCAGGCGGTCATGAGCAGGGCAGCATGCGGGATTATTCACCCGGATGCGCTCACCTATGCCACGGGCAGGCCGGTGGTTACCGCGATTACGGGGCTCGTGGAACATGTGACGTTCTGCGGCGAGGGGGGTTCCGCGGATCTCCTGCTGATTGCACCGGCAACTGCAAACACGCTCTGCAAGATTGCATCAGGTATCGACGATACTCCTGTCACCACATTTGCGACGACCGCGATCGGGAGGGGAATGCCGGTCGTCGTAGCCCCTGCAATGCACGAGAGCATGTTCCGGCACCCCGGTGTTGCGGGATGCCTCGAGACCATGAAAAAATGGGGAATTGTAACGGTCGGTCCGAAGCGTGAGGAAGGGAAAGCAAAGATAGCAGATATCGATGAAATCCTCCTCATCTGCGAACGGGAACTCCTTGGGAAACCACTCGAAGGCTGCCACATGCTCGTCACGAGCGGTCCCTGCAGGGAGCCGGTCGACGATGTCCGTGTCCTGACCACACGATCCAGTGGATTGATGGGCCGGGCGCTGGCAATGCAGGCGTTCCGGCTTGGCGCAAGAGTGACGGTGGTGCACCGGGACCGCTTCCCCCTTGTGGAGAATGTCCATGCAGGTGATGCGGGGACGATGATGTCCGAAGTTCTTCGCATATGCAGTACCGATCCGGTGGATCTCTTCGTGTCTGCGGCAGCGGTGTCAGATTTCCGGCCGAGACCGATTCCCGGCAAAATCCCGGGTGGAGGCCCTGCAACCATTCATCTGGATCCTCTCCCGAAGATCATCAGCGAGGTGGTGAACCGTCACCATATTCCGACAATCGCGTTCAAGGTATCCGGCGATCCGCTCCCTGCAGGAAAAGCCATGCTCGCGGAGAGCATCGGGCTCGTGGTCGCCAATGAACCGTCGGTGATGGGAGAGGAAAAGACCAGAGTGACTATTCTTATGAAAGACGGGAGCTCCCGTGAAGTTGCAGGCAGTAAGGAGTCTGTCGCAGAAGAGATCCTCTCATCAGCCATGGAGATCTTTTCCCTCACAGGGAAATAGGCGGGAGAATGGTCTCTTCTCCCCTTTCAACCGGGTCACTTTCTTAAGTTTCAAACACGAATCTGCTGGAAGAACGAACTATCGCGCCAAGTCCTGTGATTTCCATGTCTGCCTGTGCCATTGCATGTTGTCCCGGCCACCTTTCCGGATACTTCAGACCCATCTATGGCAGAGATCCGGGAAGCACCGGGAGCCTTGGTGCAGGGATAGTGATATCTGAAGGAGTAACCACCACCGTCTGGATTTCAGATATCACGAAGATCTCCGTGGAGCGCCGGGATTCGGGAACCGGCACTCTCATCGAAGCCCTCACCAGTGCCCCGCCAGTCGAGTACATGCTCATGAAGATGGGAGTGACCGCACGGGTAAGGACAGAATGTTCACTCCCGATTGGAGCGGGGTTCGGCCTTTCAGCAGCAGCCCTTCTCTCCACTGCAACGGCCGTGAACGAACTCTTCTCACTCGATCTCTCGCCATTTGAGTGCGGGGCGTTCGCCCACGAGGCAGAGATCGTGCATAAAACGGGTCTGGGCGACGTCGCTGCATGCATGGGAGGGGGTAGGGACTGCAGGAAGGGTGCAGGGATCAAAGCGGTAATTGACCGGAAATTTGACCTGCCTGATACGCTCTGTGCTGTTGTGTTCGGGCCACTCCCGTCGCCGCAGGTGCTCGGTTCACCGGAGGCGATGGCCCGGGTGATCCAGGCATATCCCGGGCGCTGTCCGCGGAATGCAATGGATTTTTTCCATCTCTCAAGGAAGTTTACGATCGGGAGCGGACTCGCGCCGCCTGAGGTTCTTTCCGCCCTCTCTGCCTGTGAACGAGCGGGCATTCCTGCGACAATGACGATGCTCGGAAACGGTGTCTTTGCATTCGGGGAGGAAGCGCTACACGTCCTTTCAGGCATGGGGGACACCTATATCCTTCACCCGGCTGAGAAAGGGGTGCATCTTGTGGAGGGGATACGGAAATGATTCCCACTGACCATCCAAGGTACCGGTCACTCATAGCGAGGGAAAAGCTCGCACGGTATGCGGCTCTTGGGATTGTATCCCTCGAAGGCCTCACCGCACACGGTCGCGGGGAGGCATTCGATTATCTCCTCGGGGAGAAGACCACAAAGAGTGCGCTTCTCGCAGAAAAGACCGCTGCTGCGCTTCTTCTCTGTGCAGAGGCCCCCGTGATATCAGTGAACGGAAACACCGCGGCACTTGCTGCTGATCTCATCCCTGCCCTCCAGGAGAAGTCCCGGGCAAAGGTCGAGGTGAACCTCTTCCACAGGACCGACGAAAGGATGGAGAAGATCACCCAACTGCTCAAAGATCATGGGGTCCGCGTCGAGGAAGGTGAGGCTGAGAGGCTCCTTCCTCTCTCCCATGACAGGGCTTTCTGCACAAGGAGCGGGATCTTCGCAGCCGATGTGATCCTCGTACCGCTTGAGGACGGGGACCGGTGCCAGGCACTCAGCAACATGGGAAAAACAGTGATCGCAATCGACCTGAACCCCCTTTCAAGGACCGCGCGAAGAGCAAGCCTCACCATCGTCGATGAACTCACCAGGGCACTCCCGCACATCACATCCTTCTGTTCCACGCTGGGAAAGGAAGAGGCAACACGCCTTGCAGGGACGGTTTCCCGGAACCATTTTCTTGAAGATGCGCTCGTTGAAATGACACAGGTGCTCACCCATGCTCTGGATTGAGAAATACCGCCCGCACTCATTTGGAGAGATCATCGGCCAGGAGAAGGCTGTCGAACGGCTGAACCAGGCAGCAGCAACAATGGCCGTTCCCCACCTCATCCTCGCGGGGCCTCCGGGGACCGGGAAGAGTGTGAGCACAGAGTGCCTCGCCCGGGCGCTCTACCAGGATCATGCTGAGGAAAACCTCACCGTGATCCCCACAAGCGACCTCTTTTCACTCGGGAAAAAGTTCCTTGAGTCCGAGGAGCGTTACACCCATCTCTACCGGGCTGAAGAGAGCGTGCTCTCAAATTTCAAGCGCATTATACGGGAATATTCATCGTTGAAACCTCTCGATGCGGAATTCAAGCTCATGGCCTTTGAAGGGGCCTCGTCACTCCCGAGGGAGGCCCAGCAGGCGCTCCGGCGGATCATGGAGCGATCATCCCGGACATGCAGGTTCATCTACTGCACGAGCCATCCCTCGGCAATCATCCCGGCGATAGCGTCAAGGTGTCTTCCGATCTTCTTCCCCCCCATCACGGATTCGCGTGTCGAATCCCATCTGAGAGCCATCTGTGCACAGGAATGCAGCAGCGGGTGCACAGTCCCTGAAGATATGATCGGGCTCCTTGTGGCAGCTGCACACGGTGATCTCCGGAAGGCTGTGATGCTCCTCCAGGTCGCAGCAGTCTCCGGATGCGGTGAGAACCTCCTCTCGCTCTCGAGGACCGAGACAGGCCAGGTTGCCTCGGCAGTATTCTCTGCGATGAGGGGGAGTGACTTTTCCGCCGCCACGAGAAGAGTGGAGACGCTGATGATCGAATACGGGCTCTCGGGAAGGGAGGTGCTGATGGAACTCCGCGAGGTCGCAAAGAGGGAGTTCAATGATCCTGCGGTAGCATGCGCACTTGCAGAGACTGATTCAATCCTCGGACACAGCCAGAACGAATACGTCCAGCTCAATGCGCTCATTGCACGGATGATCAGGCTTCTCCCGCACGAACCGCGGCAGGATTTTTAAGGAAAGCAGTTCAGGTGAAGGCAGGAACGCGAAGATCCGGTCTCCCTGACCGGATCTCCCGCAGGTTTCTTCCCCGTGGTTGAGCGCTACTCTGCCCTCTTGTCCTTCGTAAGGCGCCTGATCATGCGCTCTTTCTTCTCGACTGCAGCCTGTGCAGCCTCCTCGACTGCCCGTTTCATGACAGCAAAATCCCGATGGTTCGTATCCACGACTTTCTTTACCGGGGTGTACGCAGCCTCGCGGAAACGGGGTGTAAAGTCATTCAGACCTTCTTCAGTCTGCAGGAATGCCCCCGGTTCTCCGGCTTCCACGGTCCCTATCTCGTGAATGCGGACATTGGCGCTCCTCACTGCAGCCATAATTGAGGATGCATCAGCAGGTTCCGCCGTAATCAGCAATGCATCGAGGGAAACTCCCAGGTAATCGATAGAGAGGCGTTCGAGGAGTTCCCCCACGTCCTTCTGGACGAGACCCTGTACCTTATTATCCTCGATGATCACCCTGCATCCGGCTGTCGAGGCCAGTTCGTGGGCATCCCCGCGGAGTCCTCCGTTCGTGACATCGGTCATTGCATGCACTTTCAGGAGGGCAGGGCTGTCCATGAGTGCCTCGCAGGCCTGGAGGAACTGGAGGTTGATAGTATGCTCCACGACATCGGGGTATCCGTAATAAAGTGCAGTCGTCGCGATCGTTCCCCCTCCGGCACCCTCCGTCATCAGGATCACGTCTCCCGGCCTGGTTTCGCGCCGGGCAGTGATGTGCGAGGCAATCCCTACCGCACCGACACAGCCTGTCATGCGGGAACCGAGCACCATGTCACCCCCGATACGGAGCGTGGATCCGGAGACCAGCGGGACTCCCACGGACTCCCCTACCGAACAGACCCCTGCAGTGTAATCGAATATCTTGGCCACGTCCCCGCTGTCTGCTACGTGAATGTCAGAGAAGAGGAGAATGGGACGGGCTCCCATGACATAGACATCCCGCATCGTGGCTCTCGTGACATGAAACCCTGCAAGAAATGGAAAATCGGAGAGCCTTGAATGCATCCCGTCCACCGAGCAGACGACTTTGAGTCCGGGCTCACCGGACACACCCGGTATCCGGGGCACAGGGACTACGCCACCATCATCCATTTCGTCCACGCCAACTGTGGCCCCGGTATGCCCGATGATGCGGGCAATCTGCCGGTGGGCAAAGAAATCTCCCGTTCCCCTGGAACCGACGCCAAACTCCCCCATGCTCACATTGGCTTTCCTGTACGTGAAGAGATCTCCTGTGAGACCGGTGGTATTCTTCACTTCGGTGATCACAGCATGCGCAAACGCCTCGATATACTCCCTGTCAGCGTCAGGCTTGAACTGGCTGATGCACAGTGCAAGCCTGGTTCTCACTGCATCCTCCCCGGTTCCGGCAGCGAGAGCCTTCCGGGTATACTCCTCCACATCCATATGGTCTGTTATTCTCTGTACATGGAGATAATGGGGCAGCATGCACGCTAAAAAAAGGGTATAGTGACACTCTAGCCACCTACCTTTTTGTCAAACAGTGAATATAATCGCGTTACATTGAGGTGGATTTCCATGTTGTTTTATGAATATCAGATGACAATTTCGTTTTCAAGGCCAATGTGAATAGTTTTTGAATCGCCGCCGGGGCGCCCTTCGGGGGCGGCGGGGTCAATCGCATATGAGGAGGAAGACCGACAACCCGCACTTTTTTACCCCGGATTTTTGTAATTGGATTTTTCTTAATTCTTCGTCGTGTTTATGAGCGGGATTGGTGGTAACAATAACACTATACCCAAAAAAAAATACATGATCCACTTCGTGATGTACCCATTCACATTGGATATGGCGAAGCCATCTTGAGAGTAAAAAGGAGAAGGATGTGGGGGTTGTGGGATGTTCTTATTACCAGGACCTGACCAGGGATGGAATCTCGAGGGCATCCTCGAATGATGCAACCGAACCGTCGGGGAAGCGTATGGTCGTGAGTGCCGGGGAGAGATCGATTCTCACCAGCGGGGCAAACCAGTATGTCTTAAGGATTCGTTCACCCTCTGCGAAGGATAATCCGGGGGTCCTGATCGTGGTAATCCCGTCCTTCTCGTTCACGGACGCAAACGATTCCACAGAGAGACGGATAGTGTGACTATCGACCGAGATAACCTCCACCGGTTTATGGAAGTTGGATTCGAGTGCTTTTTTGAGTTCCCGTGCGGGATCTACCATCCTCAGATACACCGCGATGTATTCATACCAGTCAAGACTGTACCGGAACTGGATATCTGCCTCCCCACCCTGGCCTACATTGATATCAAGGGATTCCGATACCATGGCTGTCGCAGGCAGGGATAGTACGGTCAGGCATGCCATTGCGGCAATAAGGCATACTAACATTTTCATGAGGGATCTGCCTCCACTTGTGTGTATATTAAAAGCGCCCGGATAAATGTTTTCTCCCTCTTTCTGCCCCGCGCTGCGATATTATCTTTACTTGGCACTTCTATACCCAGTGCATATCAATGATGAAGAAACACCTGGCCATCTCGGCCCTTGCTGCCTGGGTCATCCTGGTCATAGGGTTCATGATGCTTGCCAGGACTCTGGATCTCGAGATATTCTTCGTTCTCTGGCTGATTGGGATCCTCATCATCGTAGAGCTCGCCTCTGATCACACGGCCACGCCGCGATATCTTTCAATACTGAAGATGGTCATTGCGTCCGGGGTGATCCTGTTCGGCGTGATCGTCGCCCGGAAAATCATGGAGATCCTGTCGCAATGAGACGGTTGCCGGCACTTCTGGCGAGTTCTGCCCTGATCATCACATGCCTCGTGCTGATCGCGATGCAATCGGGATCACCCCTCCTTTACAGTCCGCGATCGGATGCCTTTGCGGATGACCATGTCAACACAGCAGCGCTCCCCAGGGTCACCGGGGACCGATCTGCCCAGGTTCTGCCACTCATCGAGGACCTCCTGAACTCCCCTGGATCACTCGTGCTGACCATCAAGGCAAACGATTACGAGGGTGTGGCAAGGGAACTGGAGGAGTACCGGCAGGTATCCAGGAACCTGGACAGGCTCGTGATCAACCTGGACATGACCGAGAGCGAGCTTGCAGAATTCCGGAAGGCGAACCAGGAAAACCTGCATATCCTGACCGAGCTGTCCAACGGGACTCATAGGTGGGAGGAATTAAAGACCCTCGAGATCCGGTACAGGGAAAGCGGGGATTCCCAGATGCTGACCAGCATCACCTACGAGGGGGAATCACTTCAGAGAAAGATCGAGGATCTCTACAGGGACTACCTCGACCAGGAAGATGTGATGATCCGTACCGGTGAAAAATTCAACGCTGACACGTCCACGTACCTACAGAGCGAGCGCGATTTCCGCGAGGTCGTCAGCCAGGTTGAGACCGGCCAGGAAGAAAGAGTGAGTGCTGCCGGGAATGGCACCGCCACTGGCGGGATGGAGTCCCGGCTTACGATAGACATCATCGACCGCGAGGTATCCTATTCGGAGTTCGTACAGGTTCAGGGAGAGATTTTTACATCCCACGAAATCAGGCCGGAGGAGGTTGATCTCTTCATTGACTCTCAAAAGGCAGGGAGCATGCACATGGGCAATAACTTAACTCTCTCCTTTAAGCATGTGGTGGAACACGAACGTGCGGGGACCCATACCGTATTTGCAGTCTACTCCGGTTCGCTGTTTTCAGAGATCAGGACATTTCTCGTCAAGACTGATCCCACAATGCTCGTCATGGAACCTCCCGCACATGAGGGAGGCAAGGTGGTCATGATGGGCACTCTTCGCACGGACAAGACCCCTGTGAAAAACGCACCCGTCGTGATCCTTTCCGATGGAAAAATTGTCTCAACGGTCTCCACCAGCCAGGAGGGATCATTCAGGGTTGCAGCAAAGATCCCTCCCGGGGACCATACGGTAAAAGCCCTCTTTGAGGCTGATTCATACCCGCTGTATCCCTCGGAGAGTGAGGAATTTAAAATTTTTATCCCAGAGCCTGCCACTCCGGCAGGGGAAGAGCCAGGGATCCTCGCCAATCCGGTTCATATCGGAATCCTGGCTGCGTCGATCTGTGTTTCATGCGTTGCTGCATTCTTCTATCTCCGCCACAGGAGACCCGGATCCATCCCTCCTGCCCCGGTCTTTCACCTTCCTGAGATCAGACCTTCTGATGAAGAGATCAGTGAGGAAAACCTACCTTCCGGTTCCCCGATTGAAGAACCGGACCGCATCTCTTCCGATGCGATCGATCCTGGCAGAATTGAGCCCGGGAGGGATCTCACTCGTCTCTTTTCAATCCTGAGACTGGCAGCATCCAGAAAGCTGGCGTTCCTTCACCCGGGTTCTCTCACTCCCAGGGAGCTCTGCGCAAAGTGCAGGGATCTTGCTATCGGCAATGCCATCTGCAGGTTCACCAGGGGATACGAACAGGCCGTGTACGGGGGTTCTGGGGTAACAGAGGAGAACCGGGAGATGCTTCTTGACTCCTATAACGCCGCCATGGAGAGCCTGGAGGGGATTGACCATTAGCCGTGCGCCCTGGGTTGCGGCCCTGCTGATCCTCGCAGGAGTGATCGCACTCCTCCTGCACATCTCCGCCACGACAATGGATTACAGCCGCTATAATCCTGAATGGAACGGCACCTCAAGGCTCTTCCAGGCAATGGACGACAGGGGGGCGATCATGGTTGATCGCCTTGATGGACTTCCAGGTTCGGGTGACTGCCTCCTTTTTATTCTCGCCCCTGAAGGAGATTTCGATGCAGAGGAGATCGCCCGCCTCCGCCTCTTCCTCGAAGGCGGAAACACAGTAGTGTTTGTATCCGACAGGGAGGATGAGAACACGCTCCTCATAGGACTTGGAAGCACGATTGCTATCCACAACGAGAACCTCTCCAGTGTCGATCGCTATGCTGACCATCCTGCATCGGTTCTCGCATTCCCTTCGCAGAAGGGGACTCTCGGAACGGGCATATCCAGGCTCTTGCTGAACAATCCCTCCTTTGTCGAGGGGGGCGATTCCGTCTTTGAGACCTCAATCCTCTCCTGGATAGACAAGGACGGGAATTCCCGTCTCACCGGCGATGAGCCGCTCCAGAAATACTCCGTCGTTGCCGAAGAGCGTCATGGAAACGGGACCCTTTATGTGATTGCAGATCCCAGCATCTTCATCAACGTGATGCAGAATCCGGGTGAGGGGAATGAGAACGCTGCATTCAGTGACAGTATCATATCCCGGAAATCCTGCCTCCTTGTTGACCAGAGCCATTCGAGGACTGCATCGGGCCCGCTGGTGATCCGAGCGATTAATGTGGTCAAGGAATCTACCATTCACAAAATGGCAGTCGTCACCCTGATCTTCCTGGCAATCTCACTTCTCATCGTCACACGAAGGAAAAACCATGACTGATATCAATGAGGATCTCACCCTGCTGGCCCGGTATTACCGGCAGATCCAGGACCGGATGGGCGACTTCATTGTAGGGAACGAGGCACTCGTAGAACTCTGCATGATCGGCCTCCTCTCGGGAGGACACCTCCTCATGGAAGGGACACCGGGGACAGGAAAGACTTCCATGGTCAAGACACTGGCACGGCTCACCGGCTGCGGATTCTCCAGGTTCCAGTGCGCCGTCGACAGCCAGCCCGCCGATATCCTCGGTGTCCGGATCTTCGACCAGGCAAAGAAGGATTTCTCTCTCAGGCCGGGCCCGATATTCTCAAATTTCCTCTTGATCGACGAGATCAACCGCCTTGCACCAAAGACCCAGAGCGCATTCATCGAGGCCATGAGCGAACGCCAGGCGACCATTGACGGTATCACTATCCCCATCAATCCTCCGTTCATCGTCCTTGCAACCCAGAACCCGTTCGAATTCGAAGGAACCTTCCCGCTCATCGAAGCACAGAAAGATCGCTTCATGTTCTCGATGACACTTTCCCAGCTTGACGCCGAGAACGAACTCGAGATCATCAGGAGGGAGCACTCGGGAAGGCTTGACTGGGACTCGTTCTTTCTCCGCCTGGAACCCGTGATGAACAGCACGCTGATCATGCGGTTCATTGCGACGGTCAGCAGCGTGCATGTCGAGGAGCAGCTGCTTGCCTACATCCGGGACCTGATCGTCGCAACAAGGAACCACGGCGATGTTCACATAGGTGCAAGTTCCAGGGCATCGATTGGCCTGGTCCGGGGGAGCAAGGCCCTTGCAGCACTGAAGGAGAGATCCTACGTCATTCCTGATGATATCAAGTGGCTTGCGCCGAGAGTCCTTGCACACCGTATTATTCTCACGAGAGAGGCTGAGATCAGCGATATCTCCCCGGGACAGGTCGTGGAAGAGATACTGGAACGTATCGAGGTGCCATGATCTGTGGAGGCGACCCGATATACCCATGGGATTTTTGTTGCGGCACTCGCGATGCTCCTGTGTGCCTGGTTTCTTGATTCCATACCCGCACTGTTCCTCTCTGTCTTTTTAGGGGGATTCCTTGCCTTCAGGGCGATTGCATTTCTCCGGGTCGCTGCAGCCGCAGGTGCAACCCTCACTCTTTCCAGGGTGGCAAAGCCGGAGATACTCAGGCAGGGGGGAACATCCTCAATTGGAACAACCCTGCAGATCGGTGTGCCACCGGGAGTAAAGGCCGTAATCTCCGACATCCCCCCCTCCGGGGCACCCGTGATCCAGGGGCAAGCGATTACCCCTGAACTGGAACCTGGTGACCACACACTTACCCTCAGATATGGAATCACATGCCTCTCAAGCGGCAGTATCACGTGGAGGGGTGCTGATCTGGTCCTTTCTGATCCCTTTTATTCAATCACCTTGCCGTTCCGCGGTGGTGCGTTCCGGCACCCCGTGCTGCATGTCAACCCCATGGGAAGGTACCAGAGGAGGGAGGGACTCGGGATATACGGTGAGAAAGACCTCGAGAAACTGACCGTGATGAAAGGATACGGGATACGGGCATTCCGCGATTACATCACGGGAGACGATCCCCGCTCCATTGACTGGAAACTCTCGGCAAAACACGGGAAACTCTTTGTTCGTGAATACTCGGGCACCTCGGGAAAATATCCCCTCCTGGTCGTGGATCTCCCGGACAGCGCTGTTCCCTGCCCGGAAAATCTCCGCGATACAGTGCTTGGTGCTGCACTCGAGGCGGCAAGGGACATGAGCACCGGGCCGCAGGGATGCAGCCTGATGATCATCTCGGGTGCGAATCTCCTTGCGTTCCTCCCGAACGAGAGGTCGCTTCAGAAGATTGAGAGCGCCCTCTTTGAATTCCATTCCCCGCAGCGAAGCGTCCAGTGCTACCGTACCCTTGATCCTGTTGTCGCCGAGGCGATCCGTACACGTATCGCGGGAAACGCGGGCCTTCAGAGCGATTTCGGGAAGAGGCTGGTTGAGATATACACACGGTTCATCCCCGAGATGCGCCCCCTGCCTTTTGATATCCAGTGTGCGAGAGCCCTCTCCCGCCGGAACGAGACTGCGCTCCATGTGCTTACCACGGCCACAGGTGACGTGAGCCACCTTGCCACCCTCGGGCTGTATGCAAGGAGAATGGGCATTGAGGCTAGCCTGGGCCTCCCTGATGTTATGGCAAGCCCCGATCTAATGCGCACACTCCGCGGTGCCGGTTATGCCCTTGTGAAGGTGGTGTGATGAGAACCGGAGTGCTCATGCCTTTCCTGCTCGTAGCCTCTGCGTGCATACCTCCGCTTGGGCTCCTTGCAACCCCGACCCTTCCTGCCGCAATCATTATTGGGGCGGCATGTATCCTTGCGGGATATCTTGTGTCCAGGGCAGGACGAAATGATCCGGTCCTTTTCCTGATCGTGCAACCCTGCATGGCGCTCTGCTGGTATGTATCTCCTATCCTCACTGTGGCACTTGAAACAGTCCTTGTCCTTGGACTCCTCTATTCCCTTGGACTCCTCTCGGGCGGGGAAAATCTCGCGCTGCCTGTACTGTTCCTCATGGTCATCGCGGCCATTGCCGTCCTGCTCTCCACCCTGCCGCATGTGTTCGTGCCACTCTCACTCTTCATACCGGTTGCCGCGCTTACCTGGCTCGCGATTTTAGGGCTGGCGTACCGTACTACTGCACACACCAGAGGAGATGCTCCATGAAGATCAGGGCCCAGAATGACTATGCCCTTTCGGGGATTGTCCTCCTGGCAGCGGCGTTCATCCTCCTTGCCGTGGCCGTGCTGACTGATAGGGGAGATCTGAGCAGCGCCACTCTCCTCCTCTCAGGGGTCGCATGCTTCCTGACTGCAGTCTTTATGCTGAGTTTCGCCCGTGCTGAACCGGTTGACACCGAGATCGCATCGCTCCTCCCCGTTGCAGGCATGCTGAACCAGTCCCGCATCTGTGCAGACCTTGGGGTGAGGGGTGATGCATGGTTTATCCCTTCACCCTCAGAAAAAGGCGCAGTGAAGGAATTCATCCCCGTGCAGGGCGTCGAGATCCCCGGTACATTCCCGGACTTCTCCTTCCTCACAGACCCAAAAACCCCGGGGATACTCCTCATTCCTGCAGCATACCCACTACTCGAGTACCTTCTGAGAAAAGGGGGACTTCATGTTCCATCCGACGAAAGCGAGCTCGTTGCCGGTATACGCGAGATCTGCATGGATGTGCTGGAGCTTGCGGACAAAGTAGAGATCGTGCGTGAGGGGGACACGTTGATCATGAATGTCCGGGGATACAGGCTCTATCCCGGGTGCAGGATGATTGCGGCAGAGTCGCCGAAATGCTGCACCATGCACCCATGCGGGATCTGCAGCCTTGCTGCCTGCCTCCTCGCTCAGGGACTCTCCCGCCCCTGGCAGGTTTCGCACATTCGCTTCGATGATATCAGGAGCGGATTCTCGGTCGTGTTCAGGGGGCTTCCCGCACCCGCACCCACAGGTGAAGGTCGCGATAGCTCAGGTTAATCCTGTCAGCACCGGTCACCGATTCTGGGGGGGTCTCTTCCATGAACAGAAGGAACTTGAGCTGGTTTCCCTCGGTGGAGTTGACGAGAAAAGTATGCGATTGCTGGTAGGTGGTGTTGTGCGCCAGGGTAACCGGAAATGCGTCCAGCCTCTCCATCGAGAGGATCCGGCTCGTGTTCGTGGCGGGGTCGAACTCCTGGTCCACAGAATGCAGTTCCACGAAATAGGTCACGTTCCGGTACTCATGGTTCCCCACACCAATGATGACAGAGGCCGCCCTGCCGGCATACAGATCGGTCGGGTAGTCGGCAGCCTTGCCCTTCTCCCCGAGGATATAGAATTCTGTAAACTTCTCCCCCTCCTTCGGCACCACAATCACAAAGATCGTGGTGGCGACTGCGGCAATGATTGCGAGCAGAAGGATCGCTGAAAGGGCGCGGTCGAGCCTTGAACTCTTCGCAGGGAACAACTCTGCATGCAAGCCATTCCATATCTTCCTGAAAGGGACCTCGAACCTTTCGCTCTCCACAAGATCTGCCCTCCTGAACTGTGCGGCAGCAGCCATGCACAGGGTGAAGAGAACCAGGGAGATCACCACAGGATCGAGGCGAATTCCAAACGGGGTATAATTGAGCACGAGACCGATCAGGGGAACAACCGCAATAGAGAGCCCGAACGAGAGGGCAATCCTTTCCAGTGCATCGATATCCTCCTTCCCCGGAAAAAGGGCTGCGATCAGGGAATATCCAGGGAAGAAAAGGATCATGGGGAGTGCAAGAACGATGCGGAGCGGGCTCTCGTTCAGGAACGGGAGATACACGGAGAGTGCTGCGAGGATAGTCCAGAGGTAGACTATCCCGAGATCGACAGGGGTGTTTTTCGGTGAGAATGCCGAGAGCATTCTCCCGATAAGGGGAACGGCGCCTTCTTCCTCCATCCTGGTTCAGCGCCGCTCCACAGCACAGATGATGATGGCAAGGGCAACGGCGAGTGTCGCGATATGGACCGGGAGGGGCACCCAGGGAGCGGGAGTGGTCGCCGGGGTCTGCTGAGCCTGTGTACGAATTGCCTCGGCTGTGGTCTCCACCGGAAGGGCAACTGATGTTATTTCTGTCGTTGTGGCTGATGTCGGAGAGGTCACAGGGATCGTGGTGGCCACGGTGGTCAGGGTTGTGGTGGCAGATGTTGCAGATACATAGCCGCTCCCCCCGCCGCCACCACCTCCTCCTCCGCCCCCGCCGCTGGAGGTGTGTGTCGGTGTGACCGTGACGGGCTTTCCGACCAGGATAGTGCGGGTTATCGCAGCCCCTCCATCAACGGTGATGGTAATTACCACTCTGCCGTCTGTCACACCATCCACGAGGAATGTAATGTCGGAGTCGACCGGTCCTGCCTTCTTTCCCTGCAAGGTGAGGCTGGCAATGATATTCGTGGCACCCTCTGCCACAGTGCCTCCGAGTGAGATGGAATCATACGTCCCTGCAGGGATCGAACCGGAATCTGTTGTCGTAAATACTCCGTCTTTGGAGAGTCCCACCTTCTTCACCTCAGTATCGCCTCTCCTGACTACCAGCTGGTTCGTCGCGGTATTCCGGAGCGTGGCGGAGAGCGAACCATCGTTTAACGCAAACGGGAGGACAAGGTTCCTGGTCTCAAACGAGAAAGTGCCCCCCGGGATGGCAGAAAAAGTTCCCTCGATCTGCAGGGAGAACGTGCTGTTGTTCGGGAGATCATCGATCGAAATGGTAACCTGGTCTCCTTTTTCGATCCGATCGGGAGTCACGGTCACCGCAAGTGCCGAGACGCCCTCAATGAGGAGCAGGATTGAAAGGATGATACAGTAACGGGATATCTTCACCATAGAACCCCCTGGGTTGGTATACTCAACATAGTACGGGCAGTATTAATATCAATTCGGTGCGCGCGCTTCTGCACGCACCCGATTTCCGGATCGCGTCCGTATGCATGTACGGATGCTCAAAAATTCCACTGGAAGCTATAGTTTTTCTCCTTTTCAGGGCCTTTCCGGCTTATCCTTAATTTCAAATTAAAATAGTCAAATTTTCTTTTCGGACTAATTTTTTTGTCCGATTTAAAAAAAAGCTAGACCATGTTGAGCGACAATGAACCCTACTTTTACAGAAAGACAGAGGCTGAAAAATGGTCACATTGTGAAACGTCACATATCACGGGCAAGAGTCGGATAAGGGGGTCCAAAATGGGCAGGATTCCCATACATTTAAATGTAACGTGCATCAAGGACCTAATTATATAAATCTGTGCTTTTGGCACCAGAAGGTTCTGCAGACCACGAGGAGGGTGAAACAACCATATGAATATAGGAGAATCTGATGGACCCCGCATAATTCCGAAGATTCACATCCGGGGCAAGGAGAAACCCTGTACACTACGAAAAGAAAGGACGCTGATCATTTCATGTGCGTTGATCGCAATCCTTGTCATCGTACAGACCACCATGGCGGCGCCCCCATCAGTTGCACACCTTGAACTGAATGAATCCTATTCGTATAGAAACATGAATGTCTCGTCTGTGGAAACGATTGATCTTATGGATCTCTCCCTCTCGAGGGTCACACTTCATTCAACCATAGGCGATGGCTCTGATATCAAGAATCTGACACTTCCCGATACCAGAAATATCCGGCGGATGTTCTCCAGCAATACCGCCACGTGGTCCGGAAATACCCTGACCGTTACCAGTACGGATTCAACAGTATCTGGAAGCTCGATGAATTCCTATATCGTTTTTATCGAACCATACCTCCCTGAGATCCAGTGCCAGGTCACTGATGCAATTGGAAACGTGTTCTTAATAAAAGGAAATGCAACCATTCGCACACCTGATATTCCTACTCTGGCAGGATCAACAGAACGTGCATATCTACTCAATCTCACAAAAGGCGTTGTGGCATTCAAACCCCAGGAGTCAGGTTACAATCCAATTTTTTATGGCGGCGGTTGGGATATGCTGAATGACTTCAAACAGAACGACCTGTCTTACAGCCTGGTTCATAATGAGGGTGATATCTCCAATTTCAGGCTCCCTCTCTTCATCCCATCAATTCCACAACAGGTTTCAGGCCTGACACCCATTATCGGGACTCCCCCAATCCCTGGTGAATACGTTCTCTCTGCCTTCCATTATGATCCAGCTGCAGAGAAGATCACCACCTATGCCTCCTGGCCGGTGGTCATCATGGATGGGGACAATCCCTTGATCCTCACCGGAGAACCATATCCTTACCTTTATGACAAAAGATCGGGGGATGACCTCCAACTCACCTTCACGAACCCCGCACAGGTCGCAAATCTCAGCTACATTCTGGTCAGGGCAAATGAGACGTATGATGCAGACCTGAGGGTGAACATGACTGCGCTCGGCGAGGCAGGAGGCCGTGTAAGCCTTGATAGCATTCTCTCCGGAAATCCGTTCCTCTCGATACTCAGGGATTCGGGTCTTGGCCTAGAGGATGTGAAGAAAGTCGCATCATATTCGATCTTTGCGGTCGGCAATTCCACCCCTCCACAGTCGACGCATTTCTCGAAGATAAACATCACGCCGGGATACGGTACCTCGGGATACGCCCTTCATACGAACCAGGTGACAATTCCCACGGGTGACCTGCAGGGGCTCATTTCCGGCAATTACAGCCTCTACGCGCTCGGAGCGGACTCAACCAACACGATAATTGCACTCGACCAGAATACACTTGCGATCGGGAACTCCCCTCTCGCGAATTTCAATGCAACCCCTATACAGGGTATTGCCCCCCTGACCGTCGCGTTCTCCGATCTCTCTACAGACAACCCTACCTCCTGGGCTTGGGACTTCGGCGACGGAACCGGGAATGCGACATCAAAAGATCCCATCCATCCTTACGCGAACCCCGGCCTGTATAATGTGACCCTCACCGCAACCAATGCCTTCGGTTCCGGAACCGAACAGAAAGTGGAGTATATCAATGTCACACAAATCATTCCAACCACTATCCCCACAACAACCCCGACTACATCCCCTACTACTACAGTCCCAACCACGGTCCCAACCACATCCCCCACACCCACCGTCACACCGGCGATTTCTGCCGGATTCACAGCAAATCCGACGGCTGGATTCGTCCCCCTGTTCGTCCAGTTTACCGACACCTCGACAGGGACCATCACATCCCGCTCGTGGAATTTCGGCGATGGTGGCACCTCAACAGCGACAAATCCATCACATACCTTCACTGCAACGGGCACTTATACGGTCACCCTGACTGTCTCTGGTCCGGCAGGTTCCGATTCGGAATCCGGAACCATCACCGTATATGCCGTTCCGGCGCCACCATCAGCTCATTTCACCGCGAATGTCACATCCGGAAGAACACCGTTTCACGTCCAGTTCACTGACCTCTCATCCGGATCTCCCTACGACTGGAACTGGTCATTTGGTGACGGTTCACTCTCATCTGAGCGGAACCCGGTCCATGTCTACCAGAGCCCGGGGAACTTCACGGTCTCCCTCTGGGTAAGGGGACTCGGCGGCTTTGATACCGAGACGAAATTCGAGTATATACATGTTATCCCAACTCCCCCGGGAGTGAACTTTACCGCGAATGTCACGTCCGGTGAAGCACCTCTCGCGGTGCAGTTCACCGATCTCTCGACCAATAATCCGACGATGTGGTCATGGTCCTTCGGTGACAGCACCTCGTCGTCTGTGCAGAACCCCGTGCATGTCTACCAGTATGCAGGCAACTACATCGTCTCACTCACTGCAGCGAACGAGGAAGGTGCCGGAAGCCTCGTAAAAGATGCTTACATCAACGTATCCGGGCTTGCTCCTCCAACCCCGGTGTTGAACGCAGACTTTGTTGGTGCGCCAACATATGGGTATGCCCCTCTCACGGTCCTCTTTGCCGACCTATCTACAGGTTCACCCATATCGTGGAACTGGTCGTTCGGTGATAGTACAACCTCGCAATCACAGAACCCCTCGCATATCTATAACACCGTCGGAGGATACACGGTTTCCCTCACTGTGTCGAACGGGACTGCTGATGATACGACGACAAAATTCACCTATATCAGCGTCTCACGCAGGGGTGGAACCGGTGGTGGCGGGGGAGGCGGGGGAGGCGGCGGTGGCGGAACCTTCCTTGTCACTCCGACTCCCACACCCAATGCGACTGCAACCCCGACACCCGTGCCGACAAGCACAGGAACCCTGCCCCTTGGCCCAGACAACAGGACCACCCAGCCGGTGACAATCGGGTCCTATGACGGAGTTGCAACCATCTCCATTGGATCCGGGGTGTTAGTCCTCTGCGATGACGGAACGCCCATCAGGGACCTGAGCATTGCTCCGGTTTCCGAGAAAGATCTCCTGAATCTCCCTGGTGAACCGGTCTACATGGGATATGCATACACTATCACTCCCGAATGCACGTCGTTTGATCCCGCAGTGGTTATGACATTCTCCTTCACACCCGAGCAATGGAGTGCACTTGCAGGACGGGACCTCGTGATGATGTGGTATGACCCGGCAAAAGGAGGATGGGTGTCACTCCCGACATCGGTCGACCAGGCTGGCCGTGCAGTGATCACAGGGATTTCGGAGGGAGGGGTTTATGGCCTCTTTGCAAAGTCGCCTGTGACAACCCCAGTCCAGACCGAAGTGCCGGAAACCACCCCATCACCTCCCGGACCCGAACTCCCGTGGACCTGGATCCTTGTAGGTGGCGTCGCAGTTGCGGCAATTGGTGGAGGGGCATATTATTTCCTTAAGAAGCGCTCTGATGAGGGGGAGCCCCCCGGCGGGGATGAACTCTCCTGAAATGGAACACAATAATTTTTCTTTTTATATCCGGCTTTTAATGATACGTAAAATCCGTGTCAGCTCTTAAGTTACTGGTGTTATTGAAATTTTTTGAAAAAAAAAGGTTGAATCATTCTTCATGGTGAAGAGAGATCCAAATATCCTTTGGATTAGTCGCAATTTGGGCACAAAAAAATCATTTTTCGAATAGTATTAATAAATCCGGCGTTTGAGGCTGATTTCCTTGCTTTTTCTCACAATATCCAATGAATATTTAGTTCAATCAGGCTGCTGAAAAAAGAATTCAAACCGCCGCCGGGGCGTCCTCCGGGGGCGGCGGGGTCAATCGCAAATATGATGGGGAATCCTTGACAACGACTTTTTTACTTTTAGTGTAGACATATTTTTTTCATCAGAGTTCATAAACAAGATTAGCAGGAAAAATGACATAATGCACCTCTTTTCATCAGGGTTTCGATCACAGCCGCCTTAGAATTTTACGGGAATACTATTCTGATCAGTACCCCCGCTGTAAAAAAAGCGCGGAGCGGTCTCCATGTGGTGATCCCACAATCTGGTGGATTCGCACACGCAAAAAGCGCCCTCTTCTGCGTCAATCCACATTGCGCTAAACTGGAGTCCGCCTTTCTTAAAAAAATCCTTTATCTAATTTATTTTAAAAATCCAGGGCTTTTTTATTCTTTAATTTTTTTCCTTAAAAAACGTCATTTTGCCGTTTTTTACATACCATGAAAACGTTAAGTATATATACATGTTTAAAAAACCGATCTCGCCGGACACCCCCCGAAATTGCGGTCCCGGTATGCTGGGGGGGCGATTTCGCCATCGGAAAAAGAGAAAGTTATATAAACGTCTCCCTCCCAATGCAAGTTATATAAAAGAGTGGAATCCCACGGTTCACACCTTGGGGGTTCATTCTGATATATGCAATCAAGGTGGTGCAAAATGAAGCTTCGACATAATGTGCTCTTACTGTTAGTATTGGGTATCGCCCTGCTTACAGTAGCGATGCCTGTTTCGGCACAACTGAATGAGGTTCCCCAAAATGGCACGGTCCTCCTCGGCGAGGAGGGATTGGATGTTACCGCTGCCGTGGGAAGTGCTCCGTATATTGGCTGGTGGGGTCCCACCTCAAGCCTGAACAATCCGCCCGACAAGGTCATCGATTTGAGTGGGTACATCCGGACCAACTTCAATATCGATGATGACCCGACCTCTCAATTCGTAGGAACTGAAGGGAAGGGTTTCTGGTGGCAAATGAGCACACCTGGGGATACAAATCCAACAGTACCGGCATTCCAGGTCGTGTTACCCCAGACTGTTCTCAAGATCAGGGACCTCGGACCAGTTAGTGTTAGTACCAACACAGATGTGACCGACAGTACTGTACTGATTGGGGATATCCTGGACTTTGAGCTCTCCCAATCGACCCTGCATTATATCTTCCTTCGTAATGAGACTGGGGGAGAGAATTTTAATTGCAAGATCGTCGTGAGAAATCCCTATGGCGTCACGTACTCAAAGTTATGGGTTCCTTCTCCCCCCACTCCATCCCAGAAAGATCTGACTTATCTTGATGTGAACTCTACCCCATGGTACTGGTCATCAGGTGATGGCACTGCATCGTTCAAGAACCATGGATGGAAAACCGACGCCGTTGACCCCGTTACCGATTTCCCTGTATACAGCCCGGGAGAGTACCAGGTCACTATCCAGTGTAACCAGAATAACCTAGGATACGTGGGAACAACCAAGACGGTCACCCTTGAAGAGGAGAAGCCAACCATCACAGTAAACCCCGCCTCACTCATACGCGGTGAAAAATTCTATACAACAATAACTGGTATTCCCAACACGTACTACATCCTCTGGATCAAAGACTGTGCCGCATGCCCGAACGGGTGTTGTACCGATCCAATGACCGGCGCATGCTGTGATCAACCACCAATGATGGTGGATGACCAGGAAGGAGTATACTTCGTTGATTACAACTTCACCTTCTCTGATTCAACTGGCGGATTCTGGGCTACATGCCCCCATAAGCAGACCAGCTTATGTCCTGCGCCCTACTGTAGTTATGGCAGCTGTAGTCAATGCGGTCAACTTGGGGAGGGTGATTCAGAACGCGGGTATTATCACATTAATGATACACTCATCCAGTGGTGCGGATGCCTTTGTACGAAGACCCTTGATGGCATAATGCCGGATTATCCCTCAGGTGGAAAGTACTACTATGCACTTGTCCTTCTGGACGAGAATGGAGAGAGGACTGTCGAATGGCAGACCACGACCTGCACCGCTCCAACAACCTACAAGATACACACCCAGCGCTGGATTCAGGATGACGTCTGTACTCTTGATCTTACAAGACCATACGACGACGCCTGTGTGAATGTCCAGAAGGGAGTCGTCACCATCCAGACCGACGTGTGTGATGAACCCACCGATACCAGCTACCTCGGTGAGACTGTCCATATCTCTGGAACCAACACCGATTCACCCTATACCTACCTGTTCATCAAGGGCCCCTGCCAGAGCTGCAAGGGCGAAAACATGACGGTCACTAATACTGTTGTGAATGGTAATGGATCGACCTTCACAAAGGTAAAAGTGAAATCGGATGGGACTTGGGAGTACTTCTGGTACACCAGGAACCTCCAGATCGACCTCGGGCAGTACACTATCTATGCAGCAAGCATGCCGAACGACGCCCCGGCACTGGAAGGTGTGCCCTGCACGGACTGTCAGGACGTAGGCGTTTCATGCGCTGCCTGGGACAAGACTCCGTTCACATTCCTCGAGCCTACCCTCACTGCAGATGTCAATCCCAAGATTATCCAGATTATCTGCTGTTCAGGGCCTTCGATTACAGTCAGTGGAGAGGCTTTGGGTCTCCGCGGAGAAGCAATCGGTCAGCAGTATAACACTGTCCCGATCGGGATCTGGGTCTTTGGCGAGAACAAGGTTGCAGGTCAAAAATTCTTCTTCGATACCGCTCCAGTTGACTGTGTGACTGGTGAATTTTCCATTGATCTCAAGGAGAAGGGTATTGACACACTAGCCCTCGTGCCAGGTACTTACACTGTAGTGGTTCAGCACCCGATGTATAATCACAGACTCGATATTATTCCTGAAACGTCTCCGAATCGGCCCGAAATGAAATGGATTTGTGACCAGTCCGACTGGTGTCCGTGGTTGAGATTGTTTGAGGGAACAATATTACAGGATGAAGTGTGGTACCCAGACGTCAACCGCAAGTTCGTGGCAACTGCATCGCCAATCCGCTGGAGCAAGCTCTTCGTGATCGACGGGCCTGACCGCCTGGCAGGGACCGCGGCGCTGAACGCCCTCCTTGCAGGATTCAACGACCCGAACATCGATGATAACATTGCTGTCCTGACCTTCAAGGTCGAGAGCAATAACGCCATCCAGGCAGGGTTCTCGGGAACGCCGACCAGCGGAAGTGCTCCGCTCTCGGTGTTCTTCACCGATATCTCGATCGGATACCCTGAGACCTGGCACTGGGACTTCGGCGACGGGTATACCTCTGACCAGCAGAATCCGACCCACATATACGAGAATGTGGGTACCTACGATGTGACCCTCTCTGTCACCGGCCTCTCCGGAAGCTCGTCAATCACCAAGAACGATTACGTCACGGTGACCACCGGGCCGACCCAGACAGGGACCGTGACCCCGACCCCGACCACACCGACACCGAGCACGATGAACCTGTATACCGGGTGGAACTTCATCTCCACCCCACGGGCACTCGCTGACGGGCACAACACTGCCAGCTCAGTGTTCTCTGGTGTGAACACCGGAGGACACTCGATCTTCACCTACGATGCAGGTTCGACCTCCTGGCAGGCACTGACCGCGAACTCGACGGTCAAGCCTCTCGACGGGATCTGGATCTACTCGACCGCCCCGGTCTCGGTGAGCCTGACCTACAAGAACGACCCGCTGGCCACACCGCCCACGAAGGCCGTGTATACCGGCTGGAACTCGATCGGGTTCTCCGATGTAAGCCCGGCTGCAGCGAAGGACACGCTCCAGTCCGTGCAGAGCCAGTGGGCCCAGCTGATCGGATACAACGGCGCGTCACAGTACTACGACACGTCAATCATCAAGGGAGGATCTGGCAGCCACAGTGACACGAACCCCATGAACCCATTCAAGGGCTACTGGCTGTTCATGAACGCACCCGGAACCCTGGCCGCGATCAGTGCCTGATCCCGGGGCCAGGGACCCCACGAGGAGAGCAATGACACGAAAAACAATCATTTTTTTACTCCTGGTAGTGTTCATGGTCGGAGTAGCCTCGGCGATTCCGCCCATACCGTGCACGTATAGCGGCACGGTCACTATCAATGGTGCTCCGGCCCCAGTGGGAACCACAATACAGGTCAAAGTATACGACACACTCCGTCCAAATGGAGAAGTAACGGTCACCCAGGCAGGGTATTACGAATACCTGTCTGCTCAGGTTACCGAGGCGGAAAGCGAGTGCGGGTGTACTATACCTGTCAAATTCTATATCAACGGGTATGAAGCCCCACAGGGCTCGACATTCAGCGCTGGCGCGATGAAAACAGTCAACCTGGCGATCACGGGGATTCCGACAGTCACACCTACCCAAACAACATCTCCAACCACTTCCCCGACGACATCTCCGACAACTACGGTACCCACTACCTCTCCGACCACTTCCCCGACGACATCTCCGACAACTACAATACCCACTACCTCTCCAACCACTTCCCCAACTCCAACACCAACATGTACTGGTGTCCCATCACACCCCCACGAATTCTGGGGTGTCGTGACAATCAAGGATGGGGTTCCTGCACCTGAAGGTGCAATGATTGAAGGAAGGGTCGCAGGCGCTATCACAGGGGACCGGAACCCCCTGCCCGTGAGCGTTCCAGGGCAGTATGGCGGACTTGGTGCGACCGATGTGAGACTTGGAGTCCAGGGATGCATCGTGAACGGCGCACCCATCCAGTTCTACGTTGATGGTATTCTTGCCGAAATCCAGGATGTCCAGGCAGGCGGAGACTGGGTTACTTCATATCCATTCCTTTCAGGAAATGTCACCCAGCTCAACCTGCGGACCAACATCACCGTCCCTGTCGTCAACTTTGTGGGAAGCCCGACGTTTGGCACAGAGCCGATGATGGTCACATTCTTTGACACATCCACGGGATACCCTGACCACTGGCTCTGGGATTTCGGTGACGGGACATCGTCAGATCTGCAGAACCCGGTCCACCGGTACCTGTTTGGCCGGTACAATGTGAGCCTGACCGCCTGGAACATTGCTGGCACCAGCAACATCACCAAGCTCAACTACCTCGACGTCCGCAGCAGCGCAAGCGGCGGTGGCGGTGGTGGTGGTGGCGGCGGCGGTGGCGGTGGCGGTGGAGGGTACTTCGCGTCCGCTGCGGCTACCACCACGACAGGCACTCCGACGCCAACACCGACCCCGACCCAGGGAGGGACTGCGCTTGGTTCCGGTGGCGTGCTGCCCCTCAACTCAGCACTCGCGCTCTCGCAGTCGGTCGTGATGGTCTCGGAAGACGGGATGGGATCGGTCTCCATGCCGAGCGGCATGAGGCCTCAGGACTCCACCGGAGCCCCGCTCCTCAACCTGACCATACGGAGGATACCCAATTCCGAGCTGCCCCAGGCCCCCACCCCGGGATTCACGTTTGCCGGGTTTGCGTATGACATCGAACCCACCGGAGCAAAATTCGATCCCTACGTGACGTTCTCCATCACCATCCCGGAGAACGAATGGACAGGGCTGCAGGGTAAAGACCACTCCATCAAATGGTACAACCCTTCCACGTCTGCATGGGAAGACCTCCCGACAACGGTGAGCAGCGAGACGAGGACGGTCAGTACCAAGATCACCCACACAAGTATTTTCGCCCTGTTTGTGGCGAGTCCAAGCATCACCACCACGGTTGCTACGGAAACCATTACCACAATTGGAACGGCAGCCCCCGTAACCGGCGGATTGCCCCTTGACATGATCATCAAGATTATCATCCTGATCATCATCGTCATCGCGGTAATCCTTGTCCTGCTCTACTTCCTGCGCAGGAAGAAGGGGCCTGAAACACCAGCCCCCGCGGAAGCCCCCTCGGATGAGTGGGACATCAAGGGACTGCAATAAACCTTTCTTTTTCTTTTTCCTGAACTTTTCCCGGTGTTTTTTTGCGTGAATGCCCCGCGTTATCTCTGGCAAGTGCCCTGTCCAATAATCTCAATGGATTGGAGAAACTGATTCCCCACACTCCCCTCTCAATGAAGTATTCTGCCCGGGGATTGGATAGCCGCGTTCGCAACCTTCATTCGTAGGAAGACCGAACACTCCCGCATGCTAGGATTTCTGGGCCTTCCAACATGGTCACCCTACATCGTGGGTGTGGCCATCGGCCTCCTTGTCTGCCTCTCACTGGTTATCTCGGACCGGCCGCTCGGCTGTTCCACGGGTTTTGTAAAGACCTGTGGCCTTATTGAAAGAGTTGTGCGGGGGAAAGATGTGGAAAATACAGAATATTACCGGGAAATCCCGCCAAGAGTCGACTGGCAGTTCACGATCCTTCCAGGAATCGTGATAGGGGCATTCATCTCTTCAATTCTCTCCGGGGTGTTCAGCCCTGAATGGATCCCGCCGCTCTGGGAAACGACATTTGGAGATAATGTCGTACTGCGGATCGCAGTCGCTCTCCTTGGCGGGATCCTCCTCGGGTTGGGCGCCCGGTGGGCAGGCGGGTGCACAAGCGGGCACGGGATCAGCGGGAACCTCCAGCTCTCGGTCGCAAGCATGGTCTCTTCCGCCTGTTTCTTTATCGGCGGGATCCTGACCGCAATGGGGCTCATGTCGCTCGGAGGGTGAGGTGATGACCCTTGCAGCA
>DAWU01000061.1 GCA_002506105.1 Methanolinea sp. UBA275 | reverse complement strand
CTGCCCGGTTTTTGAAGGATGGGATATGTTCCCGAATTCTTGTATTCTTTGATGAGTTTATAGACCCATTGTCTGGTTATCCCAAAATAATTCGCGATTTCTGGAATTGGTTTTCCTTTCTTCCACTGTTTGATGATCCGTTCAATATCCCTGTTGGATAACTTCTGCACACTTTCGTTTGTGTCGGGTGTAAAGTTATTTCGGGATACTACACTTGGAACTTTGTATTCAATTTCATCGCGGGTGTTCCGAGTTACGCGGCAGTCATGGACTCTTCTCTCTCTATATTCTCTACAATCAAATATATTGTCAATGAGATAACTCTATAATGCCTTGAACCCAAGCATATATGGAGCACTCCATTTCACGGAAAAAGCCTGAAAAAACGGGGATGGATGGTTTCGCGTGAACTACATCCACATGGAGAGATGTTCGACGCATCTCGCCATATATATGTCTCGTAAAACGGTATTTATAGATTTCCTTTCTTTGGGGGTATAAGCATGAATGCGGCCAGTATCCTTGAGCAATATAAAAAATACTGTTATATCATCGGGCGTGAGCTGGACCGGTCTCCTAACCCGGCCATCGCACGCATGCTCTACCAGGTCGATGCAGAGATAACGCCCGGGATGTTCATGTCGCTCTGGATCAGCACCACGCTGCTGACAGCGGCAGGAATGCTGTGTGCCGGGCTTATCCTCTTTACTGCTCCGTTCAGCCCGTTCCAGATTGAACCCCCGCTCCCCTATATCCTGCTGTTCCCGGCGATTGGTATCGGGGGAGTTGGAATAGGCTTCCCGTTTTACCTGCAGACCCAGATCTCCAACAAGAAGATGGACATCGAGCGAAAGCTCCCCTATGCCCTCTCGTTCATGTCAATCCTGGCAAGTTCCGGGGCGACCCCGCTCGATATCCTCCGGAGGGTCGCACGGGAAGATTACGGGCACATCTCAAACGAGTTCAAGAAGGTCCTCTTCCGGACCGATGTGCTCGGGGAAGATGTGGTGACCGCGATGCATTCCCTTGTGAACAACACCCCCTCGGAACTCTTCAGGGACATCTGCATCGATATCACCAACATCATCTACAGCGGAGGCGGGTTGAAAGGCTACCTTGAAGGGAAGTCCAAGGAGCTGATGTCGATACGGCGGCAGATCTACAAGGAGTTCGTGGACTCCCTGGCGGTGTTCGGCGAGGGATACCTTGGCGGGGTCGTGATGATCCTCACACTCTCCGTTCTCGGCATTGTAATCTCCGGGGCGCTCGGCATCGAGCTCGGCCCCCTCACGCCGACACAGATGTTCGATCTCCTGATTTACGTCCTCATCCCGGTCATCAACCTCGTCTTCCTCCAGATGCTCTCGGTGAAGTATTCGACCACGCCATGATCCCTATGAAGAAGTTCTTCGAAGCCCTCTCGCTGAAATACACGATCAGGAGGGAGTATTTTACCGTCCTTGCTCCCGTGGCAGTGGCGGTCCTGATTGTCGTGCTGGCCTATTTCTCCGGATTCGCGGGTCTTCCAGGGCAGGGGAACCAGGCGGAGACCTCGGACCGGCAGAAGGCGTACGAAGAACTCCTGAAGCAGATGGAGGACGAGGAAGGCGGAGAGGCGGTGCCCGCAACGATCAGCGATGAAACGGAACCTCTTTCGTCACCCCTCACGCTTGACCATATCATCGTGATCGCGGCAATCGTCGCGATTGTGCCATACGCTATCGACATCACCCTCGAGAAGAGGCGGACACGCCGGAAGGAGGAGCTCTATACCGAATTTCTCTTCAAGCTCTCCGAACTGATGAGGGGGGGCCTCGACCCAATCAAGTCGGTGGTCGAGCTCTCGAAGACCGATCTCGGAATCCTGACCCCGCACGTCCGGCTCGCAGCAACGGCGATGTCTTATGGAAAATCGTTTGAAGAGGCCATGAAAGCCATGACGACGACGCTGAAGAGCGAATTGATCACCCGGTACACCCTCCTTGTCGTCCAGGCCTCCTACAGCGGCGGTTCCACCTCAGATCTCATCCTCAAGGCTTCAGAGGATATGCGGAGTATCATCGGGATAGAGCGGGAGAAGGAGGGAAGCCTCTCCCAGTATACGTTCATCTTCTATTTTGCCCAGGGAATCGTGTTCTTCATTGCCCTGACCCTGACCACCTCGCTGCTTCCCTTCCTCCAGGATCTCGGGGCAACGTCCTTTCTTGGTAAGGGCAACCAGCTGGAAGACCTTGACTTCACTGTCGGGTTCTTCCACCTGATCATGGTGAATGCGTTCTTCGGGGGGCTCATCATCGGAAAGATCAGCGAGGGGGAGGCCCGGTTCGGGCTGAAACATTCTGCCATTCTCATGGCGGCAGGCTACGTTGCCTGCGTCCTGCTTCTCATTCCTGCCGGGCAGGGGCCGGCCCCCGGCGATGTGACATTGAAGGTGATTTCCGGGAACGGGCAGCAGGGATTCCCGGGGCTCCCCCTGCAGGAGGCGGTCGTGATCCATGTTGCGGACAAGGAAGGTACACCGAAGGAGAGGGCTGATGTAAGGTTCTCGATCAGCCCGTCCGGTGCGGTAAAGCCCGACTCGGCAAGGGCCGGGACCGACGGAAGAGTTGAAGTGAAACCGATCCTGGGTCCCGATGACGGTCCCTATATCATCACTGCCACGAGCGAAGGTGTAACCGTCCAGATCCAGGCGGTTGCGAAGAGCGAAGGAGGATAACGAATGAAAGTGCTGAAGGAGATATCATGGAAATCCAGGGGGTATGCCATAGTCGCACTGCTGGTGGTCCTCGCACCGTGTGTGGCACCCGCAGGCGCGATGGTGAACGTATGGCGCATCCTGGCTGAACCTGAGGGAGAGATCATCGGGAACCAGACCTTTGTCGTGGTGACCGCGTATATGGATGTATATTCGGAGGATAAGGTCACCTTTTCTCCCGATAACACGCTCCGCATGTGGACAGATCTCGCGGATCCGGTCTGGTATCCGCAGCTCTCCTACGAAGGCAAAATAACGGATCTCCCTCTCCGGAGTACCAGGACTATCGTCCTCTCCTCATGGGATCTCTCGTATCCTGCCGGGGGAAGAGAGGCCCTCAAAGTCACCGTGAAAGGATGGGCGCCGGGCGTTGGTTCCGACCAGCAGAAGACGCTCATCCACATCGCGGAGGAATCCCCGCGGGGCATCGTGAACCACACTGAAAAGAGCAGGGTGGCGACCGTTCTCTTCCGGAGTGGAGTCCTGCGGGAAGAGATTCCCGAAGTCCCGACCGGCTCACTGCATATCAACTCTGCACCCCCTGGAGCCCGGATCTTCCTTGAAGGGGTAGATAAAGGGGTCACGCCGGCAACCCTCGATAGAGTTCCGGCAGGAAACTGCAGCTTCACCCTTTCGCTGCCGGGATACCACAATGCTACACTCTCAGTATCAGTCCTTGCACGGCAGACCGTGGAGGTCTCCACACAGCTGGTGGAAAGCACGGGAAGCAGCACCGGCAGCCTGGTCATCGAAACAACTCCTGCCGGGGCTGCGGTCACACTGGACGGGAATGAACAGGGAACCACTCCATGCACCATTGATGCCCTCACACCCGGCTTTCATACCCTGGTGGTATCTCATGACGGGTACCAGCCATTTGAAGGGGAGGTGAAGATTGCGGCAGGGGGGACCTCCTCCAAGTCAGTCCATCTCCTTCCCGCCGCCTCGCCGGAGATGGCTTCAATAAGTACGAGCAGAGAGCAGGGAGTCACTGAAGTGTCTATCACCTCTTCCCCGCCCGCCGCCGATGTGGTTGTTGACGGTGAGTATAAAGGACTGACCCCGGTGCGGCTCTACTCCCTCTCTCCGGGAACCCATACCGTGGAACTGACGCTTCCTTTCTGTACGAACTACCGTGAGACGTTCACGCTCTCCCCGGGCGAGCACCGGGAGATCACCCATGCCTTCTCCTTCGGAGAATTCCAGGTGCCGGGAGTTGATGCGATATGGGGATTCCTGTCAGGACTCAAAATCGGCCTGCCATCACTCTCGGGGGGCGAGGAGGAGGAAAAGAGTGACACAGGACCGACCGACAGGGAAAAAGCCTACGAGGAACTCTTAAAGCAGGTCGGTGACGGAGAGGGTTGAGATGGAACGAATGAAACGTGGCATGTTCCGGATCTCCTGTATCCCCTGTCTTATCGTGCTTGTATTCTGCCTGCTCCCCGGGTGCCTGCAGGAGGAAAAGAGAGGCGCTACTGAAGCAGCAGCTGGAACCGTCGAGATAACCCAGTACCTGGGTGTGTATGGGGGAGACTCGTTCCTCGTCTTTGGAAAAGCCCGGAATGCCGGGGGGCTACCTGTCGAAAAAGCGGTCCTGGTCGTCGATTTCCTGGACTCCGAGAGGATGGTTGTCGCAACGAAACAGATCCCGTCGGACGGAGAAATCCCGGTGAACGGTACCTGGGATTTTGAAGTATCGCTTAACGGTCCCCGTGCACGGGAAGTCAGGTTCTACGAGATTACCGCTCTCTACTAAAAAAACTCCATGATTCTCTTCGGGACACAAGCATACGCATTCATGAAAGTGGTGCAGCCATTTCCTATGAAAATATGATTAAATTTAGGATTCATAGGATATCCGGGTCTTTTTTCTTAAGATATACATCCGCTTCTACAAGGATTTGAAGTAGCTC
>DAWU01000047.1 GCA_002506105.1 Methanolinea sp. UBA275 | reverse complement strand
TGGTTAAAATACAGCTATACCCAAAGAAAAAAGGGGATAAGAAAATGGCTTTAATACGCCGAGGGGGAGAGTTGAACTCCCGAGGCGGCGAGCGCCAGTAGCTTTCGAGGCTACCGCCTTTCCGGGCTAGACTACCTCGGCACGGGTTAGATATTTTTCTTTCGCGTTCGTATAATCCTATCGAATGAGCGTGACGTGCAGGTTTTCCATGGTCCCCGGTGGAGACGTGGTGGACTACGAGGGTCCTGAAGGTTCCACGTATGAGGATGCGCTCCTCTCGCTCGGGATCATCCCTGATATTGTGCTGATCCTCTTCCATGGTGAGAGTCTCCCGCAGGACAAACCGATTGAAGAGGACGAGGTGGAGATCCTCTCGACCTGCTCAAGGGGATGAGCGGGCTTCCTGAAAAAAGAGAAGGAAGGAACCCCCCTTGCATGGGTGGTACTCAGGCATGCCGGGATCATCGCCGGCGAGACAGTGTGAATCCCTCTCATTCTGACTACCCAAAAAAAGCCCTGTACGCCCTCCGTTTGGTGCTTTTTCATCCGGGTACGATGGTTCCAGGGGAAATACCGCTCACCCTTATGGAAAATACTGATATAATCGCTCATTTTCTTAAAATTCGGGTTTTTACAGGCAAAAAAAGATGCTCTTTATTGTGTCTGTACAAGGCAGGGGACAAGAGAGGGTAATACACTCGATCCCGGAAGATATCGTGTCCTGGGCGCTTTCTGTATGGACCAATAAAATGGTTCCCGGGGAGGACGTGGCCGTGCGGTCAAGAATCCCCGAGAAAAGAAGAATCCCTGAAAAAAATTGAGAAAATGAATAGTGTTTAGCCCATCGGGGGCATGCCGCCGGGCATACCGCCGGGTGCACCGCCCTCGCGGGTGACCATCATGTCATCGACGCGGATCAGCATGATTGCCGCTTCGGTCGCACTCTGGATGGCCTGACGCTTTGAACGCTGGGGTTCGATCACGCCTTCCGTTTTCATGTCGATGATCTTTCCGTTGTAGACGTTCAGACCGGCGTTCTTCTGCCCCTTTGCATGGGCGTTCTTCAGGTCGACCAGCTTGTCGACCGGGTTGTATCCCGAGTTCTCGGCAAGAGTGACAGGGATCACTTCGAACGCACTGGCATACGCTTCAATGGCCAGCTGCACACGACCACCGACATTGTCGGCATAATCGCGGACTTTCATGAGGATCTCGGTCTCCGCAGCCCCTCCGCCGACCACGAGTTTCTTGTCTTCCATGGCGTCCATGACGACACGGGTTCCGTCCACGACTGCCCTTTCGAGTTCGTCAAGCAGGTACTCGGTCGATCCCCGAAGGAGGATAGTCACGGTCTTCGGGTTCTTGCATCCCGATATCTTGATGAACTCTGCATTGTCGAGCTGCTCGACCATCTCTGCATGGCCCAGCATCTCGGGAGAGAGCTCGTCAACCTTGTTGGCGATCTGGGCATTGAGGGCTTTTGCGGCGAACTTCATATCCTTCTCGGGGACGTCTTCAACCGCGAGCACTCCTCCCTTCGCGAGGTAGAAGGAGACTGCTTCGGCAAGGCCCTTCTGGCAGAGGAGGACGTTTGCCCCGCTCTCGATGACCTTGTCGGCGAACCGCTTCAAGGCCTGCCTCTCCTGTTCAGAGAAGGCGCTGACCATCTCGCTCGAGCTGATGTGGATCTTCTGCTTCACCTGGGTCTTCTTGATCTCCATCGGGCTTGCAACGAGCGCGATCCGTGCGTCCTTGACCTTCCGGGGCATGTCCTCGCTGATCCGGGTCTTGTCAATCACCACGCCGCGGACCAGCTCGGCATCGTCCATGGTCTCGCCGGACTGCTTCTTGATGAGCACGTTGTCCTCGTCGGCGGTGATCTTTTTCCCATCCTTCTCGGAGATGGCCATGACCGCGTCGACGGCAATCCCGTTCAGTTTGTGCTTCACCGACTCAATCGACTTCCCTGTCATCGCGGTATCGGCGATCTTGATCAGGCTCTCCCTGTCGTAGGGATCGATCGAGAAAGAGAGATCGTCCAGGATCTCCAGAGCCTTCTTCATGCCAAGCCGGTAGCCCTCTGCAATCACCGTGGGGTGGATCTTCCGCTCGATCATCTGTTCAGCCTTCTCCATGAAAGACCCGACAAGCACCACTGCCGTGGTCGTGCCGTCTCCCACTTCTTCATCCTGGGCCCGTGCAACCTCGATGACCATCTTTGCACCCGGGTGCACCACAGAGATATCCTGGAGGATGGTTGCCCCATCGTTGGTGATGGTCACATCGCCCGTTCCTTCCACGAGCATCTTGTCCATGCCACGGGGTCCCAGGGTCGTCCTGACCGCACTGGCAATCGCCTTTGCAGCCGCAATATTCGAGCGCTGGGCTTCTAAACCCCTGTTTCGCTCCACGTTCTCTTTAAGAATGATAATCGGTTGTCCACCAAGCATAGCGATTCCTCCGATGTTGTAAAAGATGGAATTAAACTTCTATATAAACTAATCTATTTCTCAAAAAAGGAGGGATGGGAAATTCAGTCAATGCGGGAAATTTTAAAGAGGGAATACACCGGAACGCCATCGATATCCCGAAGCCCGCGCTTGTCAAAGATCACCCAGATGGCAACCGGTGTCGCCCCGTGGCGGCGCAGGTACTTGATCACGTCCTGCATCGTATTCCCTGATGTGATGACGTCATCAATAATCACGCACCGTTCCCCCGTGACCGAGGCAAAATTCCCGCTGATGGATCCGACGGGGGGGTCCTGGGTGCTGTGCTTGGCCGGGTGGTAAATAGCCAGCTTGATATCCTCTTCGACGGCAATCAGGGTTGCGAGCGGGATGCCCGATATGGAGATCCCGACCGCAAGGGTAGGGAAACGATCCGAGTATCCCTCCTCCTTCTCTCCTTGATCAAGTGCGGCGTAGTAGCGCTTGAGGAGCATCATCGCCATTCCGTCAAGAAGGGGGCCCTGGCCGCTCACCGCGGTCCAGTCGATATGTACATCCTTCGGAATGACAGATCCTTTCTGCTGGGTCAGGAGCCAGGTCACGGTCTCCATCGAGAGAGAGAGTTCATCGGCTATCTGCCCGGGGCTGTGACCTTCTGAGAGCAGCATCCTGGCTTTCTGGATCAGCTCGTCGAGCGACGACATGGTGAAAAAATGTGCATAAAGCTACTTAATGGTTCTTTTTGGCACGGCTCCGCAGACGGGGCATGCACCCGGGCCATCCGTATACCTCCCGCATCCCGGGCACTTGAACCTCCACGTCCGCTTTCTCGCCCTCCTCTGCTGCAGGGGTGTTGCGGGAATGCCGAGGTGATGCGCAACATTCTGGAGTGCATAATCATCGGAGACCACCCCTGCGGAGATCTCGAGTGCAAGTGCGAGGATTTCTCTGTCTGCCGGTGAGAGGACGTCCCTGTCACCGCTCCCTGCCGATGCCTGATCGATCTTCTCGAGAGATTCCCGGGAAGGGCTCATGACCCGGAGACCTGATGCAGAGAGTGCTTCAAATCTGCAGCGGGACCTGGCATCGTTGAGCTCATCTACGACGAGGGGAGTGGTGAAGATCTCTCCCTCAAATGGAATTTCGAGGAAGAATGCCGTTGTATCAAGCACCCGTTGCATATCCCATCACCCTTCATCCATGAACCGGTTGGTCAGAAGTTACCCCGAATCCCTTCGGCAATTGCGGTTCCCGCGGTATACCGGCTGCAGGCCCGCTCCAGCGTATCGCTGCACGTCACTTCCCGTATGCCTTTTGCGAGGAGCCGGATGTACGCCCCCTCTGCCAGAACCCCGTGCACGCACACCGATGAGACGCTCTTAGCTCCCTGTGCACCGAGCATTGCCGCAGACGTCGCGAGGGTTCCTCCGGTTGAGATGATATCATCAACAATCACCACATCGCGGTCTTTCACCTCGAGGTGCTTGGGCTCGATGCGGACCTCATCGCCGGTGATGCGGACCTTCTCGAGGTGATCGTGCTGCCAGCCGCAAGTGCCGGCAACCTGCGACGCAAATTCCGCTGCACCGTCGTCCGGTGCCAGGATGAGGGGATTTGTGAATGGCTGTGAAGAGAGGTAGCGGCCGATCTCCGCTGCAAGGCTGATATCCTGTGCAGAAACCCCGAAATGGGTGAGCACTCTCCTGTCATGCACGTTCACCGTGAATACTCGTGAAACTCCATGTGAGAACACCCGTGCAATCGCCCGTGCGCTGAGCGGCTCACCGGGATTGAACTTTTTGTCCTGCCTCGCATATCCGAGATAGGGAACCACAAGAGTGCATTCAGAACCTTCGCACGCGTCGATGAGGAGAAGGAGCTGGACCAGTGCATCTGCATCGGGGACGCTTCCTACAATCACCATCTCCTTCTCAGGAGAATCCATCCGCAGGTAGTGCTCACCATCGGGAAAACGGGTGAACCGCACTCCGCCCAGCCGGCAATCAAGGGCGTGTGCGACATGTGCGGCCAGTATTTGTGAATATTCCGTGCTTACAACCAACATATCCTCTACCTCAGGCTGAAAGTACTTAAACGAGCAGGAATAAATTATATCTCTATCTCATACGGAGAAGAGGTCATTTTTCGCATGGAATCCGATCAGAGAGTCGAAGACGGCCAGGACGAGGTGATCCCCGTCGAAGTTACTATGGAAAATTCTTCCCAGGTGGAAGTGCCCCCGTCACTCATCGACCAGGTAATCGGCCAGGAACATGCCGTCGAGGTCATCAGGAAAGCCGCCACGCAGAGGCGCCATGTGATGATGATTGGAAGTCCGGGGACAGGGAAATCCATGCTGGCAAAAGCCATGGCAGAACTGCTCCCCAAAGAGGAGATGCAGGATATCCTGGTGTACCCGAACTCGGATGACCAGAACAATCCCATTGTAAGGACAGTTCCCGCCGGCAGGGGAAAGCAGATCGTGAGTGCACACAAGGCCGAGGCGAGAAAGAAGATCCAGCTCCGGAACACCCTTGTTATGCTGCTTATGATCGGCATTATCGGGTATGCCTTCATCTCCTCCCAGTGGCTCATGGGAGTCATCGCTGCAGCATTTATCTTCATGGCGCTTCGCTATGCCACTCCCCGGGAGGAGTCCATGGTCCCGAAGCTCCTCGTCTCAAACGATACGACAACCGTTGCTCCCTTCATCGATGCCACGGGATCGCATGCAGGCGCACTCCTTGGCGATGTCAGGCACGATCCGTTCCAGAGCGGCGGCCTTGAGACCCCCAGCCATGACAGGGTTGAAGCAGGAGCCATACACCGCTCCCACAAAGGGGTTCTCTTCATCGACGAGATCAACACACTCACCCCACACTCCCAGCAGAACCTCCTTACCGCCCTCCAGGAAGGGGAGTTCCCGATCACGGGGCAGAGCGAGAGGTCGAGCGGAGCAATGGTCAGGACCGAACCGGTCCCCTGCAAGTTCATCATGATCGCGGCCGGAAACCTTGACGCCATCCAGGGGATGCACCCGGCACTCCGTTCCCGTATCAGGGGATACGGGTACGAAGTGTACATGAGCGAGAGCATGCCCGACACCCCGGAGAACCGGGAAAAATTCATCCGCTTCATTGCCCAGGAAGTGAAAAACGACGGAAAAATCCCCCATTTTGACAAGGGGGCGATGGAAGAGATCATCCGGGAGGCCCGGAGGCGGTCCAACCGGAAAGGCCACCTTACGCTCAAACTCCGTGATATCGGTGGACTCATACGCGTTGCGGGAGACCTCGCCCGGCAGGATGGATCCGAAGTGACAACCGCAGATCATGTGATTGCCGCCAAGAAGACCGCGAGATCCATCGAAGACCAGGTCTCCGATGAATACATCCACCGGAGCAGGGAGTATGAACTCACCGTTGTCGAAGGAACAAGGATAGGCCGCGTGAACGGGCTCGCGGTGATGGGAAGCGATTCGGGCTCCGTGCTCCCGATCATGGCAGAGGTTACCCCTGCACAGGGAGCAAGCGGTACGGTGATCGCCACGGGTATGCTGAAAGAGATTGCCCAGGAATCCATCAAGAACGTGAGTGCGATTCTCAAGAAATTCACGGGAAAGGACATCAAGAACATGGATGTCCATATCCAGTTCATCGGAACCTACGGCGGGGTTGAAGGCGACTCCGCCTCGATCAGTGTGGCAACCGCGGTCATCAGCGCCATTGAGAGCATCCCTGTCCGCCAGGATATCGGTATGACCGGATCTCTCTCCGTTCGGGGTGATGTGCTCCCTGTGGGTGGTGTGACCTTCAAGATTGAGGCAGCTGCCAAGGCCGGGATAAAGACTGTGCTCATCCCGAGGGCAAACATCGACGATGTCCTGATCGAGGAACGCTACAAATCCCTTGTCACCATCATCCCTGTTGACTACATCGAGGACGTGCTGAAGATCGCACTGGTGCCTGAAAACCGCGAGGGTTTCCTCTCAAAGCTCCGGAAGATGGCATCGACCCCTTCCGGACCATTCCTCGACAGCACGGTAATCACCACCCCCACGGCGTGAAACTATGGAGGGCATCCGCTATTTTGACGTTCGCCACGTAACGGGCACGGTCACCCACATCGACATCGACAATACCAGGGTTGAATCCGCAGGAACCTCGTTCGTTGACCGTGCCATCATCAGGATTCTCGGTCAGAAGGGCTGGGGGATACTTGCAATCGACTCGTATACGAGGCCGAACGGCAGATCCTTTGAAGAACTCCTGAAACGGGGAGGAAGCCTTGCATCCCTGACGAGCCAGGAAGTCACTCTCGCCGATGTCCCCGGTGGGATCATCCCTGTCCCGGCACTCAGGGAGGATCCCGGGGATGTTCACCTGGAAGAGAAGCAGGAACTTTTGTCGGGGATCGAGAAGGGCGCACGCATTGACGGTATCAAGAGCACCCGGGCCAGTTACATCGAACGGACCGAAACGGTCCGGTTTGAGAATAGTTCCGGCGAAGAGTATTCGTATTCGCTGTGCAGGTCAGGGTTCTCGATCATGGCCATCGCGGAACGGGAGGGCGACATGCAGATGGGATATGTGAGAAAGCATGCCATCCAGGACTTCAACCTGAGGCACCGCCAGGAGTGCGGAAACGTGGCGGCGACGAGGGCGATTGCACTCCTCGATGCCCGGGCGCCACGCGGAGGTGCTATGAATGCAGTGCTCGATCCCGAACTTGCAGGGGTTTTCGCTCACGAGGCGGTGGGACACGCGAGCGAGGCTGATCTCGTCCAGGAGGGTGGATCCGTCCTTGAGGGCACCATTGGCCGGCAGATCGCGAGCCCTTCAGTCACCATCGTCGATGACCCATCGCTGCCGGAGTTCGGATTCGAGCCGCTCGATGCCGAAGGAAGCCGTGTGGGAAGAACTGAGATCATCAGGAAGGGCAGAGTTCAGGCGTTCCTGCACAACCGGGAGACACTTGCCGCTGTGGGATTTGGCCATGCAGGGAATGCACGGGCCATGGCAGGAGAGCCTCCCCAGGTGAGGATGAGCAATACCTTCATCGAGAACGGGGACAGCATGGTCGATGAACTCGTCAGTGAGTGCCGGTCAGGGATCCTTCTCAAAGGGTCAAGGGGCGGCCAGGTCGATCCCGGCAGGGGCATCTTCCAGTTCAATGCCGAGTACGGGTATCTGATCGAGCGTGGAGAAGTTGGGGAGATGGTGAGAGATGTCTCGCTCTCGGGAGAGATCCTCAAAACACTGCATGCCATCTCACTCTGCGCCCGGGATAAGAAGATGCACCAGGGATATTGCGGGAAGGGAGGCCAGAGCGTCCCGGTGAGTGATGGGGCTCCCCATGTTCTCCTCATCGATGCGGTGGTGGGTGGCAGTGGAACTCATTGAACAGATCCTGCACGAAGGCGCACAGCGTGTTGACGAACTTGAGGTGTACCTGTTCTCGGGATTTTCAGTCAGCGCACGGTTAAAACGGCACGAGATTCACTATGCATCGGGAGCAAACCAGCAGGGCCTCTCGTTACGGGTGATCCACAAAGGGCATATCGGGACCTCTGCAACCATGAACCCGGAGACATGGAATGCCTGCATGGATGCCGCGATTGCCAGTGCCTCCCTCGCCACGCCCCAGGACTGGGAGGGACTTCCGGGTCCGGAGAACCTTGATCCGACGCCGGTGAATTATGATCCCGATGTCACGCCTGACGCAAAGACCGCAAAAACGCTCCTTTCAGAACTAGTTGAGGGAACGAAGTCCTATCCTGTCGAGATCACCTCAGGGAGCGCCGAGGTAGCCAGGTATACCGGAACCCTTGCCAACACCAGCGGGCTCTGTTACCAGGACTATGAGAGCATGGTGAGCGTCGGGGTGGAGACGATTGTCGGGCAATCGACAGGATACGAGTACGATGCTTCGTGGAAGATGGACATCGATCCGCGAATCGTGGGTGAAAAGGCAGCCTACCTGGCACATTCCTCACAGCACGGAAAGGATATCGTGTCCGGCAATTACGATATCGTTCTCTCGCCGATTGCCCTCGCCCAGCTGTTAGGAGGAGTCTTCCTTCCTGCACTGAGCGGCAAGAACGTCCACGCTGGGCGGTCCCGCCTGGCGTCGCTGCAGGGGCAGCAGGTCATGGACAGGACGCTCTCCCTCCGTGATGATCCCTTCCATCCCCGCGGTCTCTCGAGTTGCAGGTGGGACGGCGAGGGGACTCCCACAAGGATTGTGCACTTCGTCGAGAACGGCATCCTCCGGGAATTTGCGTACGACCTCAAGACCGCCTACCGGTATGGTAAGAAGACCACAGGAAATGCGGTCAGGGGAGGACACGGAGGATCCCCGACCATCGGGACCCACACCCTGACACTTGACGGGAGAGAAGAAAACCTGCGGGAAGGCCGTGTGGTCCACGTGAACGACGTGGTGGGAGCTCATACCGCAAATCCCCTCACAGGAGATTTCTCTGTCGAACTCTCGAACGCATATGTGCTGCAGGACGGAACAGTAGAATTCCCGGTAAGGAAGGCGATGCTCTCCGGGAATGTCTTCAATGTCCTGATGGAGACCGGTGGTATTTCAAAAGACACGAGGGTTGTCGGCTCCATGATCCTCCCTGAGATACAATTAAAAAACCTGGCGATCATTGGTAGTTAAGCATGAATGTTGATATTGCGGTCCTGATTGCGGGAATTCTCATCGCAGTAGCACTCTTCTTCCTTCTCAAAGACATCACGAAACTTATCATCAACTCCATCCTGGGTCTCCTGGTCCTCTTCTTCATGAACCTGTTCAATATCATGGGGAGTCTTGGAAGGCCCGAGATCCCCTACTCGCTTGTAAATGTCCTGCTCTGCATTCTCGGCGGAATTCCCGGTGCGATCATCGTGATAGTCCTCCACCTTATTGGAATCGAGGGATTCTGAGGGGGATCCGCCCCTCAACCCTGAGGCGACCTATGGTGGCCAAGTTTCTTCTTGTGATAAAATTGGAAATTTAAAAAAAATTGTTCATTTGAACTCATATAAAGGTCAATTGGGACTAAAAGTGTTTCAATTTGGTACGGAATAGGTTCAATTGAATCGTATCTTTACTCATGGACAACAACTTAATTAGAATATCGGTTCTATTAACGACAGTAAGCACGTGGTGGATATGCTCCAGATGGAAAAAAATCCCGGAACTCCTCAATTTGTGCCTCGGATTGAATATTTACATGTACAAAATTACCGGGCATTACACAATTTGGAATTAAAAGATCTTACTCCTCTTACTGTATTTCTTGGCCCGAATGGAAGTGGAAAATCAACGATATTTGATGTGTTTGCGTTTCTATCCGAATGTTTCACGGTTGGATTACGTAAAGCCTGGGATAAACGCGGTAGATTTAAAGAACTTCGCACACGCGGGTGTTCAGGCCCCATTGTGATTGATATCAAATACCGGGAGCGAAAAGACACCCCATTGATCACGTATCATATCGCAATTGAAGAAAACGTAAAAGGTCCGTATATTGCCGAGGAATGGTTGCAGTGGAGACGAAAAGAAGCGGGAAAACCCTGGCGGTTCCTGGACTTTAAAAATGGTGCCGGGCAGGTGATTTCAGGAGAAACGCCTGACGAACAGGATTTAAGAGTTGAAGAGGCCCTTGATTCACCGGAACGATTGGCGGTGAGCACACTCGGACAATTAGGGAAAAATCCCAGGATCAGCGCACTACGACAATTCATTTCTGACTGGCATCTTTCCTATTTAAGCGCAGATGCGACACGAGGTGTGCCCGAAGCAGGACCTCAGGAGAGGCTTTCATCCACGGGGGATAATTTGCCAAATGTAATCCAGTATTTAAAAGAGCAGTATCCAGATAAGCTTCAGACAATTTTGTGGACCCTGTCAAAACGTGTACCTATGCTACAGACGGTCGATGCAGAATTGCTCGCTGATGGAAGGCTTCTCTTACAGATTAAGGATGTACCATTCGAACGTCCGGTCCTCGCAAAATTTGCCTCTGATGGAACGTTAAAAATGCTTGCCTATTTGACGCTTCTTTATGATCCAAAGCCACCCCAACTGATAGGAATTGAAGAACCGGAGAATTACCTTCACCCGCGACTCTTGCCAGGACTTGCGGAAGAATTCCGGGGTTCTTCGTCCCGGTCACAATTACTCGCGACTACTCATTCTCCCTATTTTGTGAATGGGCTGAAGCCGAAGGAGTTGTGGGTATTATATCGTGATGAAAAAGGTTATACCCAGGCAAAGTGCGCTTTTCATATGAAAGGGATCCCAGAATTCGTCGATTCAGGAGCTCTTCTCGGTTATTTATGGGCCGAAGGGTATTTTGAGGTAGGCGATCCGCTCACGAATGCCGGAGGTCCAAAGATCACGAGACAGATCCCCCTGATTCTTGAACAGGGATAGCATGCACTTCGAATTTTTAGTCGAAGAACCTTCCATAGAAGCTGCTTTAAACAACATGCTCCCTTGTATTCTCCCTTCAAGCGTTACTTATGCAATTCGGGTGTTTCAAGGGAAACAGGATCTTTTGAAAAAATTACCGGTTCACCTCAGTGGATACAAAAGGTGGATACCCGAAGACTATCGGATCGTTATCTTGGTTGACAGGGATAACGATGATTGCCTTCGATTAAAGCGAAAACTGGAAGAGATTGCGCTTGAAGCACAATTCACTACAAAGAGCTCAGTACCCCGTTTCGATTCTTTTCAGGTGTTGAACAGGATCGTGATTGAGGAACTTGAATCATGGTTTTTCGGCGATCGGCGTGCTATTAAAACGGCATATCCAAAAATATCTAATAATTTCGTGAATAAACCAAGAATTATTAATCCCGATGATATTTCCGATCCATGGAAAAAATTGGAGAAGGTGTTACAAAGATATCGATATTATCCCCAAGGCATGCCGAAGATCGAGGTCGCGCAGAACATTTCTCTTCACATGGATCCTGAAAGAAATTGTTCCCCCAGTTTTCAGGTCTTTCGTCGCGGTCTTGATGCGATATTGTTACAGGGGTAAATATTTCATTCTTTTTATGTGTATCATCTTGCTTGGGAATCTCATTAATTGAAAAATTTTGGCCCCCTAAAGTTATGAATAGAAAGATATTCAGAAAATTCTTCATTGAAATTGGTTCAACAAATGATTAAACCGACACTCGGCATTAATTTTTTCACGAATAATATTTTTCCACATTTGGCACCATCAAGCGGATAATATCACATAAATCGGCATGAAAATTGAGAATTATCCGAACACGGGAATTCTCAACAATCTCATCAATCTGCCGCACACTCCGTAAGAGAAAATACACCTACTTGGCCCTCGGCTTTTGCGTAGGTTTCCCCAGCTGGTCCCCGGATCATCATATTCCTCTCACGCAGGATATTCTTGAACTGCCATCCCTTAATCGAATAGACGAGGAGGCACTATACCATAATCATCACCAGGGCGGCATTTCGGCTTTCAGTCCGATACCGGTACTTGTCTCCCTCATCCTGAACCTCTCAAAAGGGTTCCCCCGCAGCACCGGACCTTTCAGTCCGCTGCTGCTCCCGTTGCTGCTCCCTGATCCCTCTCAGATATTCTGGGTTGGGCTTTCAGGAAATCATCGAAATTCTCTGACCAGAGGGGGTTTCACCCCCTCCGGATCCACCCCCTTGTTCCCCCGCAGCAGCGGACTCTCCGTCCGCTGCTGCTCAAAACACGTTGGCTTCGGTATATACCAGGACCTGTCCCTGCTGGATCTCGTATGGTTTTATCTCGCGGGAGTGGGAGGAGAGCCGCATCTTTACCACTTCGAGCGCGAGGTGCACATCGGTGAGATCGCTCGGTCTGACATAGCGGAGGAGGATTACGGTGTCGGCAAGATATTCGATGAGATTGTGCCGGCTTGCGAACGGATTGTCCTTGTCGGTCTCGCTGGTCATCACAATGGTGCAGTGCTGGTCCCGCAGGGTGTCAACGAAGCGGAACATCTCCCTCCTCCGGTCGGAGTCGCGGTCAAAGAGGTCCTCAAAGAGCGAGATCGGATCGATCACGACCCTCTGGGCACCGACCTGCTTCACGAGAACCGGGAGCTCGTTCTTGATGCTGTTGATGGCGAGATTGAAATCTGACGGGTCAAGTTTCAGGACCGACAGGGCTTTTCCCCTGTAGGGTGTGACGTCCCATCCTTTCTCCTGCATGTAACGAAGCAGCCGGTCCTCCCGCTCCTCGAGGCTGATATAGATGACGTGTTCGCCATTCCTGAGTCCCTGCCAGATGAACTCGAGGGCAAACGTGGTCTTGCCGGTTCCATAGGTCCCGATGAGTGCAGCGATACTTCCCGGTATCAGACCCCCGCCCATCATCTGGTCAAGGCCTTCGATTCCAATCTTGATCCTCTCCTCGTTCATATGACCACCCGGATATTGCTCACGTCGAACCCTTCTGTCGAGGATATCCTGACCGCAAACCTGACAAGATCTTTTTCCTCGAGGAACGTCATCAATCCCCTGAATTTTTCAATGTACATTACACGCTGCCGCCGGGCTCCCGCGGTCTCCTCCCAGCGGAACGAGAGGACTGCATCAGCGGCGTCCGCAACCTCGAGCTCGAGCGGCGGGTCAAGAATCCCCCTGGTGAGGATGAGGTAGATGGTCGAGTTCCACCCTTTTGCCACTCTCTGCAGTCCCCGGAGGAAGGCCGAAAAATCATTCCATTTTCCATTCTTGCTGTAATGGCTTGCAAGGTCAGTGATGGAGTCAAGGACGATCAGGCTGCTCTTTGGAATGCTGTTCAGCTGGACGGCAAGGTTGGCCAGAATGTTGTCATGCTCGCCCCTTGACTGGAGCCTTGAGAAGACGTCTTTTTCCGAGTACCATTCGAGGGGAATGATGCTCGAGTCAAAGTAGATCTGCGAGAGATCCCGGAATTTGACATCCGCGATTGCCTCTGTCAGGTCCGGGTGAAAGGACCGCTGCATCTCCCCGACGACATCGTCAGTGCCCTTGGTGAAGGTTATGTAATCGATCTCGGCAGGAAGATGGAAATTCTCGCTGCCGGGGTTGTGCTTCATCCTCGAGAGGAGCATGATGGAGCTGTAGACAAATTCGTTGCTCCCTGCACCAATATCCCCGAGAAGGAGGATAACTGACCCGGGGGGAACCCCTCCTTCCATCACCGGATCGAGGGATGCAATACCGGTGGGCATCGTCCGGCGCGCCGTATCGTGCATGCAGAACCTCAAGTATTGTATGAAATGAGGATTCAGGGATACATGTAGATTTCTGTCAGGGATGGCACATTTCGTATGAACGGGAATGTTCAGGGATCTCGTACCCTGCCAGCCGCCAATTATGTATTTATATAGGTGTGATGGGATACCAATCCTATAACAGACCGTATCTCCACAATCTGTTGCAGGACCCAGAGGTTATTTCGTGCCACTCAAAATTCCGGAACTGAAGGGTATTGCTGACCGGCTCAAGCCCGTAAAAGGGAAGGATGAGATCGACACCACACCTCCGGATTTTTCCATTTCCCGTGCATTTTCCCGCAGGAAATATACCCTGGCAATCCCCGAATATGATTTCCAGAAGTACGGGTCACTGGTGGAGGCTGAGGTTCCCCCGGGATACCAGGAGGTCAACCGTTACTGGGTGGATGAAGGCCGGTCTCTCATTATCATCGCCCTCAACGAGAAGACCAACCAGGTTGAATATCTCCTGTATGAGCCCCGCCTCTCCGAATTCGAATATGAACTCCTCGAGCGGCTGCATGAAGACATGAGGTCCGTCCTGATCCTTTCTGACGATGAACTCGGGAAAGACCGGAGAATCCTCCTGATGGAAAAGATGCACTCGCTGATTGATGAGTACGGTATCACGCTCGAAGAGGGAAGCCTCTTCCGGCTTCAGTACTACCTGGTCCGCAATTTCATAGGATGGGGACGGATCGAGGCACTCATGAAAGACCCGTACCTCGAGGATATCTCGTGCGATGGAAACCGTGTGCCATTATTCCTGTACCACCGGAAATACCGGAATGTCAAGACCAATATCATGTTCGAGGCAGACGTGTTAAATTCCCTTGCAATCTCCCTTGCCCAGCGTTCGGGAAAGCACATCTCCACCGGGACACCCATGCTCGACGCTACCCTTCCTGACGGGTCGAGGCTCCAGCTCACCCTCGGGACCGAAGTGACCACCAGGGGTACGTCGTTTACCATCCGCAAGTTCAGGGAGGATCCCTTCTCCCCTGTGGAGCTGATGGAATACGGGACCTTTTCCGCCGACCAGCTCGCGTTCTTCTGGCTTGCGATTGAAAATAACAAGAGCCTCCTTTTCATCGGGGGGACAGCTTCCGGGAAGACCTCCTCGCTCAATGCCGTCTCGCTCTTTATCCCTCCCATGGCCAAGGTGGTCAGCATCGAAGATACCCGCGAGATCACGCTCTACCACGAGAACTGGATCGCGAGCGTGACACGGGAGACCGTGGCAGAAGGATCAAATATCATCTCCATGTTCGACCTGCTCAGGGCAGCAATGCGCCAGCGTCCCGAGTATATCCTGGTGGGCGAGGTCAGGGGTGTCGAAGCCCAGACCCTGTTCCAGGCAATGAACACCGGCCATACCACCTTCTCCACCATGCACGCCGGGAGTGTGGATGCAGCGATTCACCGGCTTGAGAACGAACCCCTCAATGTCCCGAGGAACATGGTGACTGCGTTGAATATCGTGAGTGTCCAGGCACAGATCTACAGGGGCACCGAACGGGTGAGGCGCTGCCTTGAGATCGTCGAGATTGCCGGGATCGATCCCTCGACAGGGAACCTGAGAGTGAATACCATATTCGACTATGACCCGGTGAGGGACGTATTCACCTACAAAGGAAGGTCGTTCATCTATGCAGATATCGCGGAACGAAGGGGGTGGAGCAAGGAGCAGCTGGAGCAGGAAATTTCCACACGGAAGAGGATTCTCGATGCGATGAAGCAGCAGAACCTTATTGATTACAGGAGCGTGTCGAGGATCTTCCACTCATACAGCATCAACCCGCGCCATGTGATCGAGAACCTGGAGAACCTTTCCCGGGTACTTGAATGATGTTCAATACCCTGATCAGGAGATGGATAAATCGTGATCCGATACGGTATCAGAGCCTCCAGGCCGACCTGACCTCCATCCGGTCAGGGGTCACCCTTGAACATTACATAGGAAGGACCGTCCAGGTTGCGATCCTCGGGGGACTCGGGTTTGCAGCACTTGCATACGCAATCACCAGTGTCCTCATATTTAGTGCCGATAGAACCGGGATACTCCATTTCTACAATGTATTTAATATCCCTTTTCCCCGGGATCTGGATTTCACCTCTCCTGCCTTCCTGGCCATCCGAATCATCATCGCACTGATTGCCTTTTTCTGGGGTGCATTCATTATCCAAGCCCTGGCATTCAGGTATCCGGGTCTGCAGAAAGGCAACAGGGCTACAAAGATCAACATGACCCTTCACAACGCTGTCGCGTACATGTATGCGATGCGGAAAGGAGGAGCCCAGCTGATCCCCATCTTCAGGTCCCTTTCCGAGAATGCCAGCATCTACGGCGAGGTTGCGCTTGAATTCCGGCAGGTCGTAAGGGATGCTGATTTTTTCGGGTACGACGTGATCACCTCGCTCCGCCACCTAAGGGAAACCACGCCGTCAGAGAAGCTCAAGCAGTTCCTCGAGGATATGACCTCGGTCATCGAGAGCGGGGGAGACCTCGTGAATTTCCTTTCAGGGAGGGTGCGGCTCTACCAGGAAGAGGCACGGTTCGAGCAGAAGCAGTTCCTCCAGTTCCTTTCCCTTGTCGCCGAATCCTATGTGACCCTCTTTGTTGCCGGACCCCTCTTCCTGATCATCATCATGGTGGTGATGGGCATGATGGGGGGTGTCGCAATCCTGCAGATGACCGCAGTGGTCTACCTTGTGTTTCCCATCGGTTCCGCAGTCTTCATCCTGCTCATCGACATTATTTCCCTCAAGAGCGAGACCGTGGAACGGTTTGTCCGGGCAAAATGGCTGCACGAATACAGTGATGTCCAGGTGTATCACAGGGAGGGTGAGGAGCCCTTCTTTGCAAGGCTTGTCAAGTACGACCGGGTCAGGAACGTGCGGGAATTCCTCCGTCATCCCTTCGCCGCATTCCAGAAAAATTACACCCTCACTCTCTTCATCACCATTCCCATCGCCATCATGTATATAGTTGCCCTGGTTTTGGTAGTCCCGCAGTATTCCGATATCGAACTGTATATCGACATTGTGGACGACCACATCCTGATTGCCCTTCTCATCGTGCTGGTCCCGTATGCATTCTTCTATGAGATGTGGCGCAGGAACATCCAGGGTATGGAAGCCCTTATCCCGGAATTCCTCGACAGGATGGCGGGAATCAACCAGGTGGGTCTCACCATTGCGCAGGCAATCGGGATCATGGTCAACACGAACCTGGGTCTCCTCTCTTACGAGATCAAGCGGATCAAGCGTGATATCGACTGGGGTGCGAGCTTTTCCGATGCCCTGATCCGGTTCGAGGACAGGATAAGGACCCCCCTGATTGCAAGAACCGTCACGCTGATTACCAAGGCCAGCCAGATGAGCGGATCCATTGGAGATGTCCTCGCAATTGCCGCAAGCGATGCCAAGATGTCCGAACTGCTCAAGCGGGAACGGCTCTCCGACATGTTCATCTATACCGCGATCATCTACCTGGCATTTGTGGTGTTTGTCTTCGTCGTCGCAATAATCTCCAATAATTTCATTCCGATTCTCGGGAATGTCGAAGCCGGCGGGATCCCGCAGGGGACACCGATTTCCGGTGTAAGCGGCGAGAGTATCAAGGCGATACTGCGCCTGATGTTCCATTCCGTGGTACTCCAGGCACTCCTCTCAGGGCTCATTGCCGGCCAGATGGGGGAGGGATCATTGAAAGCTGGGGTGAAGCATTCCTGTATCATGTTAGTCATTGCGCTGGTCATCTTCAACATCTTCATTTAAGGAAGGAACCCAATCACATGCCCGAAAGAATCATTCCGGTGAGGGATGATCAGCTCCTTCTCCTGAAGGGCGGTTCATCCTTCCTCATTGCGGGACAGGTTGGCGGGTGCTTCCCGCTCTGCATCGAGACCTGCACCGAAGAATACTGCCAGACCCTCGAACCGCACTACCTGGTCGCGGTTTCAGCCCCTGAAGGAGGATCCTTACATGCCGCCTGGATGCTCCTCGAACTGGTCAGGACTTACCATATCCCACTCATGGTGATGCCAAAACACCACCCTGGTTCCCGGAGACTCCGGTATGTTGTTTCGGCAGGCGAGGAGATCCTCCTTTCCTGCACTATCGCAAGGGGCACTCACCCCGAGCAGCACCTTCTCTGTTCATCAGAAGAACTCGGGGGTGTTCACCTTTCCGGTACTCCATCCGGTATCAGTATCATCGATATCCCGGACGATGTTGAAATTGCGGTAATCCCACAACCCACCCTGAATTGAGCTTTAACCATACAATCAGAGAGATCTCTACAGGATCCCCTGGCTTTTTTATCAAAAAAATCCCCCGCGAAAGGTGATGCCATCTTCGTAATATACCTGGAGATTGAGCCCGGATTCTCCCGGGAGTTCCGATAATAGTTTTGTTGGCCAAAAAAAATATCAACAGATATAAGACCAATTCCGGTCTAATATTCAAGTGCCGTGAGAGGAGGGTTGGATGAAGACTGAGGTCTTGAAAAACATCAAAGAAACAGAAGCTGAGTACCAGAAGATGATCAGTGAGGCCATGGCTGAGAGGAAGCGGAGCACTGCGAATGCTGAACTCGAAGCCGACAACCTGATCATGAAAGCAACCCATGATGCAGAAGAGTACAGGAAGGCCAGGCTGGCTGAAGCCCGACAGAACGCGGCGAAGAAACATGACGAGATTCTTGCGGAAGGAAAACGACGCGCTGCGGAACTGAAGGAGCGTGGGACACGCAACCTCGGGAGGGCAGCCGACCTTCTGGTGTCGCGGTTCAAGGAGCGGCTCCATGCTCACCCCTGAAGGAATGACCCGTGTCCTTATAGCGGCCCCCAAATCACAGATGGAACCGGTGATCCGGGAGATATACCGTCAGAACCTGTTCCACATCGAAGAGTTCGTGGAGAAAGACAGGAAAGAGTACGAGGGATACCGCATCGGTACCCCCCTCCCTCAGGCGAATGAGACTTCCCGCGAACTGCTCCGGCTCAGGGGCATCACGAATGCATTCATGATCCGTGAAGACGAGGAGGGAAATGCAGGCGACAGACAGAAAACCGAACACCTGGCAGGACTGATTGAGAAGGAATTGCCGTCGCTCGAGAAGGACGTCGAGGATCTTCTTGCCAGGAGGACGCATCTTGATACCCAGATCAAGGACTATGAACAGAAGATCGAGGGGTTGAAGCCATTCCAGGATGTCCCCCTCGATCTTGAACTCCTGCGTGGGTACAGGTCGTTTTCTGTCTTTTGCGGATATATCTCGAGGGAGTTATCCCTTGATGTTCCCCACGAGATCTACACTACCGATTCGAAAAAGGCAAAACTGATCATCCTTGTCGTGTCGAACAACGACCGCAGTGCTGCAGAGCAGGCACTCGCCGACGCCCAGTTCCAGGCAGTCCCCGTTCCGGAAGAGGAGGGGCTCGCAAAAACCCGTATCGGGTATTACGAGAGCCAGCTCCTGTCGGTCAAGGGTGAACTCGAAGAGATCAACCGCCGGCTCGATGAGATCAAGAAGGAGCACAAGGGACTGTTCCTTGCCTGCAACGAGCTTCTCACCGCCGATATCGAGATGGCAGAAGCCCCGCTTCGTTTTGCCACGATCGGCGAATCCTTCATCGTGGAAGGATGGGTACCGACAACCGAACTGGAAAAATTCCGCCAGGGAATCCATTACGCAACGGGGGGAAAAGTGTATGTCTATGAACTGGACCCCACAGAAGTCGAGGATGTAGCCCCTACGGAATACCACAACGTTGGTTTTGCCAAGCCTTCTGAGCTGCTGATGGATACCTATTCCAGACCCAAGTACAGTGAGCTTGATCCAACGCTGTTGATCTCGATCATATTCCCGATATTTTTCGGGATCATACTCGGGGATGTAGGATACGGCATCCTTCTCCTTGTATTCAGCCTGGCACTCCGGAAATTTTTGCCCGGCGGCGATGGAAGAAAGCTCCTTGACGTCGGCAGGAACGCCGGTATTTCCAGCATCATCTTCGGAATTCTGTACAGCGAATGTTTTGGTTTCGCACTTCCATGGAGTCCCATCCTGTTCTCCAGGCACCTGAATATCGGGAGCCATGCATCAGGGCATGGTCCTGATGTGACCTCCCTTATGATGATGGCAATCTGGATCGGGATACTGCAGATCACTCTCGGGAGAATCCTGGGAATAATCAACCATGCCCGGCAGGATCATGGATCCCACAAAACAAAGACCATCCTGGCAAATCTGGGATGGATCATGGTGCTCTGGGGCATTTTATGCATGCTCTGGGCAGCATTTCCGCTCCCCCTGATGCCTGATTTCACAGGATTGCTCCCGATTGTGATGGGGCTGAATATATCATCGATTATCGGGATTGTTCTGATACTCCTTGGTATTGTCTTCATTGCGCGTGAGTCCGCCCTTGAAATTGTCGAGTTGCCCACCATTTTAAGCCATGTGCTTTCTTACGCCCGTCTCGTGGGTGTGGGGCTCTCATCTGTCGCAATTGCAATGGTAGTGAATTTCATCGCTATCGAACTGATTATCGAACCCCAGCTCGAATCACTGACAGCATTCGGAACCATCATCATCATCATGGGTGCGCTGGTCTTTGTCATCGGGCATCTCCTGAACACTATCCTAGGTGTGCTCGGTGGAGGGTTACAGTCCCTCAGGTTACAGTATGTCGAATTCTTCACCAAGTTCTACAAAGGTGGAGGCAAGAAATATGCTCCCTTCGGGATGAAAAAGAGATTTACGGAGGATTAAAAAAATGGCAGACGCAGCAACAGCAGTAGCAGCAACTGAAATGACAGTGGAAATGATCAAGGCATCGCAGATTGGAATGAAGGCACTGGGCGCAGGCCTCGCAGTTGGTCTCACCGGGATTGCCACCGGTATCGCCGAGATGGCTGTCGGCTCTGCGGCAGTGGGAGCTACGGCTGAAAACAAGGACGTATTCGGTCTGGTTCTTCTCCTCACTGTTATCCCTGAAACTATCGTGATATTCGGTCTCGTCGTAAGCCTGCTGCTGTTATTCTAAGGAGCGGATTATGGGATTGGATGCAGTCCTCGAGGAAATCCGCCAAAGGGCTCAGCAGGAAGTGAACCGGGTTCGTAGCGAGAGCCAGCAGGAGACCACAAGAGTGCTCTCGGCTGCTCAGGAGCGGGGAGGCAAGATAAAACAGGCTGCAAGCGAAGAGGCTGATCGGCAGTCCGGGTACATCCTCTCTCAGGAGAGCTCGGCTGCAAACCTCCTGGTTAAAAGAGAACTCCTGAACACACAGAAGGAGTTGTTAGACCAGGTATATCAGAAGGCGCTTGCCTCCATTGCCGATTTACCAGAGAGTTTCCACCGCGATGCGATCACCCGTCTCCTTATCGAGGCAAAAAAGGAGATTCATGAAGGGATTGTGCATGTGAACGCTCGTGATCGCACACTCCTGGAGCAGATCCTAGCCGAGAGAACCGAACTAAAAGCGTTTTCCGCTGGCAGGGATGTCGACATTGAAGGTGGGGTGACCGTAGAGAGCAAAGACGGGACTCTTCAGCTGGATCTCAGTTACCGGACATTCCTCGACATGATATGGGAATCAGGACTCAAAGATGCGTCAGACTTGCTCTTTGGGTAGGGGAGTGCTGTTATGGCAGAAGTGAAAGGCGGCCCGGATCCCTACATCTATGTGTGTACCAGGATGCGGGTGCGGAAATCCAAACTCATCCCCCGTGAGGAGTACCTTCGGATGCTGAACATGGGGCTTTCCGAGATCACCCGGTTCGTCGAGGAGACCCAGTATAAAAAGGAGATCGACGAACTCGCCACTGCGTTCCACGGTATTGACCTTATCGAGAACGCACTGAGCTGGAACCTGGCAAAAGAATACCAGAATATCCAGAAGATCACTCCCGGCACGCTGAAGGAACTCACCAGGGCGTACCTTCGCCGCTGGGACATCCAGAACATCCTCACCGTGATACGGGGCAAACTACACGGGGAGCGTCCCGGGAAGATCAAGGAAGTCCTCATCCCGGCAGGGGAACTCAACAAGGCTTTCCTGGATCGCCTCATCGAGGAGCCGACACCCGAGCGGATCATCGAGAGCCTCAAGGGTAAGGCAGAGTACCCACTCCTCTCCAAGTTATTTGAAGGGGGAGTAAGAGAAGATCTCCTGCCAAAGGCCGAGAACGAACTTTACAAGGAATTCTACGCCGATCTCATTGCAATGGCAAGGAGCGGTATCAAGGGAGGACGGCAGTTCCTGGACTATCTCACACTTGATATTGACATCACGAACATCCGGAACATGTTCAGGTTTCGGGCTGACCAGTCCAGTGAAGCGTTCATGGATGTAGCAATACAGGGTGGTAGTATCTCCCCCCAGGTGATGCAGAGGATTCTCCAGATCAGGGACCTGAATGAATTTATCGATGCACTGGTCCCGCTGGTCCGGGCTAGGCCTCTCCGGGAGCTCCTGGAGACGCTTCGTGAGGAGAAATCCATCCGCGAGATCGAAATTGACCTTATCAAAGTCCAGCTTGCAGAAATGGAGACCATGTCAAAACTGCAACCGTTCTCGATACATCCCATCCTTGCATACCTGGAAATGAAAAAGTACGAGATCTTCAACCTGAGAGCCCTGGCCCGGGGGAAGGAATCGAACCTCCCGCCCGATCGGATACGGGGGTACCTGGTGATATAATGGAGATCGCAGTAATTGGAAACCAGGAATTCATCCTTGGCTTCAGGCTCGCCGGAATACGCAAGACGTACCCGGTTGAGAGCGAAGAGATACTTGTTGAGCATATCAACCGGGTACTTGAAGATCCGGATGTGGGGATCCTGGTCCTTCAGAGCAGTGACCTGAAAAAGGTGCCCCGCCGCCTGCAGACAACTCTCGAGGAATCGGTGAAACCTACGGTGATCACAATCGGTGCTGAGGAAGGAGGACTCTCCATGAGGGAGAGGATAAAGCGTTCAGTGGGTGTTGACCTGTGGAAGTGAAGACAGAGAAATCAAAAAGTGATGCAACAGGAGTTCTCAAGAGAATCGCCGGTCCTGTGGTCACCGCCGTGGGGATTAATGCCCACATGTACGACGTGGTGAAGGTCGGCAAAGAAGAGCTCATGGGAGAAGTGATCAAGATCCAGGGTGAGAACACAATCATCCAGGTCTACGAGGATACCGCCGGGATCAGGCCGGGCGAACCTGTCACCAATACCGGGCTTTCCCTTGCGGTGGAGCTCGGCCCGGGGCTGCTGACAAGTATTTACGACGGGATCCAGCGACCCCTCGCAGTGCTTGTGCAGAAGATGGGCGACTTCATCGAGCGTGGAGTCTCCGCTCCAGGCCTTGACCATTCCAGGAAATGGGAATTCAAGCCGCTGGTGAAGGAAGGCACGGCCGTGTCTCCCGGGACCATCCTTGGAGAAGTCCAGGAGACCAACATCGTGCACCGCATCATGGTCCCACCCAATGTGAAGGGAGGTACTGTCAAGAGCATCAAGGCAGGGTCATTCACCGTCGATGAGATCGTCTGTACTCTCGACAATGGGGCACAGATCGCCATGATGCAGAAATGGCCGGTTCGTGTCCCGAGGCCGGTGGCCGAAAAGATGAACCCGACCATCCCGCTCATTACCGGGCAGCGTATCCTTGACGGGCTGTTTCCGATTGCAAAAGGCGGAACGGCAGCCATCCCGGGACCATTCGGGAGCGGGAAAACCGTCACTCAGCAGCAGCTCGCCAAGTGGAGTGATGCTGAAATCGTGGTGTACATCGGGTGCGGGGAACGAGGCAACGAGATGACAGAGGTGCTGACAGAGTTCCCTGACCTGGAAGACCCGAAGACTGGAAAACCCCTGATGGAGCGTACCGTGTTGATTGCGAACACGAGCAACATGCCGGTGGCTGCCCGTGAAGCATCGGTGTACACGGGAATTACCATCGCTGAGTATTTCCGTGACATGGGATACGATGTCTCCCTCATGGCCGATTCCACCTCGAGATGGGCGGAAGCCATGCGAGAGATCTCATCCCGTCTTGAAGAGATGCCGGGTGAAGAAGGATATCCCGCATACCTCGCAGCCCGCCTCTCTGAATTCTACGAGAGGGCAGGAAGAGTCAAAACCCTCAGCGGGGGCATGGGATCAGTATCGGTTATCGGTGCCGTATCTCCTCCCGGGGGTGATTTCTCGGAGCCCGTCACCCAGAACACACTCCGTATCGTGAAAGTATTCTGGGCACTCGATGCGAAACTCTCACAGCGCCGGCACTTCCCGGCCATCAACTGGCTCAACTCCTATTCCCTCTACCTGGACAGCCTTCACGACTGGTACGACAAGGAGGTCTCTCCCGAATGGAACACCATCCGTTCATGGGCAATGGAGATCCTCCAGAAAGAGGCCGAACTCCAGGAGATCGTGCAGCTCGTGGGATCCGATGCGTTACCTGAATCTGAGCAGATCACCATCGAGGTGGCCAGGATGATCCGTGAAATCTTCCTCCAGCAGAACGCGTACGACGCGGTAGACACCTTCTGCGACATGAAGAAACAGTACGACATGATGAAGGCCATCCGCCAGTACTCGGACCTTGCATACGCGGCACAGACAGCAGGGGTAACCCCCCAGCAGGTCTTATCCGTGAAATCGAAGAACGAGCTGCCGCAGATAAAGTTCATCAAGGATTACAAGCCTGCGCTTGACAAGATCCAGGCTGAAATGGATGAAGAATTCAATGCTCTGAGGTCGGCAGCATGAAAGAATACAGAACAATTTCCCAGATAGCCGGTCCCCTTGTATTCGTAGAGAAGACGGAACCCGTAGGATACGGTGAACTGGTCAACATCGTCCTTTTCGATGGTACCATCAAAAGGGGCCAGGTGCTTGATACGAGCGACGAGCTGGTCGTGGTCCAGGTCTTTGAGACCACTGCAGGGATAGGGAAGGACAGCGGGATCCGGTTCACCGGTGAGACGATCAAGATGCCTGTCGGGCGGGACATGCTCGGCCGCATCCTCTCCGGCGGCGGAAAACCCATCGACGGCGGACCCGAGATCGTACCCGAGAAGCGTCTCGACATCACGGGTGCCGCGATCAACCCGTACGCACGGGGATCCCCGAATGACTTTATCCAGACTGGAATCTCTACTATCGACGGGACGAATACCCTTGTCAGGGGCCAGAAACTCCCCATCTTCTCTGGTGCAGGTCTTCCCCACAACCAGATCGCCCTCCAGATCGCACGCCAGTCCAAGGTGCCCGGATCCAAGGAGGCATTTGCGGTCGTCTTTGCCGCGATGGGAATCACGAAGGAGGAAGCCAACTACTTCATGCAGGACTTCGAGAGGACGGGAGCCCTCGAGCGTGCGGTGGTCTTCCTGAATCTCGCGGACGATCCTGCCGTGGAACGTATCATCACACCGAAGCTTGCACTCACCACTGCCGAGTATCTCGCCTTCGACCTCGGCATGCATGTGCTTGTGATCCTCACGGACATGACCAACTACTGCGAGGCACTCCGGCAGATCGGTGCTGCCCGTGAAGAAGTGCCAGGACGGCGTGGATACCCCGGATACATGTACACGGACCTCGCAGGGATCTACGAGCGGGCAGGGATTGTGAAAGGGAAGAAAGGTTCCATCACCCAGTTCCCCATCCTCACCATGCCCGGCGACGATATCACCCACCCGATACCTGACCTTACCGGGTATATCACCGAGGGGCAGATCGTGGTCAGCAGGGAGCTGCACAGGAAAGGCATCTACCCACCCATCAACGTGCTTCCGTCCCTCTCACGGCTGATGAACCTCGGAATTGGAAAGGGACACACCCGCGAGGATCACAAGAAGGTCTCCGACCAGATGTACGCAGGCTACGCCGAAGGAAACGATCTCCGCGGCCTCGTTGCGATTGTCGGAAAAGACGCTCTCTCCGAGCGCGACCGGATGTTCCTCGAGTTTGCCGATATCTTTGAGAACCGGTTCGTGAGGCAGGGATATGCCGAGGACCGCACAATCGAGGATACGCTGAACCTCGGATGGGACCTCCTCTCGACACTTCCGGTCGAGCAGCTGGTGCGTATCGACCGCGACCTGATTAACAAGTACCACCCCAAGTTCAGGCAGGCGGGAAAGGCCGAGGGGTAAGAATCCATGGCACTCCGAGACATAAAGCCCACCAGATCCGAGCTGATCAACCTCAAGAAGAGGATCGCCCTCTCAGAGCGAGGGTACAAGATCCTTAAAATGAAGAGGGACGGGCTTATCCTGGAGTTCTTCAAGGTGCTCGAGCAGGCAAAAGACACCCGGGATGACCTCCTCGACAGGTATGAGAAAGCCCAGGCAATGATGGCAGTCGCAAACACAGTTGAAGGGGCAATCGGGGTCAAGGCCGCGGCATTCTCTGTTCAGGAGGTTCCCGACATCAAGCTGGCCAGCAAGAACATCATGGGTGTCGTGGTCCCGGATATCGAATCCTCGAAAGTCCGGAAAGGCTTGAACGAGCGGGGATATGGGATCCTCGGGACTACGTCAGTCATCGATGAGACCGCGCTCTCCTTTGAAGACCTGGTGGATTCGATCATCCGGAGCGCAGAGATCGAGACCACGATGAAGAAGCTCCTGGATGAGATCGAATCCACCAAGCGGCGGGTCAATGCACTCGAGTTCAAGGTCATACCCGAGCTGACCGCTGCAAGGGACTTTATCAAGATGCGGCTGGATGAGATGGAGCGCGAGGAACTCTTCCGCCTGAAGAGGATCAAGGCCAGAAACGTGTAGAAGGAGGAGATGAGAGTGCCCATCGGGACCTTAAAGGATATTAAACCTGAGGGCAGGACCATCCTTCTCCGCCTAGACCTCAATTCCCCCATCGATCCCACCACAAAGCACATTCTTGATGACAAGCGTTTCAGGGAGCACCTGCCGACAATTCAGGCTCTTTCCCAGAGCCGCGTGGTGATTGTCACCCACCAGAGCCGTCCCGGGAAGAAGGACTTTACCACACTAGAGGCTCACGCCGAAAGACTTGAAGCCCTACTCCAGAGGAAAGTCCGTTACGTTGACGATATCTTTGGCCAGTGCGCCCGGGACGCAGTCCGGGCAATGAAGAACGGCGATGTTCTGATCCTTGAAAATGTCAGGTTTAACGCTGAGGAGAACTTGACAGTCAAACCTGATGAAGCCCAGAAACTCTTCCTCGTGAGAAAACTCGCACAGATGGGTGACTATTTTGTGAATGACGCATTCGGCACTGCTCACCGGTCCCAACCCACCATGGTGGGGCTGCCGATGGCCATGAGGTCGGTCGCAGGTCTTCTGATGGAGAGAGAAGTGACCATGCTTACAAAGGTCTTTCAGAATTCCCCACGGCCCGTATGCATGGTGCTTGGAGGGACAAAAGTAGACGATTCCATCTCTGTTGCGGAAAACATGTTGAACGCCAGTACCGCAGATAGTATCATAGTAACAGGCGTTGTTGCAAACATCTTCCTCGCTGCCGCGGGATTCGATATCGGGAAGCCCTCCTCGCAGCTGGTCCAGCAACTGAAGTACGAAGGGGAGATCCCCCGTGCGAAGAATCTCCTCTCGTCATTCAGCGAAAAGATCATCATTCCTGAATACGTGGCAGTCAAGCAGGACGGGAAGCGGGCGGAATATCCTGTACATTCCATCCCGAATGATGCTCCGATCATGGATGCAGGGATGGACACTATTGCGTCTATGTCTGCAACCATCAGGAAATGCGGGACGGTTGTCTTCAACGGACCTGCCGGGATCTTTGAGGAGCCAGATTTCGCAACCGGGACCTACGAGCTGCTCCAGGCTGCATCGAAAGTAGAATTCTCCATCATTGGCGGAGGCCATACCGCCGCCGTGGTGGAGAAGATGGGAATTGACAGGAAATTTACCCATATCTCAACAGGGGGCGGTGCATGTATCGAGTTCCTGACCGGGAAGAAGCTCCCTGCCGTAGAAGCTCTCGAGCGGTCAAGGGAACTGTTTAAAGTCTAATACCTTTTTCTTTTTCACTGGGATTACCCCTAGATTGAGGTCTCATTCCGGATTATTCCGCACTTTTTATTGCCTCATCTTCCAGAAAATGGGCAGAGAGCGTTATGCATGTAGAATGAGGATCTTCATGAAGAGTTCTCTTTGTTTTACACTGCAAAACGACGATGAGAATCAATGAATGCGTGAAAAATGTCGGTCCCTTTCAGTTATTTTTAAAAAAAATTGGAAACTGAATGCCCATCCCCCCAAGTGGGGGTATTATTCTTCAACCTTCACGTGTTGCGTGAACGTTGAACTCCGGGAGGAATACTCCTTACTGCCCTGGATCGGCAGATGGAAGGCGCGCAAGAGGTTTCCTGGCTGCACCAATCCCCCAAAAACTGATGGAGTCCTGCTTCCCTTGTTCTTCGCTCTCATCAGGTTATATGTGGCACCTGAAAATACCAGTGCCGTGATCATGAAAAGGATCAGGCCGAATACCGTAGCGATACCGGAAACAGTGAGGATTCTTGATCCCGGGATTAGCATTGCGGCACCTGTGATATAGGTTGGCCAGTATATTGCAACGGCATACTTGGTGAATTCGCCCGGGCTCCAGATGCATCTCTCTCTTTCTTCCTCGTTCTCTGTTGGGAACCTGTCAATCAGCCTGCCCATGTGGATAAGAATAATACTCGAAAAGAACGAGAGTATACCCCCAAAAATTACCCCAAAGAATAATATCTCATTCATGCTGTATCCTTCCTCAACATCACCATTGATGGCGGCCTATTTATAGTATTCCATATGTAATACCTATGTAAAACAACACCTGTTTGGTATTCTATAAGTAATTCATTCATTTTCGCAGCTTTTTTATATGAAGGGACTCCACTTCATTAAGAATGTTGGACAGGGGTAATACCAAACGGGGAGAGCGTGTGGCCGTTTCCTATAAAATGCCCCCAAATATCTATGAAAAAGTGAACAGACTCGTATACGAGGAGAAAAAGTTCTCAACGGTGTCCGATTGCATAACCCAAGCATTAATATATTTCGTTGACAATCAGAACGATGTGGGACAGTTCAAAGAGAACCTCCACGAATACCTGGACTCGGATGAAGGAAAGGATTTCATGAAAAAGATCATGAAGGATCTCCTCGTGGACGTGCTCACAACCCAGCAGAAGATCGCCGTTGAAGAGCAGAAGTAATACCTATAGATTCCTTTTTCTCTTGTTTAGCCTCGCTTTTTCCAAAAATATCATCCTTGAGTATTCTTTCTTTGGGGATGTTCCGGTTCAATAAGATTGAACGATTCCTGATGCATCTTCTGTCCGTTTCCTGGGATCTGGGAGCAAGAATATTCATCTCCCTTTCCGGCACACGTTCCCATATGAACCCTGGGCCAACACCCGCGAGACTGATCGGACCGGCACTCGGGGAAGAACCAGCCGACATTGTGTTCTCGGGTGCCTGCCTCTTCGATCCATTCACCTGCACCTGGATTGAGACCGGTTTTGCCGTGGCATATGGCAGGATTGTCGGCCTAGGAGATCACTACAGGGGCAGGACCACCTGCGATCTGAAAGGGAAGAGAGTGATCTCGGGTCTCATCGATGCGCACGTACACATCGAGAGTTCACTCCTCGCTCCCTCCGAGTATGCACGGGTGGTTGCGCTGCATGGAACCACCACGGTGGTGGCCGATCCCCACGAGATTGCCAATGTCTGTGGCGCAGAAGGGCTCACATACATGCTGGAACAAAGGCAGGGGCTTCCTGTCGATATTTTTTTCATGCTCCCCTCGTGCGTCCCCGCGACTCCCCTGGATAAGGGTGGGGCGGAGCTCACCGCAAAGGACCTCGCCGGGTTCATCGGAAAAGAAGGTGTACTCGGGCTCGGGGAGATGATGAATGTACCGGGCGTGCTTGCCCAGGACCCGGAGGTATGGGAGAAACTTGCACTCTTCCGGATCATTGACGGACATGCGCCTCTCCTCACAGGACCCTCACTCAATGCCTACATTTGTGCAGGCATCGAGAGCGATCATGAGTGCACGGGAAAGGCTGAGGCTGCCGAAAAACTGGCCCGGGGCATGTTCATCTTTGCCAGGGAGGGATCGACAGAGAAGAACCTGAAGGAGCTCATTTCGCTTGCCAGCCCCTGCACTGCATCCCGCATGGCGTTTGCCACCGATGACCGCCATGCCGACATGCTTGTCGGGGAGGGGCATATCGATGATTGTATCAGGAAGGCACTCCATTACGGGCTTGAACTCGAGATTGCGCTCCGGATGGCAACACTTTCCGCTGCTGACAGGTTCTCGCTTCATGACAGGGGTGCACTCGCACCCGGAAGGCTTGCAGACTTCTGCCTCATTGGTGAGGGGGATGCGTTTACCATTGAAAAAGTGTATAAATCGGGGATCCTGGTCGATCCCGGAACCCGGAAGAGACCGCGGATCATACGCTCCCCCATGGAAGCCCGGGTCCCATCATTGGAGAGCCTTACTATCAGGGGGAATGGGATGGCACATGTGATCGGCATTGTCCCCCACCAGATCCTGACTGAAAATAGGGAATATTTCGTTGAAGGGGTTGGAATCCCGGATACTGACCGGGATATCCTCAAGGTTGTGGTCTGCAGCCGCTATCGCAAAGGAGTAATGGGACTGGGACTCGTCCAGGGTTTCGGCCTCAAGACCGGAGCCATTGCAGGAAGTGTCTCACATGACGCCCATAACCTCGTGGCTGTTGGCGTCGATGACCGGGATATTCTTGACGCCCTTGCACAGATCATCCACGCCGGAGGTGGGCTGGCAGTGGCAGACTCGGGTTCCGTCGACCTGCTCCCGCTCGAATGCGCAGGCCTCATGTCCGTACTCCCGGCAGAGGAGGTTGCGGAGCGCCTGCATGACCTGAACAGCAGAGCGGAGAAGATGGGAGCGCTCCCCGAGGCATTCATGTATCTCTCGTTCCTCTCCCTTACCGTCATACCACGCCTCCGTGTCACCGAGCGGGGGATGTTCGATGCAGATGCGTTCCAGGATGTCCCGCTCTTTCTGTCATAGCATCCATGTGTGCCCACTCTGTGACGAGGTTTGACGACAAGGCCTCATGTTCAGGGAAGTCCGGGCACGGTGATAAAAATGAAAGGATTAAGTAAAAAGAATAAAAAAGGGAGTCTTACCTGTTGCAATTAGTTATCGGAGATATCATGATCTCAGTGCTCCTGATCGACGATGAACCAGCCCTCCTGGAAATCACACGCCTTTTCCTGGAACGGTTCGGGGAGATTAAAGTAGAGACCTGCCGGTCTGCACTTGAAGCACTGGAAATGTTAAAAACCCGGTCCTTTGATGCCATCGTCTCGGATTACGAGATGCCCATGATGGATGGGATCGTCTTTCTCAAGATACTCAGGGCAGAAGGAGACACGACACCATTCATCATCTTCACCGGAAAGGGCCGGGAGCACGTGGTTGTCGAGGCATTGAATAACAGGGCAGATTTTTTCCTCTCAAAAGGGGAGGACCCAAAGACCCAGTTCGCAGAACTGGACAAAATGATACGACAGGCGATTTCCCGAAAGCAGGCCGAGGAGTCGCTCCGGCTCGCTGACCGGAGAACGGTGGATATTCTCAATAACCTCCCGGATGCAACGTTTGCAATCGACAGTGACGGGCATGTCATCTCCTGGAACAGGGCGATGGAAGACCTGACCGGCATCCCTGCAAAGGACATGATAGGAAAAGGAGAATACGAATATGCTATCCCTTTTTTCGGGTCCAGAAGACCTCTCCTTATCAACCTTATCAACAGTTCAGACGAAGAACTGCGTTCGCTCTCGTACGAGAATATCAAAAGAGATGTCCAGTCCATTGTTGCGGAAACCGCTTCGGTGAAGAGGCAGGGGATTCCCTCGGTGTTCTGGTCACGGGCCACCCTGATCACGGACCGGAATGGAGCCGTCATCGGGGCAATCGAATCAATCCGCGACATCACTGAGATCCGCAGGGTCCAGGGTGAACAGAAAGCCGAAGCCGTAAAAGAGAGAGAGAAGGGGATGTTTGACCGGATCTTCGGCAAATCCACGGCAAGCTGGTATAAGAAGGGGATGGACCTCTATTACAAGCAGGGGAAATTCCAGGATGCGATAGCATGCTTCGACCGTGTAATCGAGATGGATCCGACCCACGTCGATGCCTGGAGGGAGAAAGGGATCTGTTTGAACGAGCTTGGCAGGTATGAAGCTGCCCTCCAGTGCTTCAACCGGGCGATTGAACTGGGCGGGGACAGCCCCGGTACGTACTACGCAAAGGGAGAGACTCTCGAGAAGCTCGGGAAGGAGAAGGATGATTTTTCCCTCTACGAGGAAGCCATCACCTGCTTTGACAGGGTCCTCGAGAACGATCCGGAGAATGTGAATGCCTGGAACTACCGGGGAGTCTGTCTGAAGGAACTGGGAAAACACGAGGAAGCGAGACGCTCATTTGACAAGGCGCAGACCCTGTTACGCATCAATCCCCAGAAATATACCCGGTGACGTATACACTATGAAAATTGCTACGCCAATTTCATTGTGTGTTCGTGGATCACGACGTGAATCATGGAGTTTTTTCCTCGTTGCAGCGGACCAGATCACAGGCATGGATTCACCCTGTACATAGACCACTTATATTTAAAAGGGACAACGGCAATATCATGGGTGAATAAGGGAGCCGTATGATGAAAGGAGCGGGAAAAGAAGAATTCTCAATCAATCCACGCATCCAGGTCATACTTGTTGTCACCATAACCATTGTGGCATTTCTCGGGTATATCGCAGCAACCCTTCTCGGCATTCCGGTCATCGCCCCGCTCCTCTTCTATCTCCCCATCATAATGGCTGCATACTGGTTCCCAAAAAAAGGTGTGCTTTTTGCAGTCGCGGTGGGCATCCTTGAGGTGTTCTTTGTCTATGTGACCCGCTCACCAAGTCTCCCCGATATCACGTTTGCTGTTACCACTGCGAGTTTTTATGTCCTCGTGGCGATTGCGGTGGTCATATCCTCACTTTCCGGAGGGCTGAAAGAACGGGAGGCACGGTACAGGGGGATATTCAACAGTTCGGAGGCGGGCATTTTCCTTGTCGGGTGCGGCAGCTCCGACATGGTGATAGAGGAGGCAAACATCAGGGGGGGTGCCCTTCTTGGCTGCAATCCGGCTGATCTTCCAGGAAAGGATTTTCTTACCTACTGGAATGATCGGCCTGTGCTTGACAGGCTCGTGAATGCAGGGAGTACCGGAAGCACGGTCCATCAGCTCGAGAGTGCGATAACCCTGCCTGACCATGCGACCATCCCTGTCCTGATCTCGGGATCCAGTCTCCCCGGGCAGATGATGGTCCTGACCGTGATCGACATAACGGATAGGAAAATCCAGGAAGAGGAGATCCAGGCACGGAACCAGCAGCTCTCCGTGATCAACAGGGTAATCACAGAGGCATCTGATGCTCGCGGGCTGGATGCTATGTTCAGCAGCGTGCTCTCCAATATACTGTGGTATCTTGACTGTCAATACGGCGGCGTGTCTCTCTATGAAGATGAGTCGCGCCGGGTTGCTGCCCGCTATCACCAGGGAGACGAAGGCCTGTTCCACGACATTCAGAACGCCGCCAAAGGACCTCTTGCTGAATTGAAGAGATGTATCGAGAATGGAAAAAGCCTCGTATGGAAAGGTGACGCGGAGGCCGGCGGGACTGGTCCATGTGCAGGGATTGTCGTGCCCCTGGAGAGTGGTGATGAGGTACTCGGAGTAATGTACTTCTTCTCAGGTGAACATGGGGGCTGTTCAGCCCACCAGCACCAGACCATCGAATTCCTTGCACGGGAGATAGGGGCCGCCGTATCGCGACTTGTGCTTACCCAGAAGATTGGCGAGGCCAATCAGCAAGCTAACCTGTACCTCGATATTCTGATGCATGATATCAACAACGCCAATCTTGCATCACTCTGGTATGGAGATCTCCTGATGGATATGCTCTCAGGTGAACCAAAGGAGATAGCGAGGAAGATGATGGATGGGGTCCAGAAGAGCAGGGCCGTGATCAGGAACCTTGAGACGATCCGGAAGATCCAGGAGAGGAAGAACGATCTCAGGGTTGTGAAGCTGGATACCGCCGTCATGAAGGAGATACGGTTCTTCCCGGATGCACGTATAGAATACCAGGAGAACGGGATCGAGGTGCTTGCCGATGAACTGCTTGGCGAGATCTTCACGAACCTCATCGGGAACAGTATAAAATTCGGCGGGCCTGATGTCAGGATCACCATTGAAGTCACTCCACACGGGCCTGATAATGTCGAGGTCATTTTTTCTGACAACGGCCCCGGTATACCCGACGACCTGAAGAGAGTAATTTTCAGGAGATTTTCCCAGACCGCCTCGCAGAGTGAGGGGAAGGGACTTGGATTATACATTGTCAAGACCCTCCTCGAACGATACGGTGGGACAATTTCGGTCTCTGATCGTATAGAGGGAGATCATTCACAGGGTGCAGTCTTCAGGATGACCCTTCACAAGGCCGGCCGGTAATAGGTTCCAAGAATTACCAGAGGGAGATTACGGGGGTAGAATAGAAGAGCGATACCAGGAGGATAAGAACCGGCTGGTGGAGTATGTAAATTGCCAGCGAATGCCTCCCGATGAAGGATACCCCCGCTTTCCCGGGGATGTTTCTGTCAGTAACACAGAATCTTCTCTCTCCTCCGGGATAGAAGAAATGCCCGAGGAATATCCCGACCAGCACCACTCCTAACCAGGGGAATACCGGGGTATAATCAAGGCTTGCAAAACCGGGAGGAGTGATCCCCAGCCACGCCAGCCAGAGAGGGCCGTGAATGCTGCTGATGATCCACCCTGCGGGGATTATTACCATAGCTGCGATGAGACATCCCCACGAACGGCGAAGGAAAAGGGGGGATATCATCACAGAAAATCCTATCAGATGAAGTATGCCGAAAATGATAGGTTCCCGGGGTACCAGAATGAGGGTGATCAGGGTAATGAAAAGGCCGATCGCCATGATTCCTGCGCCCCTGCGAAGGAATTTCATGATACAGGACCTTGCATCCATCACCTTTGATGCCCTTGCCCCGCTCAGGGTAAGGGAAACACCGACAAGGATCAGGAAGAGCGAGGCTGTGCTGATGGCGAGCAGCCTCCATGGACCTGAATTCACATTGATGGGATATACCCCTGCATATGCACAATCAAAGACAGCATGAAAGAGAATCATCATGAAGATTGCGATACCCCTGCAATAATCCACTTCCCAGAATCGCTCCGGGGCGTTCCCGGCGTGTTTCCGTAGCCGGGGGATGAGAGTAGAGGGATCCATATATCTTCGCTCATACCGTGTGTTGCCGAAAGTAAAATATCAATCTTTAATTCCCCTGCAATACCATATCCCGATCTATGGTGTCTGCACCCCCTGCCCGGGATTGCAGCCACTATCTACCCCCGGTTCAAGAGATTCATGCATGGCGGACAATGAAACTAGGATGGTTCCCGTGCACTATGGACAATCCCGGTTTTCGGGTGAGATGCGGAAAGGGGAACACACATAATCCAGTTCACATACAGGGAACAAGGAATACAGGAGAATCAGCAATGATTGATACACTGCTCGAAGGGAACAAGAAATTCAGAGATGGATTTTTCAAGGAGAACAAGGCATATTACGAAGAGCTCACCAAAGGCCAGAGCCCGACAGTCCTCTGGATAGGATGCTCCGACTCGAGACTCCAGACGGGCCATATTACGCAGGCAAAAGCGGGAACACTTTTTATGCACAGGAATATCGGAAACGTCGTCCCCCTCTTTGACTGGAACTTTGCGACCGTCCTGGAATATGCAATACGCCATCTGAAAATTAAAGATATCGTGATCTGCGGCCACTCTGACTGTGGTGCGATTAAAGCACTTGACAAGGAGACCAATGATGTCTATATCCCGCTTTGGCTCAACAACGCAATCGAGGCGAAAAAGAGGATAGATGCAAAGATTGAGGCGCCAAAAACACCTGAAGCATCAAAAAAACGCTCCCGTATGATCGAGGAGGAGAATGTGCGGCTGCAGATCGAACATCTCAACCTGTATCCCGTAGTAAAAGAGGCGCTGAAAGAGGGTAAAATCAGGGTTCATGGCCTCTATTATAATCTGGAGAACGGGGAACTCTCGAGGATCACCTGATATTCTGGATCTTTTCTATCTCTTTTTGCATCATGGGGAGAGAGATCCTTCCCATGGGGACAAGCGTGCCATTGATGATCACAAACGGGATCGGCGGGTACTGGGATGCGATGATATCCCTGACGTGTTCGGGCATCATTTCATCGATCAATACCAGTTTCATCTCAATGGCTGAACCAAACTGCCCGATCAGCTCCTTTTTAAGTGCTTCGAATGCCGGAACCAGTTTCCCTGTGGGATGGCAATCATAGAGGCCGCAGCTCCGGGTCATATCGCAGGGAAAAGGAGAGCAAGAAGAATCCTTGAGTCCCACGATCTCGATCACGATGATATCTGCCATACCATACAAATCTGTGAACACTCCTACATTAACATCTGGCATGGGATCACCTCTTTTCGGACATCCCTCCCCGAGGCAGGTCAGGACCATCCTTTTACCAGGGGATTGGGCCGGTTATGTGCAGGAATATATGTGCATGTGTCCCGAAGCGAACTGTATGGTGTAAAAAAATGTTATAAAAATTTCTCGAACCGGTCCTGCGAAACCTTGCAGATGGGACATACCAGCGGGGGATTCTCTTTGGCACAGAGGTAACCGCAGACCCTGCATCGCCATACGGGAACAGGAAGTGTTCCAGCCGGCACAACCCCCCCTGTCTTCTTCGCTCTCTGATCTCTTGGAGGCCTCCTGTCGGGGATCGCAGCGAGTGTCCGCTTCCCTGATGCAACGTCCGGAGACACATACAGCGCACAATAACAGGCCCCGTATTCGTTCAGATCGGGGTCACGGTAATCGCAGGGGCATATGATATCGAGATCCGCGTCCCGCGCTCCTGCAGCAAGACGGCAGGGGCAGGCCGGGTATCCGTACCGGGCCTCGTTGACACACATCCCGGAAATCAGGCTTTCAACAAAAGGGACATCGGGATTGAGAAGATACCCTCCTGCCCCGGCATCATCACGAATTGTCTTCAGGCGCTTGATAATGTGGTCACGGGATTCGTTCTCTCCAGTCATTTCAGAGCCTCACGTATCTCCGCCTCCCTGAATCCCACAATTGCCTTCTCGCCATTGATGACAAGCGTGGGAAATGAACCTGCGGGATTGTGCTTTTCCACTTCACGAAGCGCTTCCTCCATCTCGCGATGAGGAAGTGTGTCAACAAAGACGTATCGGTACTCTATTCCCAATGTATTGAGGAGTTCCTTTGTTTTTGCGCACCACCCGCACGTGGAGAGGGCATACAACCTGATATCGCCTATATGCCTGCCTTTGACCAATTCCATATCCATACACTATCTCCTGGGAAATCCCGGTTTCTTACTAGGTGAATGGCCTGAAAGGGATATAACTGTATCATCCGGGGTAATTCCCCGGGATAGGAATTATGTGATGCAGGACCTGATCCTCACAACATTTCGGACAGTTTCTGGATCTGTCTCATGAAATATTCCATCCATTGCTGGATATTGTCAAAGAAAGAGGACATCTGCTCCTGGATCAGGCTGATAACCTGGACGAAGGGTCCTGTCTCAGTGCCGGCATCTGCTCCGTTGTTGAGCATGACAGTGAGCCCTATTATCACAATGAGAGCGAGGATGATGATAATCATGAGGATGGTGATGAGCAGAATGGTAAAGGAACTCGACCGCATGCTTTCCTCACCGGGATGATATTTTTTTCTGTCTATTATCAGGCATACATTTCAGATACGGGGGGAAATAAGGGGATATTTTCCTCTTATTCATGTGGTTTTTCATCTTTCTGATCCCCTCTTAATTCCAGTATGAGCATCACGCAGAGGATCGCAGAGAACCCGAGAACAATGAGCGTGAGGAAGAGGCTCACAAAGATCATAACTCCCTGGGCACTCAGGAATCCAACCCACAGGAGGGCAACAAAACATATGAGATAATAAAAGACCCACCCCCTGGGGTCACGCAACTCCATATAACGCCAATATCTGCAGATCAAAATTTAAACATTGTTATTCGTTCCCGGCACAGAAGGAAAGCCAACCCCTTTTCCCATGCTGTGCACGGAATATTTCCGATACCATTCTTACCATTCGCGAATATCAATTTTTTATGAGAAGAACCGCTATCCTGTGTATTCTTATTGTATTGGTTCTCCCTGCTGCTGTGCAGGGCCTTGTCTTTGGGAATGGCGATCAGGTCCGGTTTGACCAGAAGGTCGATGACGACGTCTTTGCCTTAGGGCGACAGGTCAGTGTGAATGCACCTGTAAAGAGCCTTATCGCGGTCGGCGGGGAGGTGCGGGTGAATGCCCCTGTTGAAGGCGATGTGATATCTGCAGGGGGAACGATCTCCATCAATGCTCCTGTGGGAGGCAAGGTCGTCCTTGCAGGTGGGACGGTCATCCTGAATTCCAGTGTCGGGAGAAATGTGCTCGTATATGCAGCCGATGTGGTGATCACAAGGGATACGGTTATTGGTGACGATGCACTCGTATCTGCAGGCAAAGTCACCTATAATGGGGAAGTGAAAGGAAATCTCACGGTTTCCAGCCAGCAATTTATTGATAACGGGAAAGCAGGCCACCTCTCGTACACGAGGGAAAGCTCAACACCTGGTGAAGATATACTGGGATTTCTTTCCCTTGCAGTGATCCTCTTCTCCATCGGTATGGGGATTCTGGGCCTCGTGATTCTCAGGCTGACCGCCGGGCTTTTCAAGCTCGTAGAGGGGGAAGTCAGGACCCGTCCGGTGGTGAAGTTCCTTGCAGGTCTTGGAGGAATCCTCGGGGGGATTGTCCTCACTGTTCTCCTGGCCATCACTCTTGTAGGAATCCCCCTGGCTCTGTGCACAGGATTAGGCCTTGTGGCGGCTCTTCTCCTTTCCACGCTCTTCGTATCATCATCCCTGGGACGGGTGATTGTGACCCGTATCGGCCGGACCATGAAAGAGTGGCAGTATTTCCTCCTGGGATTCGTGATCCTCCAGGTATCATTCCGCATCCCATACGTGGGCCTCGTGATTCTGGTCATTTCCCTGAGCCTTGGATTCGGAGCACTCATGTACGCACTTGCAGCCTGCCGGGCTGGCATCTCCGGGGATGAAAGGCCCGGTTGAAATACACACAATTATTATTTTTCTTCATTTCACTTCCGGGATCCCCATTGAATGAGGCAAAAAAACAAAAGATAGCAGGAATGGGGTTAAATCGAAAGATATATGCCCCTCAAGGCGCTCATTCGATACTATGTGTGCGCGTTTTTTTGACCGCTTTTTGAAGCCGCGGCCCCATATTGTGGAAAGCCCCCCGCCACCCTCCATCGCACACGGCCCTGGCGTATACGTCCCTGAGTTCAAGATAAAACCCTATTTCATCGTGGCTTCCGTTGAGATGGGGAATACAACCACGAAGTGCATTCTCACTGGTGTCAACCTTGAAACAGGGATGAGTTATGTCATCAATAAAACGGTGAAGATGAGCAGGGACGTCAGGAAACCAAAACCCGGAGAGCCAATCTTTGGTGAAACCCTTGACGGGACCCAGCTGACAAGGGAATCTGTCACCGAGCTTGTCCGTGATACCCTCATCGAATGCCACAGGGAAGTGCACCTGGATATCCAGAAGGATCTGGATTTCGTGGTGAGAAGTACCGGCGTCGTTGCTGCAATGGATTCACCAGACCAGGTGGGGGAGTTCGTGCTGGCGCTCGCAAACGGATGTCTGCTTGCCGGGGTTCCTCCCAGGAAGATGACACCCCCCATGTCAAAGGCCAACCAGGCACAGAAACTCCAGCCCTTCAGCTACGCCGACAAGGTGGTGTTCATCGGGGCGGTCGCAGGTGTAATTCCTCCCGTAGGGAGTACTGGGGTGGAAATGGTCGCAAACGAGATGGAGGGGGAACTTGCAATGGCAGGCATCAAGGAGGGTGCAATGTGGACTCCCGTTGATTTCCGGAACCCCTGCATCTCAATTGATTTCGGGACGACCCTTGACGGCCGGATCACGAGTGATGTGAGCAAGGACGAGCCCAACCCTTTTGCCAAGACTATCGGAAATTTCTGCGGACTCGCAGGAGCAATACCGGATGCTCTCGTAAAGGGGACCGGGCTTGTGGATTCCAAGACGGGGACTGCACTCGATGTGTTCGGCGACCGGAGCGTGGTGAGCGATTTCTCGTTAAAAGGCCAGAAAAACCTGGTGAAACAGTACGTGGAGCGTGCCCACGAACTTATCGACATACGCCTTGTCCCGCCGGAGCGGAAACGGTTCGGGAGGGTGCCGGTGTACGCGGATGTCGCAAAGGAGTCCGGTGTAGCCCTCATCGGGTGCGATGCAGGTGAGAACGGGAGCAATCTCCCTGCATTGAAGGATCTCGGCCAGGAGATCTATACAAAACACAGTCTGAGCCTTGTCAACGAGGTGATCGATCGCGTGTGTGCACAGATGGCGCTCCGACTCGTGGATGTGTCAGCCGAGCAGGGGCATGTGTTGCCCAACACCAGCATCGGGTTCACCGGAAGAGCAGCAATATCAGGGAGGAAACCCGATTATATTCTAGAAGGTATTACCGAGAGGAATTTCTTCGAGAACCCGAACGATCATCTGGTCTTCGTGGATGATGGCCTGGCCAGGGGGGCGGCACTCATGGGACGGTGCATGAACTCCCTTGGCAAACCCAAGAATCCGATCGGGGGTGTGCGGGGAGGGCCCTGCATCATGTCACGAAGGATCAAGATAGGCAAATAAGGTGATGAGCATGAGTGAGGAAAAGATGGTGGACAGTCCAGGCAGTAAAAAAAATGACACAGGAGAGACTAGGGAAGAATTATTCGACCTTCTTGTACCTCCCGGTGTTCCACGCACGATTATTGGAGAAATCCTGAAACAGTTCGATGTAAAATTAATCGAGAGGAAACAACGACTCCATTTTGCGAATATGGACGGGGACGAACGTGAAATCCTGGCATTCCGCGGAACCCGGGATGCCGTCGAGAAAGCACAGGACTTCATGTTTGCTGAACTCAAGAAATTCATCGATGAAAAATAATTGCCATCCCTTTTTCACGTGGCGATCAGGCTTGCTCATCTGGATTAAAGGTCTGGCATCCTCTTTGCCATGTACCATGCATGGGTCGCCAGAAACAGATAGATGAGAACCAGGATAAGAAAATAACTGAAGATATGCTCGATATTGAGATCATCTATAGACATGGAATTCAATACCCACACAATCACGTAAAATTCTATCTGGAAAAGAAGTATCCCCCACCAGAATCCCAGATATATATATCCTATGCCGGGAAGCATGAAATTTAAAAGTCCGGCTACAAGAGGATTTTTCCCAGACCGGGGACGCCTCGCAAGGGCTCGTGGGAGATACCGCATGGGAAGCCCACAGGAAGATGCCGCCTGCACCGCTTCCCAGTGGACCTCTTCATCCGGATCGCTTATGGCACGGTAGAGTACAGGGATGGCTTCCTTATGCTGGAGTATCCCCATCGTCCGGACGGCATCGATGCGGACATTCTTATCATAATCGGCAAGTGCGTTTCCCAGTGCATCGATTGCTCCTGGGCCCATTCCTGCTATCTCTTCCCATTCCTGCATTCCCACCCGGAGGAATGCACTCTCGGATTCGCTTCCCGGCACCCATGAAAGTTTCCGGAGTGAGAGTGCTGCACCATACCTGACGTATTTATCCTTATCCTCCAGGGCTTTCCGGAGGGCAGGGACTGCAGCCGGATCTCCGATCTCCCCTAGAGCCAGTGCGGTCTCCCAGCGGATTTCATTGCTCCTGTCCTCCAGTTGTGCGATGAGAGGTGAGATCGCTCTTGCGTCCCTTATCATACCGAGCTCTTCAATGATACCCAGCCGCGCCTCCCTGTTCCGGGTATTCTCAAGCATGCGAATGAGGTACGCAACGCTGTCCTTTCCAATCTCTCCAAGCGCCCGGGCTGCATTCCATTGTACTTTAAGATCCCTGTGGCGGAGTGCCCTTGTCAGCCCCTCGTAATCCTTTCTTTCTCTTAGTCCCGGGATATCAGGAATAGTGAGACTGTAAAGCCAGCCGGGAATCACGTACTATTCTCTCCTGCAAGAAGGCGGAATAGGTTCATATATCCGGAATCTTCCTCCCCAGGTAGTAGGTATGGGCGACCGCAACGGACGAGAACGGGAAAAGAAGGGGATATGCGCTGAAGAGATTTCCTTCGAAAAGCGAGAACGAGACGAGAATCAACCCGGTGAACATAATCTGGAAAAGCAAAAATCCCCACCACTTTCCAAGGTAATTATACCCGAGTCCGGGGAAAAAGAAGTTCAGCAGCATGGCCCCAAACAGACTCTTCCCGGTCCGTACGCGCCGGAACATCCCTGCGGGGAGGAGGAGATCGGATACCTGGCACCGCGGAAATGCCCGGGTCGCAATCCACCGCACCTCAGGGTCCGGATCCCGCATTGCCCTGTCACAGGCTTCCCCTGCCCGCGGGTCACCCAGGATTCCAAGCAGTGATACCACGGAAGATCGAATTCTCGGATCGGCATCACCGAGATACTCTGTCACAATATCGATCGGGACCCCCGGAATACCTGGAATCGCACTCCAGTTCTGCAAAGCGATTTGAACCCGCACGTCATCCTCCGGGTTTTCCGGTCTCCATTCCATATTCCCAAGCACTTGTGCTGCCCCGAAACGGACGAACTTATCTCGGTCTTTCAATGCCCGGATAAGAACAGGGATCGCGCTCTTGTCCCCGCTCTCACCAAGTGCAATAGCGGCAATCCACCGTACCTCACTGTTCTCGTCCTTCGAGAGGATCCTGCATAAGACCGGAACACTCTGAGGACTGCGAATCCTCGCAATTGCCTCGACTAGCCCTAGCCTGGTTTCCACACTCCCACGGGTTGCCCGGGTATTCAGCACTGATAGTGCAGGTGCACCAATCCTACCAAGGGCATCCGCTGCCCGGTCCCTGATTCGATAATCTTCTGATGAGAGAAGGCTGATCAATCCCCGGACATCTTTTTTTTCTTCAAATTCCTCGACATCTGAGGGACGGGTCTGGCGAACAATAGCCGCCAGACTCATGTATCGTCAGCCCAACCGTGTTTCCGGCTCAAAATCCTCCACCTCTCTGCCACCGGAGGACCAGCATTGCAGCGACGAGGATAACGACAAAGACAATTGCGATCTCCTGGATAAGGAGGTCGGGTAAAGGAGTTAAACCTGCACCAAGTTTGTTTGTCGGAGTTGGTGAAATTTCCTGGCTCTGCCACGGCGTGGTATCAGGCGTTGGTACTGTGTGAAGAGGTTCACTGGGCTCAACAGGGGTGACGGTGGGCAGCATTCCTTCAGGGATACTCGTTGTAGGGATTGTTGTCGGGGGAGGGTAAGTAGAAGAGACCCCGCCGCCACCCCCTCTAGATATACCATATTCTATAGGGAGAGTTGGAGGGATCAATTTCCTGAGAAGAAGCTGGACTATCTGGAAAATGTTCCCCGCATCACCGGTTGATACCACGCCAAACGTTGAGAACCCATGGGGAGATTCAGCCTTGAAGTAGTCCATATTTTTTACAGGATCGTGATACAGGAATTCCGTGGTAAGAATCTCACCGGATCCATCCCCCATGAGGCGGATGACGCGGATACTGTCTTTTTTATCTGCAATTGAGACAACGCTTACATTGTCCGGGAAGCCATTTTTTGTCCCGGTAATCCTATGGTCCCCAGCAGACAGGTTTGAGGGAAGTTCCACGGGGGCAAATCCCAGGAAATCGTCATCAAGGTATATTCTTGTATCTTCCTGATCCGACTCTGCCATTACACGTTTTCGCCATCCGTATTCCTGTATCCAGTCAGAATCAAGTCCGAAAATCAGCACAGCCGGAGAAGGTCCCGATATGTTCTCGCACTCGAATTGCGCGGTGAATGCGACGCCCTTGACACCCGAATATCTGGAGGTATCCGTACCGCTGGTATTTCCAAAAATGGCGATATGATTGAATGACGCGTAGTCATTTTGGGTCGCATTCTCCCATATGCTGGTCTGAATATGCCCAAGTGCCGGATATTCATCCATCACGATCTGATAGCGAACAGTATCTCCGTAATCATCCCCCGAATAAAGGATTTCTGGAGAGTCGATCAGCAATTCCATGGGAATTCCACTCACTAGAGTGGGAGTATTCCATGTGAACCCATATGCAGACGTGATATTCATGCATGCAATGCCATATCCGGGATCTGGAAATACTTCTATTGTCGCATTATCAACGGCATTCAGGGAAACCAGACTTGCATTGAGAGTCAATTGCGAGTAAGAGGCCACTTCTTCACATGATATTCCCGGGATATCGAAAAGCATCTCATTTCTCGTTCCATCCATGACCATAATACAGGCTCCTGAAGAAGTGCTCACATTCCCGAACCCGTTTCCGGTTACCAGGGACACACTGAAAGATCCCGGTGTCATGTAGGTATGGACAGGATTCTTTTCAGTGGACGACGTTCCATCCCCAAAATTCCACATGTAGGAATCCGGAAAGCCTGTCGAGTGGTCAGTGAACGCAACAGTCAACGGGGGGAGTCCTTCATATCGGTCGAAGGAGAAAGAAGGTGTCGGCGGACTCCCGGCAAAAATATACCCGGGACTACGTTTCCCTGATCGCTGAGTAAAGGTATGGAGAATGAGCGAGACATCGTAGACACCCTGACTTGCATATATATGGGTGGGATTCCTCTCGACAGAGTAATTCCCGTCCCCGAAATTCCATAGCCACCCCGATGGGTCCCCCAAAGAGAGATCTGTGAAATTGACAGCCAGGGGAGCTCCCTCCACAAGGGTATCAGCGGAAAAATCTGCGACAAGAGGCGGGTCTTCAATCCCGAGTGTTGCCATGAAAATGTCAAAATATCCAGTCTCAGGATCCTGTTGCTGCCAGACGATTCTGTTTCTGAAAATTGCTGGGAAGATTGGATAGATCTCATTATCAGGCCTATCAAGAATGTGAGTGATACCTGAATCTATGTCGTATATGAATATGTGATTAGTATCTCCTTCCGGATCCTGCCCAATCCAGACCACGGTCCCATTATGGATTGCGGGATATTCTTCATTGGCATTCTCCGTACCTGGTGTCAGGAGAATTGTTGTTCCTGAAGAGAGATTATATAAATAGATTTCATACAAAAAAGTTTCAGGGTTCATCCCCTGGTAAACAAGATACTCCCCATCGAGCCTAGGATTTTTTTCATCGAGGTATTCCGATGAGGGGGTAATAAGCGTGGTATTCCCTGATACCAGTGAAGACACATAAATATCATTCATATAGGTCTCAGCGTTATAACTCTGCCAGGCAACCCAATTCCCTGATACCACCGGGTTTGTCTGATCGGAATCAGGCATATCAGGAGTGAGATCCTTCTCCTCTCCACTCGTCAGGTTCAGGGAAAAAATATCAAAACTGCCGTCACAATTCTCCTCCCACACAAGGATATTATTACCGAGATGGGAATTCCAGGCTGTGGTCTCATTGCCGCCTGCAACCTGCAGTTCTTCCCCTGTAATGAAATCGTGCAGAATGACCTGGTACTCCGAATCCCTCATGGTTGTAAATGATATAAGAGGATTTCGAATAACGTGGAACA
>DAWU01000054.1 GCA_002506105.1 Methanolinea sp. UBA275 | reverse complement strand
GGAAATACTTTCGGGACTGTACAGTGAAAATCGAACGGAAAAAGCAGGTGAGGTCCATCCATCTGTGGCTTGGCCGCCTGCTCGTCATTCTCATGGCGCTCAATATTCTTGCAGGTCTCAATACTGCCGGCCTGCTCTGATTTTTCACCAATTTTCTCTGCTATTTTTTTTAAAAATGCCGTCTCTGATGAGGCCCTATCCCGGGCAGGGTCATCCATATAAGGGGGAGTGAACCCCCACAGGTATATATTCCCGGTGCTGGAGAATGTTCCATCGAGACCACAAAGGGGGGCTATCCGGTTCGCACGCAGAGAATCGCAAACAATAATTTCGTGGCAGGAAGAATGATACTAAAATGAGTCATAGTTCCGGAAACCCCGGTCATCCCCCATTTTTCCTGATGATCCTGTCAATTTCCCTTGCCATATTCATGTCGTCCCTTGATGGAACCATCGTCAATATCGCACTCCCGACAATATCGGAAGTGTTTTCCATCTCATCGAGCACCGTGAGCTGGGTCGCAACCGCGTACCTGCTCGTCATGGCAGGCTGCGTCCTGATCTTCGGCAAGGTCTCGGATATCATCGGGTTCAAGAAAGTGTTCCTGTCAGGATTCATCATTTTCACCCTCGGTTCTCTTGCATGCGGCCTGCTCCCGGACATGTTCAATTCATTTCCGCTTCTTGTCGTATCCCGAATCTTCCAGGGGATTGGGGGCGCCATGATCACCGCGATAGCTCCGGCAATGGTGACAGCGTATATCCCGATGGACATGAAGGGGAAAGCCATGGGGGTCATCATGACCCTTGCAGCACTCGGCACCGCGATCGGCCCCACAATCGGGGGCCTGCTGACCCAGTATGCATCCTGGCACTGGATCTTCTTCATCAACATACCGATAGGAATCTTTGCGGTATTGCTTGGTGCAAGGGTTATCCCGTCGGCAAAGGGTTCCGGGACACTGGCCGGGTTTGACAGGTCAGGTGCGGTCTCTATCTTTATCGGTCTTGCCACACTCCTCTTCGCAGTGACGGAGGGGTATTCCTTCGGATGGACATCCCCGGTCATTCTCTGCATGCTCGCCATTTCCGCGACTGCGATTGGGTTTTTTCTCTGGCATGAAATTCATGTTCCCAACCCTATTCTCGAGATCAGGCTGTTCGTGCGGCGGAACTTTCTCCTGACAAACCTTGCTCTTGTGCTGGTATTCTTAAGTTTCTCAGGGATCAACTATCTCCTTCCGTTCTACCTGGAGTATGTGAAGGGGTACCCGACCTCGACTGCCGGCCTCGTGCTGACCTCTCTCTCGGTTGCCATGATGGTGAGCGGTATTCTCGCCGGGCTGCTGTTCAACCGGGTCGGTGCAAGGACGCTCTGCATCTCTGCGGCGGTGATTCTCCTCGCGGGGTACTTCCTGATGTGGCACCTGCATGTTGACACTCCGATTGGATACATACTGGCGTGCCTGTCTTCGATTGGGTTTGGAATGGGGCTCCTTATTACCCCACTATCCAACATGATACTCAACTCGGTCGCAAAGAGTTACCAGGGGATGGTCTCAAGCCTCACGAGCCTTGAACGTTTTGCCCCGATGACCATTGGAATAGCCCTCTTCAACCTCGTGTTCCTCGAGGGTGTCCTGGCGATTGCGGGGCACCGCGGTGTGACCGGGACAGCGCCGGTTAACCTCAAGCTGCAGGTCCTTGCGGCCGGTTTTGATCTCGCGTTTTTTATCTCGTTCCTCATCGGAATTCTGGTGGTGATCCTTGCCGTCATCGCCAGGGAAGAAATTCATCCGGATTATATTTCCGGTGAGAAAGAGGAACCGGGAATGGGTAGTGTGTGAGGATGGGTATGGGGGATTCACCCCATTATGGCTCTCAACGGTGATCAGTTGCCCGTGGTGACATAGGTGGGTGGTGCATGAAGGACATACATCACGGTCCCTTCCTCAATACCCTCCCCCCCTTCATTCATGCCCCCGGGAACAAACCCTGCCTTCACAAGCACCCTTACAGATGCTTTCAGTTTGGGGTAAGTGGTGGCGATGATCCTGCGAATCGCAGGCCATGAGAAGATATGTGGGATGAGGGCAAGGATCGCTTCTGTTGCGTATCCCATGTTCTGGAATTCTTCCAGGACCGAGTACCCGATCATCACCGCATCAGGCAGCCACGAACATGATGCGGTCCCGCCGCTCCCAATCAGCGTCCGGCTCTGCCTGACAGGGTCTTTGAGAACCCAGTACCATGAGCAGAAATGCGAATCGGAGCCTTCAGAGAGTATCCGGAGAAACTCCTGCCGTGTTTCCTCGTCGAGAAGCGGCGGAGGCCATGATTGCGGGACTCTCGCATCCAGCATTCTGCCGAACAAAGCCCTGTTATCCCCCTCGCATTCAAGCATGCGTAGCGTCGCAGGAATAAGGTCGAGGCGTTCAGTCTGAATGGGATGAGGAGGGTTTTTCATGGTAAAATCACAACTGTCTACTTCCGGAAATACCGGACAATATTTTTGAACAGTTGCATGTTCATTGACTCGGTGGGAAGCGGTCTTCCCGCCCTTTTCAGCTGCTCTTTCCGTATCGGCCAGTCATACAGGTTCACGAACTCCATCGCCCTTTCCGGGTGAGGCATCATCCCGAGCACTTTGCCGTCTTCGGACGTGATTGCGGCGATATCTGCAACAGATCCGTTGGGATTGTAGGGGTATTCTCCACATGCCGGGCTCATGTCATCCCGGCAGTACGTGAATGCGATCATGTGCTTCTCTTCCAGGTGCTGTAGCGTATCTTCCGAACAGGAAAAATTACCCTCGCCATGAGAGACTGGGCAGTAGAGATGGGAGATGCCCCGTGTCCAAAGGTTTTCACTGGCGGGCCTGAGTGTGACGAAGCGGCATTCCAGCACTCCTTTCCTGTTTGGCATCAGGGCAATTTCACGTGTATACGTAGTATCAAAGGCAGGAACGAGGCCGAGGTTTGCAAGGATCTGGAATCCGTTGCAGATCCCGAGCACAAGGGTGTCCCCTCGCAGGAATTCGAGAACATCGTCCCAGAGGTTGTTTCTGATCCTGTTGGCAAAGGCATTGCCTGCACCGGTGTCGTCACCGTAGGAGAATCCCCCGGGGAAGACAAGCAGCCTGTACTCTGAAAGGCATCGCTCCCCGGCAATCAGATCATTGATATGCACAATATCGGATGACATCCCGGCCCGGAGGAGTGCTTCAGCGGTTTCCATCTCGGAGTTGATCCCGTACCCGCTCATGATGAGGGCCTTTTCTCTGATCAGTCCTGCATTTCCGATGAAGTCAGCCACCGGTGATTCCTTTTCTTTTTTCATGCTGGGATCCATGATCAGTACTCCCTGAATGGTGCCTTGTAGGCATGTTCCATCTCCCGAACGGGAAGATCGATGATGGTCTTCCCTGCCATAACCTGCAACGAGGAACCGTCCACTCGGCCAAGGTGGTATGCATCATTCCCAAGCATTCGTTCGAATTCACGACGGTTCCTGGGAGAGACCGTGACAACAAATCTCCCTGGCGACTCCGAGAAGAGGTAATAGTCGGGGCGCATCCCCTCCGGTATTGCGATCTTCATCCCGAGATTGCCTGCAATAGAGACCTTTGCAAGGGCTACCAGGAGGCCTCCGTGAAGGACCGGGAATGCCGATGCCACCAGTTCATTCATGATAGCCTCCGTCATCCTGGCATAGATCATCTTTGCATGCTGCATGTCGAGTGCCGGAACGGTATTTCCCGGGCTTCCCAGATGCATGAAGTACTCTGATCCTCCCATTTCAGGAGTGGTTGCACCCACGACATAGATGTAGTCGCCCTCCATCTTGGCATCTATCGATACTGCTTTTTCAACATCAGGGTGGATCCCGATGGAGGAGATAAGGAGGGTTGGCGGGATTGAGATCTTTACCGGGTTATTCTTCTCATCAAACCCTGAAAAGTCGTTGAACATGCTGTCTTTCCCTGAAATGTACGGGGTTCCGAATGCAGTGGCTCCGTCATAGCATCCGAATGCGGCACGCTTCAGCTGCCAGAGCCTCGAGGGGTCGTCCGACGAACACCAGCAGAAGTTATCGAGAATGGCAATTGCATCCAGCGGAACGCCGATTGCAATCAATCCCCGGACCGCAGCATCAATCCCTGCGATGGCCATACGGTACGGATCGAGTTCCGAGTATGAAGGAAAAATTCCCTGCGAGAGTCCCACGCCTCTCTCCGATCCTTGCACCACTTTTGTCAGGGTGGCTGGAGCCTGGACCCTTCCAATCCCCTGAACAGGTCCAAGCACATGGCCTCCCTGGACCGTATGGTCATACTGGATGGAGATGAATTCCTTCGAGCAAATATTTTTCCTCCCGAGCATTGAGATGAGCGTTGCATCGAGCCGGTCAGGGCATGCGGTCCCGGGTTCAGGCCAGGCCTGGTTGACAGGTGTGGTGATCAGGTGCTTTTTTGGGAGCCCGTCATGAAGGAACCCAAGGTCGATATCCATAACGACCGCCCCGTGGCATTCCACGACACATCTCCCGGAATCAGTGAACTTCCCGATGACAGTCGCCTCAACCTCCCTCCTCTTCATGAGGTCCATGAACTCATCGAGGCTCTCATGAGGAATAGCAAGTGTCATCCTCTCCTGCGACTCTGAGATCCAGATCTCCCACGGGGCCATCCCGGGATACTTGAGCGGAACCCTGTCAAGGAGAACATGGCACCCGTTGCATTCCTTTGCCATTTCCGCAACGGAACATGAGAGTCCACCTGCCCCGTTATCGGTAATGCTGTGGTACAGGCCAAGGTCCCTGGCTTCTTTCACAATCACATCGGAGAACTTCTTCTGGGTGATCGGGTCGCCGATCTGTACTGCGGTCACCGGGCTTTCCGGGTCGAGGGCTTCCGAAGAGAATGTCGCGCCATGGATCCCGTCCTTCCCGACCCGTCCCCCGACCATGACGATAAGGTCGCCCGGCCGGGCACGTTTCTCGTGCAGTCTTTTTGTACCTTGGTATTGCGGGATCAATCCCACCGTTCCGGCGAATACCAGTGGTTTTCCCTTGTATCTGTCATGAAAGTAGCACCATCCCTGGGGAGTCGGAATCCCGGAGCAGTTCCCGCCAACCCCGACGCCCTGGACAATGTCGTCAAGTATTCTCCTGGGTGTGAGGATCGGATTTTCCCTGTTCTTCCCCCGGAAGAGGAGAGGTTCGGTGTCCGGATCGCCGACGCAATATCCGTACACGTTGATGCAGGGTTTGGCCCCGAGCCCGAAGCCGATCGTATCGCGGTTTACCCCGACAATACCGGTCAGTGCGCCGCCAAAGGGATCAAGCGCTGATGGGGAATTATGTGTCTCAACTTTATGTGTCACCAGATACGTCTCGTCAAAGAGGATGGCACCTGAATTATCTGAGAACACCGACACGCAGATATCCCGCTCACCCTTCTCTTTCCTGATCCTGTTTGTTGCAGCCTGGATGCAGGTCTTATAGAGTCCATCAGGTACATCGTCATCCATTGCTGACGCGAAGATCGTGTGCTTGCAATGCTCACTCCAGGTCTGGGCCAGTGACTCGAGTTCCACGTCGGTCGGACTTCTCCCCTTCGATCTGAAATGATCCCGGATGGTATGCAGCTGGGCCAGATCAAGTGCAAGCGGTCCCCTGCGCACCCATGTTACGGGATCCATAATCCCCTCTTTGCCGAGGCGTGCAAGTTCGGTATCAGTGAGATCCAGGTTTACGGTCTCTGCAGTCGGCAGTTCATGCAGTGAGACAAAGGGGGTCACAGGGTCCATACCCCTGTTCCCGTACTCCTGCCGGCTCTTTACATGTACCCTGTGAATCAGGGGATTTGCCAGAGAAGTGACGAGTTTTTCAAGCATGCCGGGACCCGGGTTCCCGGCCACGAAAAACAGCCTTGATGAAAAGACCGCTTCTCCCTCAAGAAAACGAATTTTGAGATAATCCTCGATGGTCTGCTTTGCCGTAGTGCCCACATTGTCTGTTACGCCCGGGAGGAATCCGACTTCGATAGCAAAGTCAAATGTAGTGGTTTCTGTTGGCTTGTCTATCGAATATTCCTGGACCACAGGATTGATCAATTGTGAGGCGATCTTCGAGAGAATATCATGGGAAAAATCGCGGGAACGGGTCGCGATGGTATAGACATCCACAAGATGCAGAGCCTGAATCGGAAATCCAAGCGATCTGACCCTCTCGGTCCGGGTCGACAACCTGGGATCAGTTCTGTATTGAACTTCGATCCTGTGGATGTATGAAGCCATAATCAGTGGTTGGGCGTACAATGACAAAATTGCTCCGAAGTCTTGGCTTCTCTCAGCAAATTTCCACACTCACTTTCATGGATCCCACGGGTGCCAGGGGAATCACGCATATTCACAGGATTACTCCGGGAATGCGGATACTCATCGTCAGATCATCATTGGTTCATCCAATACAGAGAATGTATGCCAGACAGGTATGAACCGGATTTAAAAAAAAAACCAGGAGATCCAGTTTGGGCGATGCGTTTCCACAAAAATGAATGGTGTTTTTGACGGGGTGTCCCGGGTATCAGCGTATGATGCTTTTCCTGTAACTTGTCACGCCATGGGAGAATGCACCCGTCTGGGCAGCGGCAATTCCATATACTGAGGAATAACCCTGGGTGACAGATGGATTCCTGGTCGTGATGGAAGATGCGCTGCCAGGTATGTATCCTGTCATCCCTGATGAGAATGAACCAGGCATATAACCGTTCATACCACCTGCAGCATTCCCCTGCACATAACCGTTCATATTGTTTGC
>DAWU01000032.1 GCA_002506105.1 Methanolinea sp. UBA275 | reverse complement strand
GAGAAATTATTTCAGGACTGTACACAACCGTTATCTGGAAGAATTTTAAATAAATATGGAGGCTGGCATCCCGTTGTATACAATATTCCTGTTTTTCCTGGCAATCTTGCCCATCCTGGTCATATTCACGGGGATCGTATTTCTGAAACAATCGGGCATCCTGATGTCAGTGGCTGGGTGGATTCTCACTCTGCTCGTGGCGATCTTCTTCTTCAATACCTCTCCTGAAATCGCATTGTATGCCTCGTATGCCGGGATCCTTGCATCATTTGGAATATCCCTGATGGTCCTCTTCACCATCCTCCAGGTGACAATGATGGATCTGTCGGGTGCAATCAGGAGCATCTCTGAGCATATCAGGTCAATTGCTGCTGAGCGGTACGAACAGATCATGATCCTGAACGTCGGGTTTGGATCCTTCCTGGTCTCTATCGGGGCAACACCGGTGACGATGCTCCCTCCCATCATGATGGCACTCGGATTCTCTCCCCTCGCCTCCGTTGCGCTGCCGTGCCTCGGATACGATCCGCTCACCTCGTTCTCTCTCCTTGCGGTCCCGATTACCCTCCCTGCTGCCGTATTCGGGTTCGATGCAGTCGTCATGGGGAGCCAGGTCGCACTTTTCCTCCCTGTTATCTCCACCGGGCTCTCGCTCGGGATGCTCTGGGTTGCAGATGGCATGGAGGGAATCAGGAGAGGCTGGGCCCCGGCAGTGCTCGCAGGGCTCTCACTCGGACTATCCGCGATCCTGTTCGTGAACATTCTGCCTGGATCTGCAATCGGGCTTGTGGGGGTTTTCTCGGGGCTCGTGACGATTGTCCTCCTGTTCATGTACAGGATGGTAAGGGTAAGGAAAATCCAGAAAACGCCCGGTGAGACGAAGAGGGGAGATGAAATGGAGAGAGATCCCGCCCTCATGCCACTCTGGAAGGCCGTGCTGCCCTGGGTGCTCCTCGTTGTCCTGGTGATCATCATCAGCATCCCGCAGATCCAATCAGGTCTCTATACTCTTCTCGGGAAAATTCAGGTTATACACGTCGTGGCAAACAAGGTGGTCGATTTAAAACTCATGAACCAGGCTTATTTCTGGGTCGTAGTGAGCACGCTTCTTGCAGCACCGTTCCTTGTCAGGTCCCGGGAAGAGGGGACCAAGATCATAAATCTCTGGCTGAAAAGGGCATGGGCACCCACTCTTGCGACCGCGTTTTTCTTCGCAATCGCGTACATCATGGACTGGTCCGGCCAGGCTGTGATCAATAATATCCTCATGGTGGTTCCGGGATCAGGCGACCTGAACATGAACGCAGTCATAGGACTCACCCTTGCGATGGTATTTGGGATCGCGTTCCCGGTGATCAGCCCTCTCCTGGGAATATTCGGGTCCTTCGTCTCGGGGAGCGAGACCTCGTCGAACGTGATGTTTTATGGCATTCTTCAAAAAGCGACCGGTGCCCTCTCGCTCGACTTTGCCAAAGTGTATGCTGCCCACATGGTGGCAGGGGGGGTTGCATCGGGAATCGCCCCGGCAAAGATCATCAATGCGGCAGCAGTGATAGACCAGTCGGCGATAGAGGGAGAGGTCATTAAAAAATCAGCCATTGTGGTCGTTCTTTTAGCGCTCCTCACCTCAGCACTTCTCATCCTGTTCCTGCTCATCTGAAAGGGGCGAGGATTCCGGATGTCCCTGCGGGATGTCATAACGCTGCGTCCTTTGCGATGTGAATAGTGAAAAAGGCCTGATACTGCCACCGGATAGCCGACATATGGGTTTGATTGAACTCAGTCCAGAGACAAAAAGAGAAACTTTTCAGAGGGAAAAATTTTCTCGATGATCCTTTTCAACCTATGGCAGGCAGCCCGGGGCAGTTGCAGTCGCTGACGAGACCTGCGTCCATTCCCCTCTTGAACCACGAGACACGCTGGGCCGAGGATCCGTGAGTGAAACTGTCCGGCACGACATACCCCTGGTACTGCATCTGGAGCGTGTCATCACCGACAGCGCTTGCGGCATTCATGGCCTCCTCGAGATCGCCTGATTCAAGGATCAGGTCATCATACATCGCCTGTTTGGCCCACACCCCTGCATAGCAGTCGGCCTGGAGCTCAAGTGCCACCGAGAGCTCGTTTGCATCTGCCTCGGAGAGGTAGCGTGTTTTCCTGTCAACGTACTCGATGGTCCCGAGAAGATTCTGGACGTGGTGCCCGATCTCGTGGGATATCACATAGGCCTGGGCGAAATCGCCTGGGGCGTGGTATTCCTGCTGCAGTGCATAGAAGAAATCGAGATCGAGATACACCTTCTCATCAGCGGGGCAGTAGAACGGTCCCACCGCGGCGCTTGCCTGTCCGCATGCCGAATCCACATATCCCGTGTACAGTACGAGTTTTGGGTCCCTGTAGGTCTTCCCGAGCTGGTCCTCGAAAATCGTGGCCCACGTGGTCTCAGTGTCACCGAGCACAAGTGCCACATTATCGGCAAGCTCGTCCTGTTGTGCGCTGGTGAGCTGGGACTGGTATCCGTACGAATCCGAAGTATACTCAGTCCCGCCGATGATCTGGCCGGGGTCTACACCCATTGCTACCGCAAGGACAATAACCAGGAGAAGCCCGAGTCCTCCTATTCCTGTCGCTTTTCCACCCGGTATTCCGGAGGAGCGCCCCATAGGAATCCCTGAGGACCTGCGGTCCTCAATGTTGGTGCTCCTTCGCTCTGTCCGCCACCTCATACTCTAAACCTCCGGAATGTCAGCCCGATTGCACATCTTCTCATGTCCGAGTATGTCACTCCAATCACACCTGCCCATAATTCCTTGCAGCCGTATTCCCAGATCCTTCCTGCACGCATTCCTGTACTTCTCGAATGTGGGGAGTTGGGAAAAATACTTTCCGGAAATGGCATGGTGATACAACCCATGCCGGGGCTTCTCATCCCTCCAGCCTGCGAAGATACCATATCCAAGAAGCCATCTCATTTTAAAAATTACCAGTCCTTCTTCATCGCTTCGGCTTTCAACTCCTTTGGCATCAGCTCGATCGCATAGCGGAGCGCGGTTCGTGGCATTTCTCTCTTATGCTTCATTACAAACGCGAACACCTCTTCCGTGTGCTTCCGGCTTGCTTCCTTGAGAAGCCACCCGTAGCCTTTCTGGACCAGATCCTCTTTATCTGTCATGAGGAGCGTCGCGATTTCGATCGATTCGTCGAGAAACTTTCCGTGTTTGGCAGGAACAATGAGGGAGACCGCCGCTGCCCTTCGCATCCACCGGTTTTCCGATTGAGTCCAGCGTTTCAGCTCATCGATATATTCGGGAAACTGCTCGATGAATTCGCCCATCGTATGGTTGCAGAATCCGTCGCAGGAGGCCCAGTTGGTTATGTAGGTGTCAATCCAGTGCCGGAACACCTTGATGTCTCCTTTTTCGTATCGTCCGGAGAGCCGGTATGCCCACTCTGATACGATGAAGGACTCTTCCATGTACCCTGACCTATAGAGGTCTTCGCAGAGGTCGAAGATCTCCTGCTTGTTCCTTGACTTGATCTCGTTCCAGTACTTCTTTGCGATGGCGATGCCTGTTGCCGTCTTCATGCCATAGCAGGAAATCGGCTCCTTGAAGAAGCGCTTTGAGGTCTCCCGGATGGCAGGGTCAGCATTTTTCTTCAGTTCCTGGCGGATGCTCTCGATAACCGGATCCATGCCTCAACTATGAGCAGGAATGGAGAATAAGGGATGCGGCATGCGTGGTGTGAACCTGTTCATTTGAGGATTTCGGGGATTTCAATCCTCATTCTTGTGCAGGCAATGGGATGATCCAGAAAAAACCGAAGATTTTTCAGGGAACCGGGCACACGGATTCGGGCAGGGTACGCCGGCATCCCGCCTTTTTCAGGACTGGCCTTTTGCCGGGAACCTGTACATGCCCTCAGGCACGATGATCTCGAACCGTGATCCTTTCCCAATTTCCCCTGTCTCCTTTATAGAAATCCCGGTGATGGAGAGGATCTCCCGGGCAAGGAACAATCCCAATCCCTGTTTATTCGAGTCCTGCTGTTCGAATATCCTTTCTTTATCCTCTGATGGAATTCCAGGACCGTTATCCTCCACTCTGACCGTGATCCCTTCCCCTTCCCTGCGATATGTCAGGGAGACTCTGTCTGCCCCGCTCCCGTGCTGGATGACGTTCTTCATCATTTCGTAAAACACATTTTCGAGCAGGGGATCCGCATAGATCTCAAGGCCATCAAGCTCCACTATCCGTGAAATTCCGGAAAAATCCATGTGGGAGATCGCATAGAGAAACACCGAATTGATATCCTGCCATTTTGGCTCGTTGATCCCCAGTTGCTGGTAATTTTTCGCGAACCGCAGTGAATTTTCTATTGAAGACAGGGCACCCTGCCCTTTTTTAAGATAACTCTCTCCTTCCCCACTGCATCCGGCATCTCTGGCGAGGTCGAGTAATCCGTTCAAGGAAAAGACATCGTTCTGGATTTCCTGGAACGTGAGGGTATTCAACAGGGTCAGTTTTCTCCTTGCCTGGGTGAGTGTCTGCTGGGTCATCCCGAGCTCTTTATAATTCGACCGGAGCTCCTCTTCTATTGCTGCCATCTCCTCGTATGCTGCCTGGAGCTCCTCGTTCTTTCGCACCAGATCCTTCTCTGCCTGCACCCGGCTGGCAATTTCAGACCGCAGTTCTTCGTTCTGCCGGGAGATCTCGGCGGTTTTCCTCTTGACTTCCCTCTTCAGCACCACACTCATAAGCACAAAAAGGGCAATCAGTCCGATTGCAAGCCCAAGGACCCACCAGAGATAATACGGTACGGTCCAGCGTGCTTCCATGCCGAACCACTTCTGCATTGTCTGGCTGTAATACGAAGAAGGATCGCTCTTTCCCGCGACCAGGTAGCGATCGATCGCTGCCAGGAGATCCTGGTTCTTTCCTTTCGGTACCGCGAACCCAAGTGAGGTAGGATTGATGAGAATGTTAGTTTCAATGAGGTTGTATTTGTTCGCAGATTCCTTCCCTGCGATATTGAATGCCACTACGGCATCTGCCTGTCCTGCAGAGGCTCCCGAAAAGAGCTCATCGAGATCGTTGAATTCAACAACTACAGGATCGATGTCGAATTTCCTGGCATAATCCCGGAATGCAAGTGTATTGATATCACCTTTGAGTCCAGCAACGCGTTTTTTATCCAGGTCGAGAATGGTATTGATGCCTGATCCGGGCGGGGCATAGACCTGCGACCATACTGATATTGCCGGTTCATGACTGAAATCAAAGAAATTTTCTCGTTCCGGTGTCGCTGATACTGACATCAGGAGATCAACCTTGCCGGAAGAGAGGCTTTCCCAGCTCTCTGAAAGCGTGCCGGGAACCCAGATGAGGTCCCATCCCTCTTTTGATGCAATGTCCTGAATCAGCTCAACAAATAACCCTGTAGGTTTTCCCTGTGAATCTGTGTAGACCGAGGGGGGAATTTGCTGGGGCGCTACACGGACCTCTCGTTCGGCAACTACCGGATGGAAGAGTGCGAGTATGATGATGAGAAGGACCGCGAATAGAATGACCCTTCTTGTGCCGGAAGATGCTTCCCCAAAAATACCTGAAGGAATTCCCATAACCAGATCATACCATCCGTTACCGGGTGTTTGTGATTAATGCCGGTAAGCTCCCCTAATTTTTCCTCGTTTGGCGGTGAAGATATTATACATATCTTTCAAGGAATAGTCAAGGAGTTCCGCACGGGATTGTTTTCGGAGGAAAAACATTCTTTGCCAAGAGAAAACATGGAGAGATATCCCCATTTTTTTAAGAGAAAAAAAACGAGCTGCCCGGTGACCTCTGGCACCTGATCCCCCCCCATTCTCATCCCGGGAAAAAATCGCGGTGATCAGCGGAATAAAAACAACAAACCTCCTCGTTACTCCTTCTTTTTCTTCTTCTTTTCCGACTTTGCAGGGCACCCCGATTCGCTTCCCTCATCAATTCCGAGATAATGAGATCCCCAGGTGCAGAGTGCCTCGAGGATCGGAATCAGAGTCTTTCCAAAGTCCGTGATGGTATATTCAACCCTTGGCGGTACTTCTGGGTACACTGTCCGCCTAATCACGCCATCCTCTTCAAGTTCCCGAAGTTGCTTCGTGAGCATCTTCGTATTCACGCCGGGCAGTGCTTTCTGGAGCTCGTTGAAGCGCATCACGTTATTTCCAAGCGCCCAGAGGATGAGGGGTTTCCACTTTCCCCCGATCACATCGAGCGCTGCCTCCACAGGACAGTGGAACACTTTTCCATTTTTCGTATGCATCATAGTAACCACAAGGAAAGTATGTTACCTTTATACCTGTATTAGATATATATTCAGTTAGTGCGGATTTAATTCTAATGGTTCGAATGACCCTTTCATATGAACAGTATTTTCCCTTTCTGTGAATGGCTTTGAGTCAGGATCCCTGCACCCAGCAGGGAGCGAGGAAAACTCATGGAAAAACAAAAAATCGGAGAGAATTTCTTTATTCCCATGCCGGTCGTGCTTGTGGGAACACAGGTGAAGGGAAAAGTCAATTTTATGACCGTCGGATGGTGCACACGAGCGAATGCAAATCCCCCCATGATTGTCTGCGGGATTGGAAATCACCACTATACCCCGAAGGGAATCGGGGAGAGTAACACCTTCTCAGTCAACATCCCTTCGTCAGATATGGTTGAGAAGACCGATTATTGCGGGATCGTATCAGGAGAAAAGGCTGATAAGTCAGGAGTATTCGATGTGTTCTACGGGTCGCTAAAGACTGCCCCGATGATCAGGGAATGCCCGGTCACGATCGAGTGCCGGCTCGTCAAGGCTGTTCCCCTCCCGACCAACACGCTTTTCCTCGGGGAGATCGCGGGAGTATACGCGGATCGTAAAATCTTGAAGGATGGCAAACCCGACTTCCCCGCGATCGATCCCCTCTTCCTGACGATGCCCGACAACCGGTACTGGACGCTCGGGAAGCACGCAGGGAACGCCTGGAGTGCCGGGAAGAAGTTCATGCAGCAGTCGCACAAAGACACTGATAAAGGAGAGTGAATGATGGCAACAATCCTCGTCGACCAGGATCTCTGCACACGGTGCGGGATCTGTTCAGCTATCTGTCCCAGCAGGATCATTGATCCTGCAGATGAACATGCACTGCCCATCGTAAAGGATGCAAAGGCAGGAATGTGCATGCAATGCGGCCACTGCGAGGCGTTCTGCCCGTCCCAGGCACTCCTCCTGAATGTACGTCCCGATGAAAAAGTGGGAATCCCGGCCGGTGCAGGAGCAATCTCCCCATCAGAACTTGGGTATTACCTGAGAAAACGACGGTCCATCCGGCATTACAGGGCAGATCCCGTACCAAGGGAGACAATCGCGGAGGTCCTCGATATTGCAAGGTATGCAGCCTCAGGAGGGAACGGACAGCCGGTGGAATGGATAGTTATCCATGATCCAAAGAAGGTGCAACGGATTGCCGGTCTGACCATCGACTGGATGAGGACACTTCTCAATACCGATCACCCGATGAGCGGATATTTTCCCGGATTAATCGGCGCCTGGGATGCCGGGCATGATGTCATATGCCGGGGGGCCCCTCACCTGGTATTCCCCCATATACCCGATGCGTACCCTATCGCGGCTATCGATGCCATCATCGCTCTCACTCACTTCGATATCGCAGCTCCCTCATTCGGGATAGGCACCTGCTGGGCGGGATTCGTGGCAGGAGCCGCTGCGGAGTATACGCCGCTCCAGCACGAGATAGGTATTCCACAAGGCCGAAAGGTTGCGTACGCGATGATGTTCGGATATCCGCAGTATACAACATACGGGATCCCCCGCCGGAAACCTCTCGCGGTGGAATGGAAGTAATTCAGGGAAGAGAGCGGGACAAAGAAAAAAAGTCCCCGCAATCAACAGAAGGCTGCAACCCATACCCCTCATAAACAAATCCGCAGCCGTCTCTCTTTCCAAGGGAGAACCACACCGCAAAGATGAACACGATGAATATATCAGAGCCGCAGATGAATGAGTTCTACCGCGGGCACATCGACGCACACGAGGAAGTCCTGCCGGGGATGTTCGGTCATGCAGAATGCCTCTCCCCGGATGAGACACCCCAGTCCGGGGACTACGACAGGGTATTCTCATTCCATTTCGATCCCGAAGCGAGAAAGGAGCGGCACAGGACGGTTTTCGCGGAGGACTGCAGGAGGGCTCATATACTTGGAAGCCGGCTCGCAGGAAAATTACGTATTGAAGGAAACATCATGAAAAAAGTCACGATATTCATCGGGAGCCCACGAAAACACGGCAGCACCCGGATCCTTGCCACGGAGGCCGAACGTGGACTCAGAGATCAGGGAATTAATACAGAGACAGTATCCTTAAACGACCTGAAAATCAGGGGATGCCAGGCCTGCTACTACTGCAAAAAGAACGATGTGACCGCCTGTGCAGTCCAGGATGACATGCAGGAGATCCACGCTCTGATGCAGGAATCTGACGGATTCATCCTCGCCACGCCGATCTACTTTGCCGGGGTCACCTCCCAGACCAAGGCATGGCTCGACCGCCTCTTCCCGTATATCGGGATGGACCTCTCTCCAAAACTGCCTGGAACGAAGAAGATCTCGTTCATCTTCACCCAGAACCAGCCGGATGCCCAGCTCTTCGAGGTCCCGATTGCAACCTTCATGAAGATGGTGGGGCTGACAGGATTGTCAGGAAAGGACCACCTGGTTGCGTACGATCTCGATGCAGGATACAAGACGCCGGTTATTGAGAGGAAGGAGTTCATGGAGAAGGCGTACCAGATTGGATGCAGCCTGCTCGAATGAACATCCCGGTTTCATGGTCCAAGCCGGGGGGAACGAGAGAGAGAAACTAAAGAATTCCTCTCATTCTCGCTTCTGTTCGAGCACCGTCATGCGCGGATAAAATCCGAATTTCCGGTAGAACTCCCACGCCTCTTCGTTCCCGTCACCGACGAAGACGCGATTCCTGACCGATCCGTGCTCATCAAGCCAGGCAAGCGCCCGATTCACCAGTATTGTACCAATACCGTGTGACCGGAAGGACTCCTCGACGAAGATTGACTCGATCTCCCCTTCTTTGTCCCGGGAGAGTGATGTGACGCAGTATCCCACACACAGGTCGCCAGTATCAGGATCGAAGGCAAGTTCAATGCGAAGAGTACCGTTCGCTGCGACCTTTCTGAAGTGCTCTTTCCGGTCATCGAACGTCATCTGTGTATAATGGCTCCGGAATGCCCTCGCCCTGGCATGATGATGCTCGTTGAGCTGCTCCCAGAGTGGGCGTATGAGTTCGATCTCGCTGATGTCGGTTGCGCGGTACACGATTGGTGGCATCTTTTCCTGTGAGGTTGGATATGATTGGAGAAAAAAGAGGCCGGTTGATGGAGACTCTCTCGGAAGAAAATCTCCTCATCCGGATTCATGTTCCGCAAGGTCCTTGATTGCGGCATTCGCCGATTCAAATGCCTTTCTCGTCTCAACGAGCGTGCGAGAGAAGAGCGGAAGCAACAGCCCGGAGAACATCTCACTCTGGATAAGCAGGGTTTTTCCTTCGGTTTCCTCCCTGATTTCAAATTTGTGTTCTCCATCAAACAATCCCGGGACCCAGAGATGCCCCTTCCACCGGATTTCCCGATGAGGATCTGCAGTGAGGAGTGTGACGGTCAGTGTCACGCGCCTGCCACCGCTGCTCATTGGCACCTTCAAGGGACAGCCGACCTTACGCTCAAGAATGGCAGTCCTGATTTCCGGGGGGATTGCCTGGGAGATCATGAGGGTTTGCCATACACGTTCTGCTGGTACGTTGATCCAAATCTCGGTGTGAATGGACTGCATGTGAGGATTTCCGGATCAGGGATTTGATTACAGGCGTAAAAAAATACTCCCAGAAAGACTAATAGTATAAGAGATCTGACTGAACCTGAATTGGGTATTTTATTCGAAAAGATTTCGAACGAATTCTCATGGTACAGGGAGGGAAGCTTATTTCCACCGGTATTTTCAGGGAAACACGATGGCCCAAAATACTACTGATTTTTAGGATATCTTTAGAATTTTTTTTATTTTCTTCGTTTTTTTTCAGAGAAAGAGTTATAGCTGTTCATCTGGCAGGTTCAATTCACTGTATTTAAATATTTATACATAACGTCATAACTTTTC
>DAWU01000022.1 GCA_002506105.1 Methanolinea sp. UBA275 | reverse complement strand
CTTCGTATCCCCTCATCATAGAATACGACTGCTTTAATCCTGATCTCCATGGTCGCTTTCACCCGCAAGCACCTTTTCGATGCCCTGGAAAGCGGACATAAATTATGTCACTATGTTAGGACAGAAACTCTGGCACGCTACACATAATAAAGAAAGAAAGGGAGTCCTTCATTTTCGTCCGATGAATATCTCCGTTACGGGGGAGATCGATTTATCCGCAGTAAAGTACGTGGAAGAGTCAAATTATGATCCTCTCATGAAGGGAGATATAGTCTTTAACAATACCAATAGCCCAGAACTTATCGGAAAAACAACATATATAAAACAAGACACAAATTGGGCTTATTCAAATCATATGACGAAAATCCGGGTTAATACCGAATTATTGGATCCAGTATGGATAGCTTTCTTTCTCCATACAAAATATTTACAAGGTTTTTTTAAAATGCAATGTACTCACCACGTTAATCAAGCAAGTATCAACTCATCTTACTTAAGTCAACGAGTCAATATCCCTCTCCCTCCCCTCCCCGAACAACATCGCATCGTCGCTAAAATCGAGGAGCTCCTCACCCAACTGGACGCGGGCGTTGCCTCGCTGAAGAAAGCGCAGACACAACTCAAACGCTACCGGCAGGCAGTCCTGAAAGCGGCTTTTGAGGGCAGACTCACGCAGGAATGGCGGGAGGAACATAAAGGGGAGATTGAGCCGGCGGAGATATTATCAAAAAAAATCACTGGAGAACAAAAAAAGTGGAATCATCGAAAATCGAAAGAGATTGAGAATATCGATATTAGGCGGTATGTAGAGATCCCAGAAGAGTGGATATCGACCCAGATACAAAATATTGCTAGAGTGATTCAATATGGTTCTTCTGAAAAAGCCGATGACAATACCTCGGGAATACCAATTATCCGAATGGGGAACCTCAAAGATGGGAAAATCGATTTTTCTAATTTAAAATACATTTCTAAAAATTCTCCAGATATTTCTAAATGCTTATTACAACTTGGGGATGTATTGTTCAACCGTACAAACAGTGCTGAATTGGTTGGAAAAACCGCAGTATTTAATAGAGAGTCGTATGAAGCGGTATTTGCCTCATATCTTATCCGAGTAAGAGTCGATAATGAACTATATTCCCCTGACTTCTTGTCCTATTATATCAATTCCTCATTTGGACGAAAATATATCTCATCTGTCGTGTCCCAACAGGTTGGCCAAGCAAATGTTAATGGAACAAAATTAGCCAATATGGTAATCCCGTATCCTGATATTTCTGAGCAGAAAGAGATTATCTCAGAAATCGAGCGCCATTTCTCCCAAATCGATCACGTCGAACAAACGATCGAAACCAGCCTTCGCCAGGCCGAGACACTCCGCCAGACCATCCTGAAACAAGCCTTCGAAGGCAAGCTAGTCCCGCAGGACCCCAACGACGAACCTGCTTCTGTACTACTGGAGAGAATCAAGGCGGAGAAAGCCAGTCGTGCAGCGGAAGGAAAGAAAGGCAAGACCCTTCAACGAAGATCACCAAAGAGAACGATCAAGAATGCCGACTGAACCCTCAGCCATCGTCCAGAAACTCTGGAACTACTGCAACGTCCTGCGGGACGACGGCGTGAGCTATGGCGATTACGTCGAACAGCTCACCTACCTCGTCTTCCTCAAGATGGCGGACGAGCAGACCCGCCCGCCGTTCAACAAGCCCTCCGCCATTCCGAAAGGCTATGACTGGCAGAGCCTGATGGAGAAGGACGGCGTCGAGCTGGAGGTGCACTACCGCGCCGTGCTGGAGAAGCTCGGGAAAGAGAAGGGGATGATCGGGGTCATCTTCCGGAAGTCCCAGAACAAGATCCAGGACCCTGCGAAACTCAAGCGTCTCCTCTCCCTCATCGGGGGCGAGACGTGGCTCGGGATGGACATCGACGTGAAGGGGGAGATCTACGAAGGGCTCCTCCAGAAGAACGCGGAGGATGTCAAGAGCGGTGCCGGGCAGTACTTCACCCCTAGGTCGCTCATCAAAGCCATCGTCGACGTCATGAGGCCTCAGGCTGGGATGACCATCTGCGACCCCGCGTGCGGGACCGGGGGGTTCCTCCTGGTCGCACACGACTACATCGCGGCGCATTCGAAGCTGGACAAAGAGCAGAAGCAGTTCCTCAAGCAAAAAACGGTCAAGGGGAAGGACATCGTCGACAGCGTGGCACGGCTCTGCGCGATGAACCTCTACCTGCATGGAATCGGGGGTGAGGAGAGCCCGATCGAAGTCGGGGACTCCCTTGTTTCCGAACCGTCGGACCATTACGACATGGTGCTGACCAATCCGCCGTTCGGGAAGAAGAGCAGCGTGACGGTCAGCAACGGGAACGGGGGGAAGGACAAGGAGTCCCTTGTGTATGAACGCCCCGATTTCTGGGCGACGACCTCCAACAAGCAGCTCAACTTCCTCCAGCATGTCCGCTCCCTCCTGAAAATTCACGGTTCTGCTGCGATCGTCGTCCCGGATAATGTGTTATTCGAAGGCGGGGCGGGTGAAACCGTTCGCAGGAGGATGCTTTCCGAGTGCAATGTCCACACGCTCCTTCGGCTTCCCACCGGTGTCTTCTATGCGCAGGGCGTGAAGGCAAACGTCCTCTTCTTCGACAAGAAGCCGGCCAGCAAGACTCCCTGGACAGAGACGTTGTGGATCTACGACCTTCGCACCAACATGCACTTCACGCTCAAGACGAATCCGCTGAAGTACGAGGACTTGCACGACTTCATCGCCTGTTACAACGCTGCAAACAAGTTGGAAAGGAAAGAGACCGAACGATTCCATTCGTTCGCTTACGAGAATTTGATGGAGCGGGACAAGGTCAACCTCGACATCTTCTGGTTGCGGGACGAGAGCCTTGAGGACTCGGATAACCTTCCGGACCCCGACGTGATCGCACAAGAGATTGCAGAGAACCTGGAGGACGCACTGGAGCAGTTCAGCGGGATTGTAGGCACATTGAAAGAGTGAGAGATCAAGTACCTGGATCATCCTTCAATCCATGATCTTCATTTTCACAGTATTCAATCCCCGATCTGGTTGAAATAGCCTCATTTTAGCCTCTGATTAACCTTATTCCCCCTGTGAAATCAAGTTCCATAGGAAATTGTGCTCACCCGTATAGAGAAGTATGTTTAAATCACGTATTTTTTGAAAAAAACAGAAATTTCCAAAGGAAAAAGTTGCTGTTTATTTTCTCTCCAGCGGGAATGAAACGGAACCGGTAGAATCCATCGATCCCAGGGAAGATCCTCCCCTGGAAACGTTCTATGGGATTTTGAAAAAATTAAGCCCCGTTTAGAAAAATACGCGATTTATTGTAGTATTTTCCTGGCTAAACCAGTAAAAGGGTTATTGAATGAAAACATCATTGGAAAATCCCACCAGGAGATCCTGTCTCCCTGTAGCACCTGACAACAACTGCATGAACGATCAAGAACGCAACCGCGATGATGAAACACACCGTCAATACCGGGGAGAAATAACCAGTGCCATTTCTCTGGATGGTGATCGACGAATCGACGACCAGCCATCCGTAAAACATCGCGGCAATTGCCGCCAGGTGCAGAGAATACCGGGGATATTTCACAAAGGCCACCGCCAGCACCCCTGCGATCAACCACTTCGCGAGAAGATACAGTCCTGCCGGCAGTCCGTCCAGCTTGGTCCCGAAGAACCGGTCTTCCCAGTTGATGATAAACACGAATAAGAACATCAATGTCGAAAGAGAGAGGACGCCAACGAGACAATATTTCAGGAGACTATCGAGGAACCTGATAACCTGGTTATGATCCATAACCAGTCATGTACCTCTCAACCGTTCCCGGTCCTGGAGCGTGATTTCCTTCAATTCGTCGATCCCTTCGTTCCCGGGATCGAGCGAAAGAGCCCTGTCATAGCACTCTAACGCCTCGTCGTATCTCCCGAGGTTGTGGAGCGCCACACCTTTCGCCGACCACGCGACCGAAAAATCGGGGTGGATTTCGAGCGCCCGGTCATAACATTCAATCGCTTCCCGGAAACGGTTCCCGTTGGCATTATACGTCAGGCCTTCGATCAGCAGGTCCCTTGCTTCCGGATACGACGTGTCGATCTCGTCGGCAGGCACTGCCATCGCGATGACCCTGCCTCCGGTCGTCATGGTCGAAGGTGTCGGGCTCTGGTTGAATCCTGGTCCGGATAATGTATGTGCCGTCGGGCTCACGCAGCCGCATGTGAATATTACCAGGATCAGTATGGAAATAACAAGGAACATACATCGTTTCATCTCTTCATCTCCTCTTCCTCTCCTTCTCCTTCTTCTGCTCAACGTCTGCACATTCGAGCTCTGCAACGATCTCCAGCGGCTCGTCAATCTTCTTCATCAGTTTCTGTATCTCCGCCAGGCGTTCCACCCCGATGAAGTGCTCGGCCATGACGTGTGCGAGAGGTGAGAGCACGATCGTTCCTTCTTTCCTCGTGACGAGGTTTTTTCCCAGCAGGATATCGAGGACCGGCTCCATGCTGCCCACCATGGTCTCGTTGATCCGGTCCAGATCGCTGAGCGTTCCATTGCACACGACGGCATTTGCCACATACTCCTCCGAGCTCTGCTCGAGATCATGCTCAGGGGCTACCTCCTCCATCTCACCCTTGAGGAGCTGCATGGCAACCTCCTCCTCGGTGACTTTTGAGTCCCTGGAGTATGAGGCGCCAGGTTCGGCCAGCACTACAACCTTCCCCAGGTCGTGGAAGTCAGGGCGGCCTGCACGGCCGGCCATCTGGTTGAATTCCTGGACTGAAAGCCATGAGATTCCCATTGCGAGGGAATCGAAAATCACCTGCGATGCAGGAAAGTCAACCCCGGCCCCCAACGCTGCGGTGGTCACCACAGCCTTGATCTTCCCGGAGAGGAACTTCGCCTCGATCTCCCTCCGCTCCTGCGAGGTGAGGCCTGCATGGTAGGCTGCGTATCCCGGTCCCAGGGCATCGGCAACGACGTGGGTCCTCGCACGGGCATGGGTGAAGATAATCGTCTGGCCGCGGAACCCCTTCGACGAGACGCGGGAATATTCCTGGGTGCAGAGGCGCTTGATGGTCGGAATCTTCTGCTTGTGCTCGACAAAAACGAGGTATCGTTCGAGGGCTACCGGCCGATCGTCGTACCGGACAAGCGTGGCACCCAGTTTCTTTGCAAGTACTTTCGGGACCCCGATAGTGGCCGAAAGGTAGAGGAACTGGGCCTTCGGGGCAAGGTACTTCAACCTTGCGACCAGGCCGTCAAGGCGGTGGCCACGGTCCGGGTCCTCGAGCATCTGCACCTCGTCGATAACCACGGTCCCGATGCGGGGGAGCCGCTTTCCGGACCTGATGAAATGATCCACTCCCTCATAGGTCCCCACCACAATGGGCGCCCGGATGTTTCTGTCGCCGACAGGTGCATTCTCCGGCATCTTGATGCGGGCCTGCCCTATCAGGACCCCGACACCAGCGATCTTCCCGTACCGCTCCTCAAAACGCTGGTACTTCTGGACGGCCAGTGCCACCAGGGGGACGAGAAACAGGATGTGGCCCCTTCCTTCCCTGTAATTCTTGAGTCCTGCCATCTCCCCGATAAACGTCTTCCCGCTTGCGGTGGCAGAGACGATCAGGAGATGCTTTCCGAACAGCAGGCCTGCATCTACCGCCATCTGCTGTGCAGGCATGAGTGTTTCCACCCCTGCAACATCTATGAATTCCCGGGGGAGGGGAAGCTCCTCGATCCCCTGGGTTTTCTGGACGGGGTGGGCTTCGAGTCGATCGAAGAGCGCCTGGGATATCCGGACCTTCTCCGGCTGGACGCTTGCAAGCACCTTCTCCATATCGCGGAAATTTTTGAGGAGCTCCTCAAGGTGCCCGAGTGCCTGGGTTCCGACCTTCCCCATGGTGGCGAGTTCCCGCCTTAGTTCCCGCCGTGCACACTCGAAACAGACTTGCTCCCCGGTGGTGTAACGGACGCTGTTTTTCTTGTTCAGGGGAGTGACCCGGTCCTCCATGAGGCAGATCCTGCACACCTTTGCATGGGTGAAGGGGATCTGGAAATCATGGAGAAATGCCTCGAAATGCTCATCACCCTGGGTCAGGTATACCGTCGCCTTCCTGAGCGAGACGACAAGCTCCTTTGAGGGGGTGGCACGAAACTGGTGCTTCCTCCCCCATTTGACCCTGTAATGGCCCGGCCGGTGCCCCTTCGCCGTGGCATCGATCTCGGCGATCCCCACCGCCCTGACCTGCAGATTGTCAAGAAACAGGATCTTATACGTCCCCTTCTGCGGCTGGACTATCACGTTCATGGGGCAATCAGGTCATGGAGGACATAGGTCAGCCCCACTCCTTCCAGCCGTTTCAGGAAATCGGTGAACTCCTCGTCGACCACGAGGATAGCACAATCGATGCCATGGAACGCAGCCTCGATCACCCCTTCCCTGGCTCCGAAGAACATGTCAGGGGTTTTTCCGGCATGCTGCAGGGCTACGCACCCTTCAAGGCCGACCGCCGCAACCACGCCTACATCCGCGATGACGTCAAGGAGGCGGTCCTTCCGCACTTTGCGCGATCCTCCACGCTGGACACGCGGGACCTTGCATACGTGAATGATTCCCTCGGTATGATCGATAAGCCCTGTCAGCCTGGCGACTCCCACATCCTCCCCAGCTCGAGCATCAATGATCACCGTCCCCATAGCGCTCCTGGGCTCAGGCGAGGCATAGAGCCATCCATGCTCCATGTAGACTCCTACCTGTTCCCCTTCGGAGAGATCGACTGCGGCGATGGCCGTCCATGTGGAGACCTGCTGGATGATGTCGCGGCGAATGTGGCGGGCATATGATTCCAGTGCTTCGGCATGGCTCAGGATCCATTCGATGCCGCTCCTCGTCACGCTGTATCTCCCGCGGCCATGGGAGTCCACCATCTCCTCGTCAACCAGTTCGCGGATGTATTCCGAGACCGCCTGGGGAGTGACACCCAGTTTTTCCGCGATCTCCTGCTGCCTGACTGCCGGCTGGTGCTCGGCAACCTCGACGAGTATCTGCAACCGGGTGACTTCCCGCTTGCTCCGGAGAAGCGATGATAAGGGGTCCTTACTGGCTTCTGTCAAGGAGCACCAGCCCCTGCCCCTTTACATCAAGGTGGGGGATACGTTTTGCAAGCCCCTTGATGAAGACGGGATTGACCCCGAACTTCCTGGCAATGTCGTTGATGGAGGTGTTCCCCGAGCGCAGTTCTTCCTCGACCTTCTCGACCATAAGGCGAAGTTCTTCATCGTTGGAGATGGCAATGAAAAGCAAATCTGAGAGATCGCCGAAGTTGCACTGGAAATTTGCCCTGAACTTGTTGTACGTTGCCCGATATTCCTTTACCGGTTTCTGCCCGGGATCCGGCATCCTCCACTTCTCCTCGATAAGGCTCCCCTTCTTGAGAACCAGCAGGCACTGCCCCAGATCCCCATCGTGAATGTGACTGCATAGCTCTTCTTCGGTCATCCAGGATTTGTTCAAAAGATCATAGACCTGTTTAAAGGTCGAATTATGAAATGTCATGAGAAGAGGAACAAGGTCCACGGGATCATTGACTATCCGGATATGGCCGCTCACTGGTAAAACCCTAGTATTATATGACGGGATAAATCAATAAATCTTTGTTTGAACGGCATGCAAAGGAGCGGGAGGATACAAATCCGGGGAATTGTGCAGGGTGTTGGCTTCCGCCCTTTTGTGTATGCTACCGCCAAGAGCCTTGGAATCCGCGGCGTTGTGACCAACCGGGGAAGCGAGGTGGAGATCCGGGCTTCGGGAGAGCGATTTTCGGATTTTCTCGCAACCATCTCCCGGGGCCCCCCACTCTCCCGAATCGACCATATCGAAGTGTTTCCGGATCCGGGCCCTTTTCCCGATGATTTTTCCATCCAGCCGAGCAGGAGCGGCACCCTGTCAGGGATGATCCCCCCCGATCTTGCGATATGCGACCAGTGTATATCAGACATCACCACTCCCGGGGGACGGTATCATGAATACTGGTGCACGTCATGTGTGAACTGCGGGCCCCGTTACAGCATCATCGAGACCCTCCCCTATGACAGGGAGAGAACCTCGATGAACGCATTTCCCATGTGCCCGGAATGCGGACGGGAATACGGGAACCCCGATTGCAGGAGGCACCATGCCCAGACGATTGCGTGCAGCTCCTGCGGCCCGGGTTTGAAGCTCATTGACCCTGATGGAAAACCTATCCCCACCAGGAATCCTATTGCTGATACTGCCCGCCTCCTTGATACCGGTGCAATTGTGGGATTACGTGGAATTGGCGGATTTCATCTGGCCTGCATCGAGGAATCGGCACGGGAACTGAAACGGCGGCTGGGGCGATCAGAGCAGCCATTCGCGGTCATGGTGACACCGGATCATCTTGAGCGCATCGCCATCCTTACCCGGGAGGATCGCATGGTCATGCAGGGATACCAGAAGCCCATTGCGGTGCTGGAGAAGCGGGATCACGAAGCTCATGCTGATATCAGCAACCTCCATACCATCGGGTGCATGCTCCCCTATACAGGGCTGCACTATCTCCTCTTCTCACACCTCTCCCACCCCTTCCTCATCATGACCAGTGCGAACATTCCGGGGTATCCCATGATCACCGAGATCGATACGGCCGTGGCGAGGATGCACGATCACGTGGATTTCTTCCTTACCCATGACCGGAAGATCGTGAACCGTTGCGATGACTCCGTGGTCCGCGACGGGTTCATCATACGCCTCTCGCGTGGCATGGCGCCCCGCAGGACCGCAATCGACCTGGGCAGGCGGGCTATCCTGGCGGTAGGACCCGAACTCAATTCCAATATCACGATATACAGGGAGGGTTTCTGCACCACGTCGCCCCACGTAGGAAACGTCCGGAACCCCCAGACGTATGCGTATCTCCAGGAGACGATCGGGAATCTCGGCAGGCTGCTGGGAGAGGGATACCAGTACATCGCTCATGATGCGCATCCCCAGTTCCTCTCCACGAGGTATGCGAAGGAACTTGCCGAACACCATGGCGCAACACTCATCCCTGTACAGCATCACCAGGCACATATCGCGGCAACGACTCGTGAACTATGTATTGGAATCGCCATTGATGGAGTTGGGTACGGGGAGGACGGCACAGTCTGGGGAGGGGAGGTCTTTGCAGGATCTGTTCCGCACTTTGAGAGGGTCGGTCATCTCGAAGTGGTCCCGATGCCTGGCGGCGACCTGGCAACCCGGTTCCCGGAGAGGATGCTGTACGGGATTCTCCCGGAAGACAAGACCGTTGCACTCCTGAAGGCCCGTGGATGGACCGACCATGAAATATCCGTCCTTGAAGCACAGGTATCACGCACCATCAACGTGGTGCCCACATCAAGCACGGGAAGGGTACTCGACGCAGCATCTGCACTCCTCGGCATATGCCGGGAAAGGACGTACGACGGGGAACCAGCCATGAAACTGGAATCCTTTGCAGCGGGTGGAAAGGCAGAGCCGTGGGACCTGGTTTTTTCACGCGATGGTGGAGTGGAAGTCCTGTCCACGCGGGCACTCCTTCGTGAGGCGATGGAACGGAGCAGGAGGGTGAAAGACCGCGATACATCCTCCCTCCGGAATATTGCAGCCTCATTCCAGTTCAACCTGGCCAGGGGTATCGCGGGAATCGCCATCCATGCCGCGGTCGAGCACAATATCCCCCTGGTTGCACTCTCAGGTGGTGTTGCCTACAATAGGGCAATCAGGGAGACCATCAGGGAACAGGTGACAGGATCAGGCCTCGATTTCTGCATGAATGCTGAGTATCCTCTCGGGGATGGGTGTATATCATACGGCCAGTGCATCTTTGCCGGGATCACTGAAATGGATGAGTGACAGCCCCGGCTTCCCAGGCTGTACGTAAATATCCCGGTATTTTTTATTGAAAAATCAGGATAAAGGGTGATTTGCTGATCGGGTGCTCTTGAGAGGATAACCGCAAAAAAAAGAATCTGGAAAGATTACCGGGTATACCTGTCAGGGAACATGAGGATGAGGGGAACCGCTGTTATCTTCCCTGCCTCTACGGTCACGGTCTTTACCTTGGTCTGGTACCTGGGATACACGAGTTTCAGTTCATACTCGCCTGGGGCAAGCCCCTGGATGGTGGCGGGTGTGTTCCCTTTCACTTCGTTATTTAAAAATATCACGGCATTTTTAGGGAAACTCTTCACGGATATTCCACCGGTTTCTCCGGGAGAGGGGGTCTGAGTCACGGTGGTGGTGAGTGTCGGTGTCGGAACACCGCCACCACTGGTTCTCTTGAGGATGACGAAGGGCATTCTCTTGTGCTGATCTGAGATCACCTCGAGGGTTGTGGTATACTCGGAATAGCCGGAAGCACTGACTTTCAGGGTGTGGATTCCGGGACTGATTGCTGCATCCATCAGAGGGCTGGTTCCAATCACTGTACCATCTACGGTAACAATAGCCTTGTTCGGGAATGTGAAGAGGGTGAGGTAGCCGGGTTCTCCCACTGGTTCCGGGGTGAGTACGACATTCACAGGGGTCTGCACACCTGCGGTGACTGTTGCGGTACCGCTGTATGCCTGGTAGCCCGTCAGCGAGAGCCCTAGGGTATGACTCCCTGGAGAGAGACTGGATACGATTGCCGGTGTCGTTCCATACCCTGTCCCATCCACCGTCACCGTCGCCCCGCTCGGGCTGCTCGTGATGCTCAGCGATCCGGTCGTGGGTGAGACCGGTGTGAGTACGACATTCACAGGGGTCTGTGTGCCTGCCGTGACACTCGCTGTCCCGCTGTACTGCTGGTAACCCGTCAGCGAGAGCCCCAGGGTATGACTCCCTGGAGAGAGACTGGATACGACTGCCGGTGTCAAACCATACCCTGTCCCATCCACCGTCA
>DAWU01000017.1:813-53556 GCA_002506105.1 Methanolinea sp. UBA275 | reverse complement strand
CCTTCTTCAACCACTACCGGTGTTTGTTCGACAACTGGGGCCACTTCTGTAACCAACACCGGATCTTCTAAAATGACCGGTTCCTCATCCAAAGGAACGAACACCTGCTCAGGGGTATATGTGGTGGATTCTTCTACAGGGGTTGAATTTTCAGCAACAGAAACGCCAGGAACCGCCAAGATCAGGAAAATAGTCAAGACTATGCAGATGAAAGATCGGCTTCTTGGTACCGCTTCCTCTCCTGTTCTCATCTCATACTCATGAACCGATCAGGCGATGGAAGAGAGAAAAATCCTGGATAGTCTTAAAAAAACAGGAATACTATCACACACTATTCTTTTGCCACCTTGTGATATGCTGATGTTCTGAATCTTCCAGGTAATGATTTGATTTATATAAAATAAACTTTTCTTCAAATCGCTGTTTAATCTCCCTATTCTTTCGCTGAATCAATAAACTGAGCAATATCAGGATTCAAGACGCATGAGCAGAAGGATTCGATCCCGTCATGATATCATCCATAGGGTAGCAATATTCATCTCCCACTGTGGCAAATCCTGATGGCATGTTTGAACGCATTCGCCGAAGTATTGAGCTTGTCAAGGCAAGCTGGAGGATCCTCATGAGCGACAGGAAACTCCTTGTATTTCCGTTTCTCTCCGGCATCGTTACCCTTTTCGTGATAGCGACCTTCATACTCCCGCTCATCTTTGCAGGCGGCGCATTCTCGCTCGCGGCAAATTCGATAGCCGGGATCATCCTGATCTTCCTGTTCTACCTGGCCACCTCCTTTGTCGTGATCTTCTTCAATGTCGGCCTCATCTCATGTGTCTGTGCCCATATGCAGGGAAAGGAGATGACTATAGGGGAAGGGCTTCAATCGGCATTCGGGAAGGTCAAGCCAATCCTTGCCTGGTCGGTGATCTCCGCGACTGTCGGTCTCATACTCAATATGATCGAGGACCGGACAGGTGCTGCGGGAGGGATTGCCACCGCTCTCGTGGGCGGAGCATGGAGTCTCGTGACCTTCTTCGTGGTCCCGGTCTTTGTCTTTGAGGGAATAGGGGTCATTGAGGCGATCAAGGAGTCGTGGTCGCTCTTTCGGAAGACCTGGGGGGAGAGCGTGGTCGGGACGGTCTCCATTACCTTCGTGTTCGTCGCGATAGGAATCATCGGTTTTCTCCTTGTCCTGGCCACACTGTTCTCTGGGAATATTCTCGTGTTCCTTGCAGCTCTTGCCCTCTTTATCATCTTTGTCGCAATACTCGCCATCATCGCTTCAGCCATGCAGGGAATATTCGTGGCAATTCTCTATATGTATGCAAAGAACGGGATCATCCCCGATGGCTTTGACAAGAGCCTCGTATCAGGGGCGTTTGGGCAGGCTCCATCCAACCAGTTCAGTCCTGGCAATATCTGATATCCTTTTTTTCAGGCGCGGAGGGCTCGGATCTGTCCGCCTGTGTCCATTTCACATCTTGCCTGACTGAAGACTCTGTTCGCGTAAATCACAGGCGAAACTTACCTTGTGATTTGAGAAGAGGAAATATGCATTGCTTTCACCATTGCCCTTGTGCAATTCTAATTGCTTCCGTGCTATATATGCCCGGGCAGGAAACCGTGCCTTCCGCTCCCTGTCCATCCATACTGAAAATTCGAGGGAATCGATGGGGTGAAAACCGTTGTGTTCCAGCCATCCGGTGATCTGCCGCGTGGAGTGGCGGTACATGGTGACAGAAGTGCCCGTTCCCGTATGCTCCGGCCCGACGACCACTTCGGCATCCTCTTTCCCAGTCCGGTCACCAGTGACGAATACAAAGACCCCGCCTTCCTTCACAACCCGTCCGGTTTCCCTGAATACCCGGTCGAGGTCCGGAAAGAACTGGAACACCCCGGTCGAGACCGCATGGTCGAATGATTCATCATCAAACGGATAGGGTGCAACAGTCAGATCGTGTTTGACGAGACGAACAGCCCATCCCTTCTTCCGGCAGGCATCCAGCATCTCATCCGAGATATCCATTCCGGTCACTAATAGGCCTGCCTTGTTGAAGAGTGCGGAGCCAAGGCCCGTTCCGATCCCTATATCGAGTATCTGCTGACCTGGTTTCGTATAAGAAAATGCAAGTCCGAATACTACCGCAGGCCCATACCACCCGGTTGCCTTCGCCTCATCATCGTAATGATCTGCATCCTCACTGTCGCGGGCTGTCATGAGGGTATATCGCCTGGTAGGGAAAGATTACAATATTTCGCATGCGAAGAACGCGGCAGAAAGTCCGGCAGGTTCCTTCGCCGGTTGTCCTGCCGGACAGGCCATTCAGTCATACGCAAGCCGGGTTTTCTTATCGGTGAGCGTCGGTGCAATCAATTCCTTCCAGGCCGCCGAGTCCCATGTGCCGAGACTCGTATGGGTTGTGCAGTATTTCTCGGGGATCGGGTGTGTCCCGATCACAACTTCCATCCCGTATTTTTCCCGGATGAACTTTGGGAAATAGGCTATCCTTGGGCAGGGCGGGTACCCGACAATCATCCCGGTGGCAAGGTGGATGATTTCTGCACCGTTCTTCTTCATCTCTTCAGGCACATACTCGACGTTTCCCCCCGGGCACCCGTTACAGGTCGCAAAACCGACCAGTTCCACGTCTTTTCCCCTGTACCTCTCGAATGCCCCCTCTCGGTTGCGCAGCGCACGGAAACACTTTCCCCCGGCGCAGGTCCGGTACCGGTCGCATATGATAATACCGATTCGGATCGGGTCTCCCATAGTTTCTATCTCCCTTGATATCGTTTGCTGATTGTACTACATCGGGTTCACTGGAGAAATACACTGTGTTGCCGTTTCCATCACGCTTATGCTTTTGTGAATATATATTCATTGATCGAGGCGACACACATGCCTGGATACGATGGAACTGGCCCGGGCGGGTATGGTCCCGCAACGGGAAGAGGACTTGGTCCCTGCGGAAGAGGCCTTGCGTTTGGAAGAGCGTTCGCGTATGGATGTGGCCGCGGTTTTGGACGAGGCCGCGGCTTCGGCCGGGGTTACAGGATGGGATACCCTCCCGCCTACTACGGGAACTACCCTGAACCCGAACCGTTGAGCACAGAAGCACAGAAACAGCTCCTTGAAGCAGAACTCAAGCGCATTGACGCAGAAAAAGCTGAAATAGAACGCCGGCTCACTACTCTTGAGTAATGCCGGGAAGAAGAAGACGCTGCAGGAGGGTTGGCGTCCAACCCGCCTTCACGTCGTTTGGGCCCGGGACAACCGGACCGGATCAACCAGAAGCGACGATCCTCACCGTGGAAGAATTCGAAGCGGTGAGGCTCAAGGACCTGGAAGGTCACGACCAGGTAACCTGTGCACAGATGATGGATATCTCTCAGCCGACATTCCACAGGCTCGTGATATCTGCCCGGCGCAAGATCGCTGATGCGCTGACGCATGGGAAGACTATTCGAATCGAGGGCGGGCATTACCGGTTCTGACACGGACACGGCCACGCATGTCCCCAATATTGGGAACTCCATTTCTGAAAACCTGAGAGTTTCCCCAGATCAACGATCATGATTCAACCCTTATCCTCTCATTCAATCTCTCAGTGATCTGAAACCACGCTATTTTTCCAAAAACCCGTGACCTCCCATTACGATCTCTCTTATACCGCCGGGAGGGTTGTCTGACATTTTCTCATAACGGGGGATTAGGTGCACGTGGCAGTGCATCACCTTCTGGTCCGCTGCCTCCCCGACGTTGATGACGATATTGTATCCTGCCGGGGAATATTTCGCATCAATGATCTTTTTGCAGGCAATGAGCATCTCCGGCAGGGCAGCGAGTTCATCCATAGTGGCGTCAAAATACCCGGAAAAGTGCCGGAACGGGATGACCAGGAGATGCCCCCGCGTGACCGGGAATGCGTCCCACCGGGCATACCACCAAGTATTGCGATGTAGGATATCCCGTTCGGCAGGAGAACAGAAAGGGCAGGGGATCTGATTCACGTGCAACCACCTCCTGGTTGACTACGACAATTTCTTTCTCCCAGGGATGAACTCCAAAAGGAGAATATTCTCCCGGGGAGATTCGTGCGTATCGGTAATAATCTCCCCTGTTTGAACCACATGGTGATTGCTGCGCGAAAACCGAACAGGTGTCTGGCGCTTGCGGTTTTTTCGATCTTTCTGGCACGATCATCTCAGTATTTATACATTGACCGAAGAATATTAGGTATACCTAAAAGAGGCTTCATGATACAACCAGTATCTCACCTTGAAACGGGACAGTCCGCGGTTATCTGCCGGCTCGAAGGCGGATTTCACTTCAGGAAAAAGATGTGGGCAATGGGGATCCATGAGAAAAAGATCATACGTCTCGTGGCAAAACACCCTTTCCACGGACCTGTGGTGATCGAGGTTGACGGAAGAGAGATCACTCTCGGCAGGAGAATGGCAGGCCACATCATCGTCGGGGACCCTGAATGAAGAAGGTTGTCCTGATGGGAAACCCGAATGTCGGGAAGAGCGTCTTTTTCTCTCGCCTGACCGGGGCAAATGTCATCACGTCGAATTATCCGGGAACAACTGTCGACTTCTCGAAGGGGAGATTGTGCCGGGGAAAGGATGGCCACGAGATCATCGATGCCCCGGGAACCTATTCGCTCGAGCCATCCAACCGGGCAGAAGAAGTAGCACTTGAGTTGCTGGAGGGAGCTGATCTCGTCATCAATGTTGCTGATGCCACGAATCTCGAAAGGAACCTGTACCTCACGCTCCAGATCCTTGAGCGGAAAATACCTGTCATACTTGCTCTGAATATGTGGGACGAGGCAGGTCACGTGGGGATCTCCATCAACCGGGAGAGACTGGAGGCCGAACTTGGAATCCCCGTCGTTGCAACAATCGCTCTGAGTGGTGAAGGATTCCACGAACTCATGCAACGGATCGGGGACGCCCACCCTTCAGAGACGATCAGACCGATGAATGAAGAGGAGCGCTGGATCAGGATCGGTGAGATAGTAAAAAATGTCCAGCAGATAACCCACCGCCACCACACGTTGCGTGACTGGCTGTCTGAAGCATCAATCCGGCCCCTCACCGGGTTCCCCATCGCGATCGGAGTGATGCTTGCAGCATTCTGGTGTGTCAGCATTATCGGGGAGAGCCTGATTGACTACGTATTCGATCCGCTTTTTGCCTTATATACGCCGGTTGCCATGAGTCTCAGTGCATGGCTCGGGCCCGGCTTTTTACATGACCTGCTCATCGGGACGCTCATCGACGGTCAGATCGACTACGTGCAGTCGATGGGGCTCTTCACAACAGGTATCTATGTGCCCTTTGCCATGGTGCTGCCCTACATCGTGGCATTCTATACCGTCCTTGCAGTCTTCGAGGATTCGGGCTACCTGCCACGCCTCGCAACCCTCACCGATACGATATTCCACAGGTTCGGCATGCACGGGTTCGGGATCATCCCGGTGTTCCTGAGCCTTGGATGCAACGTCACGGGGATCCTGGCGACAAGGAACCTCGAGACGAAGAAGCAGCGGTTCATCGCAGCGGCGCTGCTCGCAATATCAGTCCCCTGCATGGCAAAGAATGCCATGGTATTCGGTATCCTAGGGCCATACGGTGCAGGATACGTGATGCTCGTCTTTGCTACGCTCTTTCTCGTCTTCGTCTTATCAGGTCTCATACTCAACCGTCTCATAAAGGGCGACAGCCCCGAGATCTGCCTGGAGATTCCACCATATAGGCGACCCGATCCCGGGACCGTGCTCAAGAAGACCCTTATGAGGATCCGGTGGTTTCTTCAGGAGGCAATCCCTTTCCTCTTCCTTGGTGTGCTCATTATTAACGTTCTCTACACCGTTGGTTTCGTCGAATGGCTTGGAGGGGTCTTTGCCCCGGTTATCCAAGGCTGGTTCGGTCTTCCCGCGGAGGCCACCACCGCTCTCCTTGTCGGGTTCCTCCGGAAAGACCTTGCAGTTGGGATGCTCCTTCCTCTTGCAATGTCCCCGATGCAGCTCGTGATCGCAACAACGCTACTTACCATCTATTTCCCCTGCGTGGGAACATTCAGCATCATGTTTCGCGAACTGGGCGCCAGGGATATGATCAAGGCTACCGCGTTCATGGCGGCAATGGCTCTCCTCGTTGGGGGCACGATGCGGTTGCTGCTGCTGGGGCTGTGAGGTATCACGCATATGCGGTACAAGACGATCGAAGAATACATCGAGACCATTCATGTCCTCGAGCTGAAGCACGGGCGTGCCCAGACAGGGATGATCGCGGCCAGGATGAGAGTCAGACCACCCTCAATTACCGAGATGCTGGGGAAACTTGAACGCGAGGGCCTCATCAGGTACGAGTCCTATACAGGCGCAACACTCACGGCTTCGGGAAAAGCGATGGCCCGCGAACTGATGCACACCCACAAGGTTATCGCGGACCTGCTCGAGATCCTGGGAATCGATCGAACACTGGCAGAGGCCGATGCCTGCCAGATCGAACACCATGTCAGTAAAGAGACAGTTGCACGTCTGGAAGAGTTCGTGAAGTTTGCCAGGGCGGACGAGGGGACGACAGACTCAATACGCCGGTTCAGGACAGGGATGCCCTGAAAAAAACAGCCCCGGTCATCCGTGAAAATGCGGCTCTTCGTGTTCGAATGCCTAGTCACTCCCAGGTATGACATACGGCATCCCGTTTACCTTCACGACAGTGACCGGGAGACCGTAGACCTCCCCGATCAGCTCCGGTGTGATGATCTCTCTCGTCCCGGCAGCGAAGACCCTCATGTCCTTGAGGAAAAGGAACCGATCCGCGAACCTGATCGCCTGGTTGATGTCGTGCATGGTGAGGATCGCTGTCAGGGAATGACCCTTCACGATCATGCGGAGGAATGCAAGGATGTCTACCTGGTTCTTCAGGTCAAGGCTGCTCGTGGGTTCGTCGAGGAGGAGAAGCCCCGGCTCCTGTACAAGCGCCCGTGCAATCAGCACTTTCTGGAGCTCCCCGCCGCTCATCGAATTTATTGGTCGCAGGGCAAGGTCGCCGAGGTGGAGCTTCTCGATGATAGCATGGACTTTCAGGATGTCCTCCCTCCTGATGTCCCATCCGATATGCGGGCGCCGCCCGAGGAGGATTGCATCGAACGCCGTGATAGGTCCTGTCTCGCTTCGCTGCGGGACGTACGCGAGCAGGCGGGCAACCTCGTCCCGCCTCATTGCGAGAAGATCGCGGTCATCAAGGAGTATCGTTCCTGAATGAGGCCGGACCAGCGTATTGATGCACCGAAGAAGTGTGGTCTTTCCGACTCCATTCGGGCCAAGGATCGCGAGGATCTCGTGCCGGTTCACCCGGAACTCGACATCTTCGAGCACAGACCTGCCATTGTACCGGAACGAAAGCCCTGCGACATCGAGGATCATGGGACGTTCCTCCCGATCAGGAGATAGATGAAGAGAGGTGCACCCAGGAATGCGGTCAGGACGCCCACAGGGAGGACCGCAGGAGCGATGATGAGCCTTGCGACCATGTCCGCCCCAAGGAGAAGGATTGCTCCCGCGATGCAGGACGCGGGCAGAAGGTACCGCTGATCGCTTCCGATCACCCTCCTCATCATGTGCGGGCTGACGAGCCCTATGAACCCGATGATGCCAAGAAATGAGACCACCACAGCGGTGATGAGTGACGAGAGGAGCATCGCGAAAGAACGAATACGCTCAACATTTACGCCGAGGCTGTGTGCGGTCTCGTCCCCGGCATCGATTGCATTGTAGTCCCATCGTCTGAAGAGGAAGTATCCGAGAGAGGGGAGGACAATTGCAATGATAAGAATGAGATCGCTCCAGGTGGCACGGCCAACATCTCCGAAGGTCCAGAACACGATCGCGGCGATCTGGTCTGCTGATGAGAAGTACTGGAGGAACGTGGTCCCCGCGGTGAAAAGCGCTGCAAGGGCTACCCCGACAAGGATCATCACCTCAGGCTGCGAACTCCGGTATTTCGCCACGACGAGGAGCGCGGTAGTTGCACACATTGCACCGGCGAATGCACATATGGTGACGATATAGGGATTCCTGACGACCACAGAATCCGAGATTAAGTGGGAGAGCGAGCCGGCACCCAGTACCGTGATTGCAAACGCTGCCCCGAATGCTGCCGCGTGCGACACGCCGAGCGTGTAGGGAGAACTCAACGGGTTCCTGAGCACCGACTGCATGACAACGCCTGCTGCCGCAAGCCCGGCACCCGCGATCACCGCTGAGAGCACCCTCGGAAGCCGGACATTCATGACGATATTCGATACCCCGCCCCCTGATGGTGAAAGGAATACCGCTGCGATCTCGGGAATCGGGATGAACGAGCTCCCGACCGCAATCGCTACCAGGACCAGCAGGATGAGACAGAGTCCGGCGGCCGCAATGAAGAGGCCCTTTTGTCGTATATAGTGCAGGTATCCGTCTGGTTCTGGGGAGGTATTCACTTCCAGGTGCATGGGACGTCTCTCATCACGGTCGCTCTTTCTGGGCGATGGTCATCACAGAGCGGGCGTCGACCGGGACAGTATCCCGGACAATAAATCCCGATTCCCGCAGCCTCTGGTTATATTCCTCGAGGGGGACACTCCCTTCGAAACGGAACCTGCGGTCCTGCTTCTGCATCCCTTCGAATACCCAGAGGTTCCATTCAAGGTCGGAGAAGGGATCCTGTTCGGCGTTGTCGATCACCTGCTTGTTGAGATAAAGGCCTCCGGGTTTCAGGGCTTCCCTGATCTTCGGGATAAGCGCCGGCATCTTCCCTGAGGGGTTCGATGACGAGAAGACAATATCATATCCAGAGCCAAGCGGATCGCGGAAAAAGTCTCCTGCATGGGTGGATACTCTCCCGGGAGTTCCATACTGCCTGATGAACTCGCGGGTTGCATCGGTCACATCAGGGAGATCGAAGATCACCGCATGAAGATCAGGGTTCTTCCTGATCAAAGCAAGAGAATACAGGCCATGTCCCCCGCCAAGGTCGAGTATCTTCCTTGCGGCTGGAAATTCGGGGATGCGGCTTACAATTCCCGCAACACGCTGGACGAGTCCGCACCGGCACTGTTCCGCCATGGCCGGGATGATCGATTCCCGGAACTGCTTCCCACGGGGATATACGACCGGGCCTTCGGTGAGGAGAACAGGGAGTCTTAAAAACAGGGATGCGAACTCCCGCATCTGGGCAATGGCAGCCTTCTGGCTGAAGAGAGAATCGCGGAGGAAGAAATCCCTGGTATATTCTGTGACTGTAAATCTTCCTTCCTTATCCTTCGACAGAAGTCCTGAACGCACGAGCCCTTCACAGAGCGGTCCTGCAATCCCCGGAGTGCATCCTGTAGCCGCAGCAACGGTCTCAAGAAGGGCCGGTTCTTTGCAGGCATCGAAGAGCCCCATATCGTACGCAGCGAGAAATGCCTGGAAACATCGAAGCCCGCCGAGTGCCTGGTCGAGGAACGCGAGCGGATTCTCTTTCCCTGATGCAGGGGTATTGTCGAGTGACGAGACGCCGGAGGGTTCAAGGCTCATGGATCCCTCTCATACGGTGATCTCATCAACCGGGGCAAAACCCCCAAAGATCTCTTTCATGTCGGCGTACACCGGTTTACCATCGAGCATTGTGTAGATCTCGTCTGCCTTCTGTGCCGGGTCGATATCTGCAAACTGCTCGGGATAGAGAATCTTTCCGACGTAATAGGCATCGGCAAGCACCGTGTCATAGTTATTCGCATACCAGTTGTAGGGCATCACGCCGAACACCCTCCCTTCCCTTATGGCATCGAGCGACTGGTAGACTGGGTCTTTCAGGTCCTCGCGTACAAGGAACAAACTGGCCTCGTCGACGAAGATCACATCAGGGTTCCAGGAGAGCAGCTTCTCCTTGTCGATCATGATCTGGCCACCGGAACCTGCACCGGCCGCAACATTATCCCCGTTCACCATGGCGAGAGGGGTGTAGGAAGGCTCGGTGGAAAGAAACCCATGGGCCCCGTTGAATGCGATGCCTCCGACATACACCGACGGCTTCTCCCCGGCCGGAATGTCCTTTGTCCTTGCATGGAGATCGGCAAGGGTCGCATTGATGTACGCGATCACTTCATCTGCACGCTGCTCCCGGTTAAGCGTCTTTGCCATGGTGCGAAGCGATCCATAGAATGCCTGGCGGTTCTTCCCGAGATCCCCTGATACGAGCGAGACCACCGGGACTCCGCTCTTCTCCTGGAGTGCATCGGCATCCTTCCCTGTCACAAAGGTCACGAACACGACGTCAGGATTCTGGACCGCAATAAGTTCAGGATCACCAGCGATCGCCCCAACAAAGGGGCGGCCGGCGAGTTCCGGGTGGGCAATATTGTAAGGCCTGTCAATGCCAGATGGCATTCCGACTACGGATCCGTTCGCGGCATCCTGTTCCCGGAGATCGACACCCACAACTCTGTCCGCAGCCTGGAGATACACGATCATGCGGAGCGCCCCGGCACCTAGCCCGATGATCCTCCCCGGATCCTCGCTGAGGGTTACCGTGCGGTTCATCATATCAACGACAGTATGGGTCTCCTTTGCGACAGGGACCGCTCCTGCCAAAGACTGCGTGGAACACCCTGCACAAAGAAGTCCTGCAGTGACAATCCCGGCAATTACCAGGAATATCGGCAAAGAAGATTTCATACTTTTATTAATTATAGTGTGAGTAATTAAATTATTTGTTTTTTCCTGGCATATTAAATCATTATATTTTGAAATTTGGGTGGAAAAAATAGTTACGAAATGTAATAATGACTAATATTTCACACTTGTTTCCCAGGGTAACCGCGAGATAATACTCATACCGGGGTATTACAGCAGGTCTTTTTGTGCGAAAATTGTACAGAATCCGAGCCTGCAGTCGATTCCCTCTATTACAAAGCCAGTTTCCCGAAGGTTTTTTTTGATCTCTTCCCTTGAATAAAAACGTGCTCGTGAGAGGAATCTCCCCTTCCCGCCTTCATTCAGGTATTTTTGGTAGATATCTCCGCCACGTTCAATGAATGCAATGAGAAGTGGCCCTCCGGATTGAAGAACCCGGTTGAGCTCAGAAAATGAAGATGCCGGATCATCCAGGAAGCAGACTACAGTGACAAGGAGCACCGATGAACATGACCCGTCCCTGAAAGGGAGTGATTCGGCCCGGCCCCGGATGATCTCAATCCCGCGGTCCCGGGCCATCCTGCCCAGTCGTCCCGAAGGTTCTATTCCGATCTTGATCCCGAGCGGTCCCGCAAACCTCCCAGACCCGGCCCCTACTTCGATCGATCGGGAGTCGGGAACAGGAAGGATATTCCTGATGCGGGCAAGTTCCGCAAGGTATTCTTCGCGGTGCTCGTCAAACCAACGGTCGTAATCCTCTGCGTATTCCTCGAATATATCGATCGGCATGAACCCGCCCCCCACCTCAAGTTCCATAGAGGTGCTTTCGGACCTTCACCCCGATAGCCTCCTCCCTCCGTTTCAGCACGGATGAGTCGATCTTCCCCTCGTGATAGGTGGAGAAGAGGGAATAGACAAAATCCACCGTCAGGTCTATCACCTCCTTTTTGAACCTGACCTCGACGGTAGTATCTCCGGCAAATCCCTTGATGGAGAACCAGTCGGGCTTCTCGAACTTGTAGAACCCTTCTCCGAGGTTGGGCAGGGCTTCTACCTGCCCGAACGCCCCAAGGTAGGCGAAGAACTCCTTCGTGACCGGTGTGTCGAGGAGAAATTCCTTCATGAAGGAGCCATCCGCACAGAGTTTATGCCGGACTGACCTGACTATCCGCATGGTTGGCGATCTCCTTTATCGCATCCGCCGCTATGCTACATTCCTGATCGGTAGTGAACCACGAAAGGCTGAGCCGTATGCATCCCATCCCCCCATCAATTGCCCTGTGCAGGAGGGGGGCACAATGGAGCCCTGTCCGGGCAATGATGCCATATCTCCTTGCCAGCATGAACCCCACATCATCATTCTGAAGGCCCTTGATGTTGAACGGGATGATCGGAAGCGCTGGGTCGTCCTGATAGACGGTGATATTCGGATCCTCTCTTAATTCCCGGATGAGGCAGGACACCTGCCTCGCTGCCTTGTTCTCAATGGTGGCAATCCCGGTCTCTTCGATGAACTTTACTCCAGCTGCAAGACCCGCAAGTCCGGGATAGTTGTGGGTCCCTGCCTCGAACCGCTCAGGCATCCCGCGGGGATGGAGAAGTGAGAAGGAATCTGTCCCCGTCCCCCCGAACCTGACCGGTGCGATTGATTCCGGATCCCTCACATAAAATCCCCCGGTGCCCTGCAGGCCAAGGAGACCCTTGTGCCCGGTGAAGACATAGGCATCAACGGGAAGCGTTGAAAGGTCTATGGGGATATGTCCTGCAGTCTGTGCTCCGTCGACGATAAAGTATACCCCATTGTCATGCAGGATCTCCCCTATGGTGCGGATATCCTGGACGGACCCGAGCACGTTGCTCCCGTGGGTCATGACCATCAGCCGCGTATCCGGCCCAATCGCTGATGCGATGGAATCAGGGTCGACATAGCCCTTCGAAAATGGAAGGACTGTCAACCGGATCCGATGCTGCTGTTCGTACTCGGTGAGGGGTCGTAGCACCGAGTTGTGGTCGAGTGCTGTTGTGAGCACCTGGCATCCATGCTCCTTCCCGGTCAGAAACCCCTGGATAAGGATATTCAGGGAATCGGTCGCATTCTGGGTGAATATCACATGCTCGGGGGGATCTGCGCCAAGGATTCTGGAGAGTGCCTCGCGAGCCATAAGGACATAATCCTCCCCGTGGCTCCCGGTGGTCCTCCCTGATCCGAAAACAGGGAGAGATAGCGATTTTGTAATCGCTTCCAGAACTTCAGGAGGTTTCGGCCAGCTGGTTGCGGCATTGTTCAGGTAGATGAGTGGCGGTGTTCCGGTCATGGATCTCTTGTACCGTAACCTCCCAATGCATGCCGGCCTTTTCTGAAGAGTGAGGCGCCCCGCATCGGAACGTGTTTCAGATGATCTGTTGAACAGGGCCAAAAAGAGATCGTTTTTGGTATTTGAATAATGCTTATCGGGATGGCAGCGGTAACACTATCCTATGGCGGAGATCACCGCGGAGGTGTTGAGAGATGCTGCCGGTCTGCTGGGAATACACGACCGGGCAAGCCTGAATGAGATCAGAATCCGGTATCACGAGTGCATCAAGGAATGGCATCCCGACGTCTCGGAGAATGATGCTGCAACCTCCCACGAGATGACCATCAGGTTGAAGACAGCGTACGATCTCCTCGTTGATTATTGCATGAACCACACTTTTTCATTCCGAATCGAAGATCTCTTAAAAGACCTGGAACAGTCTCCCGCTGATTTCTGGATGGAACGGTTTGGTGACGACCCGATCTGGGGATGAGAATATACCCATCCACGATCAGGCCTTTGCAGGCACCCCCCCAGCATACCGGTAATAGAAAATCTTAACCAGTTCTGCAGTCACAAAAAATGCCGCGACGAGTCCAAGGATAATCCCGAGAGCCGGGAGGGATGGGGGGGTGAATGAGAACACCTCCTGCCCGAATGCAGTGAATGGCAGGATAATGGTTGCTGCAGCAGCAACCGCAGTCAGTCCGAGGAGATAGGATGATGGACGGTTCGCCCTGTAGAAGGGAAGTTTTGTCCTGATAGAGAAGAGAAATACGAGCTCAGTCAGGATACTCCCAATGAACCAGTTGGTCTGCAGTGCCTGGGCACCCTGTCCTACAAAGAAGGCAAAGAATGCAAAGTCATCGACGGTACTGATGACACCGAGCAGCGTCGCGATGAGCACGATCTCTTTCAGGTCATACCTGCCCGGCATGCCCAGTTCTGATTCATCCACGGTATCGGTGGCAATCGAGATCATAGGAAAATCGGAGAGCAGGTTCACAAGCAGGATCTGGATTGGCAGCATTGGCAGGAATGGGATGAACAGCGAAACGATTGCCATTGCATAAAAATTCCCGAAGTTTGAGGCCAGTGTCGCCTTCAGGTACTTGACGCTGTTGGCAAACACTCCTCTCCCGCTCCGGATCCCCTCAATGATCACCTCGAGGTTCTTCTGAAGGAGGATAATATCAGCTGCTTCCCTTGCAATCTCTGCGGCGCTGTCCACAACGAGCGATACCCCTGCGAGCTTGAGTGCGGGTGCGTCGTTGATACCTTCCCCGAGGAAACCGACTGTTTGGGTTCTCTGGAGAGTCTGGATGATCTCGTATTTCTGCTCGGGTGTAATCCGGGCAAAGACCGCGTAGTCAAGAATCGCCTGCTCACGCTCAGCAGGGGACATTGCTATCAGGGCAGAGCCTCTGATCACGCGGGTCGGGTCATCAAGGAGGCCGATCTTGACGCCGACCGCCCCGGCAACCTCGGGGCTGTCTCCCGTGATGATCTTGATCGCGACCCCTAGCTCCTTTGCCTTCTCCACTGCACGGTGTGTCGAAGGTTTGATCGGATCGGTGAACGCGATTGCTCCACGGAATTCGAGATCTCGGATATCATCCGGTGAAATGTGCGTGATATCGGGCGCTACCGCCCGGGTTGCAATCGCAATTGTCCTTTCACCGGCCCGCCCCTTGGCAGTGAGCCAGGAGAGAAGAGTTTCGTGTTCGGACTCAGGGAGTGATGGACATATCCTGAGGATCTCCTCGGGTGCTCCCCTGACAACGATTACGAGTCCGTCTTGTGTGCGAACCAGCACTGCGTTCCTGCGGGTCTGCGGATCGAACGGCAGTTCGCCCAGTCGCTCGACAGGCGGGTTCTCACCGCTGTAAAGACGCGAAGACGCGTCGATGAGGGCAATATCGAATGGTTCAGTCTTCTCCTCTGTCTCCGCTACAGTCAGCGCTGCAAAGGAAAGGAGTCGGAAATCCGCTCCGGGTGATACCTCTGTTACAGAGAGCGAGTTCTCGGTGAGCGTCCCTGTCTTGTCCGTGGCAAGAACCTCGATACTGCCGATATCCTCGATGGCCGTGAGCCGTTTGACCACCACATCCTGCTTTGCCAGCTGGAGTGCGCCCCGGGAGAGGGAGACCGTTGTCACGACAGGAAGAGCTTCCGGGACTACGCTGACCACGAGCGCAATGGAAAACACCACAAGTTCGATGAGATCGACGGAATCTCCTTTCAGGAGAAGGTTTGCGACGAACACAAACACCAGGGTGACGAGGATCATCCGGAGTATGAAACGGGAAAACCTCCCAATTCCCTTGGAGAATTCGCTCTCCTTGGTGGTCTCCACCGTCAGCCGTGCGATGGTGCCCATCGCGGTCCGGGCACCGGTTTCAACGACAAGGGCAACGGCTTCACCGCCGACCACCGAAGTCCCGGAAAAACAGAGATTATGGCATTCGTAGATGGTCTGCGGGTGTATATCAGTGGTATCCGGACTTTTCGTGACCGGGACAGATTCGCCTGTCAGAACGGTTTCGTTGACGACAAGGTTCTGTGTGCTGAGTACCCGGACATCTGCCGGGACAACATCACCGGTGCTGAGTTTTATAATGTCCCCCGGCACGAGGTTTCGGGAATCTATGGTATGCCATGATGAGTCCCGTTTCACCCTGCACTTTGGCTTGATAAACTGCTGCAATGCCCGGAGTGACTGCTCGGACTTGTATTCCTGGTAGAATCCAAGTGCTGCGTTGATGAGCACGAATCCGATAATGACCGCAGCGTCAACGTATTCTCCGATAACAAGGACAATAACCGCAGCAATCAGGAGCAGGTAGATGAACGCTGATTTAAACTGCCGGAGGAGTATCTCCCACCACTGGACCCGGTTGGCAGAAATCTCGTTATATCCTTCTTTTTCGAGTCGCTGCGACACCTCGCCTGACGATAGCCCTTCATGCAAGGAACTTTTGAAATGCGCCAGAATTTCATCGGAAGAGAACGTGGCAAACTGCTTTGTATCCGGTATATCCGAGGTCATCGTCTGAGATCCTGCTGCTTCGCTACCAGTGTTCAGCCTTCTCACACAATTATAACTTCGCAAAAATCGGAGAGCCCGTGAGGGAGAGTGTCCAAACCCCTGATTGTTCCACTATCCGGATTGCTCCAGTGGATCCTAAAAAAGATTTCCTTTCAGGAAACCTGGGTTAAGGGAGGACAATGTAAAAGGGGGGAGGTGTTCAGGCAGATTTTGCCGCGAGCACCACATCCTCTTCCTTGATGGTTTTGCGCCCGGCGTGTATCGCGAGCTTGTTCGCCTCTTTTACCAGGTTTGCAATGTAGTCTTCTGACTTTGCGACAAGAGCAGCAGCTGCATCGCTACCGACACGCTCTGCTCCACTCTGCTTGGCAATCCTAACGACTGCCGCAATAGGTAAATCTGCCACCTTGATTACCTCAAATCAATAAATGCTTAAATAGTATATATAAATTACCCCTGATTTGCCCAAAAATGCCATGAAATCCCCTCCAAACCAATGTGTGGGGTGTGTATGAAAAAAGAACTTGTTCCTGGCATCCAAACGGTTTTTTATTAATTACTCATAGCACATTTTTTCCTTTTCCTTTCATATTCCTTGCTTTTTTGTAAAAATGGAGAATTAAACGCACTATAGAAATAGTGATAAAAATCCCCGGTAATCATTTTTCCAGGAGGTGGAGCGTCCCCTCCTCGTTCACGAGCGGCACCTGGTCGCGGGCACTTCGTTGATGCACCTCAAAGACAGCCCTGCAGAGGTGATACCGGCATTCCCACAGCCCCTTTTCGCCAACGGGTGCCACAAGTGCAGAGTGGCAAACCGGGCACCTGATGCGTGCATGCTCTGTGTGCATGAGGAATTACACACACCCGTACGAACAACAGGTTCTGCCATATGGGGAGTGAAAGTGGAGGTATCCCGATACCAGCAGCAGATTTATCCGGCATGTGAATCAGTATAAAGCAAGGGACGAATGGGGGATCCGGACAAGGGAAGACGAAGATAGCACAGGAATTCCCTGAACTATCGTATTCTTCCCTTGAGAGGGAAGAGCGGCAGTCAAAATATTCGAGCGTCCTTCCCTGTCATGGAAATAGCGACATCCCTCCATTCTGATCAGGAATCCGCGAACTCTTGGAGTCTGACCATATGGCGGGAAATGGAGGAGGGAGGGGGGAGATTCGGCAACCGCTCTTTTCATTCTTTCACTATCTCCTCATTTCCATGATCTTTCTCATCCTCGTGCTCGCGATCGGGATCACTTACTTCGACTACCGGCAGGCAGAAGAGACCTACCAGAAGAGTGCCCGTGCAATGCAGGAGCAGACTGAACAGGATATTATCCAGACGATCAAGATAGTGGACGAATCTTACGCGATGTATGATAATTCGCTCAATTTTCAGATGCAGAAGGATTTTTCTCTCTTTCTTGGGGAGTATGAAGAAGCTGGGCGGAATCCGTCGAGGATGGATCTGCCGGGTCTCAAGAAGGTAATGAATGATACCATGGACCTCTATATCATCAACGAATCGATCATGGTGGAGTTCACCACTTTTGAACCCGACCAGAACCTCGACTTCAGCCAGTGGCCGTATTCTTACAATTTCCTCAAAGATCTCTTCTCAAAAGAGGGATTCTTTCCTGACCGGGTGGTCTACGAGGTGGCAACGGGAAATCTACGGAAATATGCCTACATGCCCACACCTGACCACCGGTATATCCTCGAACTCGGTATGACAGAAAAGGGAATCGGGGAGCGGCCCTCCATCCAGTTCCAGGAACCTCTGCGTGAGATGGCCTACAATAATCCCAATATCGTCGGTTATACATCGTTTGATACTGTTGGCAGGGAAATTGGAAAAATGGCCGAGAACCGGAGAACTGCTCCCCCGGAAGTCCAGAAAGTTGTCGATGAGAGGAGAACAATTGAAGTGGTTGATTCGGCGAACGAGACGATCATACGATACCTCCTCGTCGACCTTTCAGGAGAAGGGTATGCATCTGATACCAGCTGGATCATCGAGCTTGTGTATGACCAGTCCGAAATGAAAGCCCAGCTGAATAGTCTTGTCTTGTATCACTCCCTCGTCGGGCTTATTGCAGTGCTTATGAGTGCCGGGATCGCGATTGTTCTCTCGAGAGTACTCACAAAGCCGATCACACAGATGGTCAACGACATCGATACCATCGCAAAAGGGGACCTTGACCACACAATCTCCCGGACTGATATCGTCGAGTTCACCCGGATCGAGGAGAGTACCACATCGCTTGTGAATACCCTGAATGGGATGATCGAGCGGCTCCAAATAAGTGATGAGGAGCTCAGGAAGAGTGAGGAGAATTACAGGACTGTTGTGGAGAACCAGACCGAGCTGATTGCCCGTTTCCTCCCGGATGGAACGCACGTGTTCATAAATGACGCATACTGCAATTATTTCGAGACCCCATGCAACGAACTAATGGGAAGGGTTATGTGGCCGCAGATTGCCTGGGAGGACAGGGATCGTGTCAGAAAGCATTACCAGTCACTCACGCCTCAGAACCCGACCGCGTCTATTGAGTACCGGATTTTAACCCCAAGGCACGACATACGCTGGCTCCAGTGGAACGACAGGGCAATCTTTTCCCCGGAAGGAGAGATCACCGAATACCAGACAGTCGGGAGAGATGTGACAGAAAAGAAGATGATCGAAGGGGATCTCATCGCGAGTGAGAGGAAGTTCCGTGATCTTGCGAGTCTGCTTCCGCAGGTTATCTTCGAGATAGATCTTGAAGGGAAGATCACCTACGTGAACAGGTCAGCGTACGACGAGTTCGGCTACAGCCCCGAAGAACTTGAGCAGGGGGTCAGCTTCATTCAGGTCATCGTCCCTGAAGACCGGATCAGGGCTATCCAGAATTTTTCCAGAGTTGTCGAGGGATTCAAAGAACCTGGTGCCGAGTATCGGATGATCAGAAAAGACGGATCGATGCTTTTCGGCATGGTATACTCTTCACCTATCGAAAAGGACGGGAAGATCCTTGGCATACGTGGTATCCTCGTCGACATCACGAAATTAAAGCAGGTCGAGGATGACCTCCGCAGGTTGAACGAAGAACTGGAAACCCGTGTTGCAGTCAGGACTGCAGATCTCGAGGTTGCGAACCGCGAACTGGAAGCGTTCTCCTACTCGGTCTCCCATGACCTCCGGGCACCGCTGCGTGCCATCGACGGGTTCTCATCCATCCTCATGACCGAGCATGCCTCAACCCTCGATCCCGCGATCAGGGATCTCCTCGAGAGGATCAGGATGAATGCCCAGAAGATGGGGCAGCTCATAGATTCCATCCTGAACTTCTCGCGGATGTCACGGCAGCCCCTTAAGAAAGAGAGGTTATACCCCGGTCAGATCGTCAACGAGGTTCTTGAGGAATTGAAATCCCAGCAGGAACAACGGAATGTTGAGATAAGGGTCGGGACCCTCGCCCCATGTGACGGAGATCCGGCACTTATCAAGCAGGTATTCACAAACCTCATCTCAAATGCGTTAAAGTTCACCAGGAAGAGAGCGCATGCACTCATCGAGGTCTACTCTCACGAGCAGGAAGGCAAGACTGTGTATGTCATACGGGACAATGGGGTCGGCTTTGACATGAGATATGCAAAAAAACTTTTCTCGGTATTCCAGCGTCTCCATGAAGAAAAGGAGTACGAAGGGACCGGGATTGGCCTTGCCATCGTGTACAGGATCGTCCAGCGCCACGGCGGAAAGATATGGATCGAGAGCGAGGTGGATAAGGGAACGGTCGTCTACTTCACGCTGGAATAGCATGACGATCCGCAGTCCATTCTGGCCTCTCGCATGATCAGGTGAGAGGCGGGCTTCGCATAATGAGTGCAAAAAATCAGGTATTAATTACAATCAAATCACACCACTCTCCATGCAACGGTGCATTCTTATAATTTCACTAATCGGAATCATCATCGCAGCCTGTTCAGTGCCCGGATGCCTTGATACTGGCGATGCAGGAATCACTTCGGTTACCACCGATAAGGATCTCTACCATTCACACGAGGTCATGAATATCACGGTCTCTCTCTCTTCACATGGGGAGACTGGCAACGCGACCCTTCGGCTCAGGGGTATCCAGGACGAGGACGGTCACTTCCAGCTCAACCAGGATATCCCTCTCACTCTCTCACCGGGTCCAAACACATTTGTCTACGACCACCAGCTCCCCCACTGTTCCTCGTGCTCGGGACTTCTTGAAGGGCTGTACAAAATTGATGCAAGCCTTATCGTGAATGGTAATATCGTCTCGAATATGACCCATACATTCCAGCTGAAACAGTAAGAATCAGCAATTACGGCTATCTCTGGGGACCGGGGTCGGAAAGGCATTCGGGTAGATTGACGGTTGCGGGGAAAATCTCCATCCGGATGCCCCAAACGCAACAATAAGCATTCCAGATCACCAACCTCCATGAAGATGAATTGGCTCACCCTTGTCGCGGTCGGAGTAGTGATCCTTTTTTTCCTGATCGGAGCAGGATGCCTGGAGCAGGAGAACCCGGGTGTGACGGGGAACATCCCGGTGCCACGCCACGAAATCATGGAACAACACCTCCAGAATGTAACCGCTTCCATCCGGTACTCGCTCATCGGGCTCGACACCAACATGTCAGAGACCGCAGTATCACTGGGAAGATCTGGGATCTCCGGACCCGATGCAGATACAATACTGAAGGCTGCAACGGCATCCCATCCCGCCATCCTCACCATCATCACGTACGACGGGAATGGTACGGTTCGGGCGGCAGAGCCAGAGAACGCAAAGATCCTGCTTGGGCAGAATCTTTCTGACCAGGACGTGGTTCGGGTGGCTCTCTCGACAAAAAAACCCATGATGAGTGATCTCTTCCCGCTTGCGCAGGATGGAACAGGAATGTCGGTTGCATACCCGGTATATTCGCCTGACGGTACATTTCTCGGGGTGGCCAGCATGGTGTATGTACCGTACGATCTGATTACTCCCATCGTGGACCATGAGATCAACAGGACGCCCTATTCGTTCCAGGTTCTTCAGGTCGGCGCCCGCATCCTGTACGATCCCGATCCCGGCGAGGTTGGAAGAGAAACCTTCAACGAGACACTGTACGCAAAATTCCCGGAGATTGCCAGGGTTGCAGGGCGTATGGCGGAAAACCGCACAGGGTATGATACCTACTCGTTTTACAGCACGGGTTTCGGGAGGGTTGTCGGCAAAGAGACATTCTGGTCAACCGTCAGTCTCCATAACACCGAGTGGAGGGTAATGATAATAGGGGAGTTATGACGAAACAACGCAAATCCGCCACACGTTCCCTTCTTCATCTTTATGCCATCAACGGTGCCAGGAGACGGTAAAGGGGATTTGTCCCTGAAATTCCCCACCAGATTTCACAATCCTTTTGCCCAATGGGACTGACCCGTACTGCATGGATATCAGGCACCTGCTCCCTGTTACCTTGCTCCTGATCGCGGCAATCCTTGCTGCCGGGTGCACCGGGACACTAGGATCAAACGCCGGGACTCCTGTCGGGACCCCAATCCCGGTTCCCACGACGAACGGCATGAATCCATCCATATCCCCCGAAAGGATCGCCACTACACCTGAACTCGCCCTCTTCGTTGCCAATGCTGCGGCATTCGCACGCGAACATGGGAGGGAGCGGGCGATTACCGCGTTCAACGATCCGAACGGATCGTTCGTCATCGGAAATGTGCAGGTATTTGCTATCGATTATGATGGGATACTTCTTGCCGATGCAGGCGAACCGGGGGCAGTCGGGACCAACATCCTGAACATGACCGATTCCTTCGGGATTTCGCTCGTTCAGAATCTGGCAGAGACCGCCAGGTTCGGGAGGGGATACGTGAGTTATACTTACCGCAATCCCGCAACAGGCAATGCCTTCGAACCCAGGATAGCAGTCGTTGAGGATATTGACGGGACGTATTTTGTCGGTGCCGGGTTGTTTGCCTCTGACGGGGAGATATATCCGTCAACAAATCTCGACACGTACTCACAGCCCCCCGGGGTCGAAGATCTGGTCATGTACGTGAAGGATGCCGTTGCATATGCGAGGGAGAAGGGAAAGGAGAAGGCCCTTGCAGCCTTCAACGATCCAAAAGGTCGCTTCATCAAGGGCGAACTCGTGATGATGGCATTCGATTACAACGGTACAAACCTCGCTGCCCCGCCATATTCGGCCGAGCTTCCGAAGTATCATATCAACCTGATCAACTATCAGGACCCGGACGGTGTCGAGACAATCCGGGGGATGCGGGATCTCGCGAAAGAGGGGGGCGGGTTCCTGTACACCGTCGCAAAAATCGATGCGAACGGGAGAGATATCTTCGTGCCGAAAATTGACTATGCCGAGCCCGTGGACGATACATGGTGGATATTCTCGGGGATTATTGTTCCGGAGTACACCAGAATCACTCATGGCAACCTGACAGGCATCCAGCTCCGGCATTTCACGCGGGAAAACCTGTACCAGCGGGTGAACGAGGCCGTCGCCTTTGCACACGCGAACGGAAAGGAGAAGACCCTCGAGGAGATTAACGATCCCGAAGGGCGTTTTGTCACCGGTGATCTCTTCGTATGGGCATCAACCAGCGAAGGAGTTCTTCTTGCCGACCCGTTCTGGAAATCGGGAATCGGGATGAATCATATGGAGTATGCCGACCAGTACGGCATGAAGACCACGCTGGTCGGGATACAGGCAATGGAAAGTGGCACAGGGTTCTCCAGGGCATTATTCCCGGATACTGCGATGAACGAAACCGAGAGCGTGCAAAAGCTCATCTACATGAAGGCTGTCGATGATACCTGGTGGATAGGGAGCGGCATCTACGGCATCGATGTGAAATGAGGGAGTTTCCCTTCTCTCATTCCTTGCAATGAGTGTAGTGCGGCTGAAAGCCACTCTCACACATTTTTCCCTCTTCCACGTGGGCCAGCACCTGTATATATGCGGATGCCAGATCTTTTCCCTGATGTGGCAGGATCCCTGGAACTGGAACCGACTGCAGCACTTGTCATGGAGTGGGCGAAGGACCTGTACCGGACTGGAAACGCCTCTCTCTTCTGTTCCCGCCTTGACCTCTCAGCCAGTCACCGGATGAAACAGGAATGCGATTTGATCTGCCCGTGGTATCCCGAGGTCATGATGAACAGGAAGTGGTTCATCCGGTTATTTGCCACCTCCTTGGTGTCTGATGCTGAGGGTGAATGCCAGGTCGTCCTTCTCGCTGCGGGCAAATCACCGCTCGCCCTCGAACTTTTCGAGGTGCACCCCGACAGGATTGTATCGGTGATCGAGACAGATATCGCCGGGTTGGAAGAGAAACAGGAGATTTACCGGGCCGTTGCTCCAGAGTTTGCAGACAGGATCCGGTGCGTCCATACTGATATCTATCAGAAGAAGGAGACTGAAAAGGCCATTTTTGCGACCGGCATGTATGATCCCAAACGCCCGTCAGTTGTCGTGTTCGAGGGCATCTCGTACTACCTCCCGCCCGGAGTCTCCGCCAGGGTTCTATCCATATTTTGCTCAGGATCCCTGAAGAACGCGGTCATCCTCGATTCACTGCTCCCCTGCCGCCTCGTCAGGGAGGACAGGCGATATATCTCCCGGGGGATATGGGGAGTCTCCACAGGGACTGCAATTTCGGGCACACGATCACCTACAGCCCGGAAGAGATGGATGGGATGCTCTCATCCTCCGGGTGTGAGCAGATTGCGCATCACTCAATGGATGAGATGGAGAGGCTCAGGACCGGAGAGAACAGGTTTTTTCCCACCTGCCATGACGGATGGATCCGGATCACGACTGCACGGATGTAAGGAGGGCCGTTCCTTGCGGGGGTGTACGGCACCATGAACGCTTCACGAGGATTCACTCCCTCGTCCGGGAAGACCCGGAGGCGGATTTTGGGATCCCAGTTCTGTACCTTCTCAAGGGGCTGTGAATTACCTTGATTATCCCGCGGGGAGGGTGAAATAAAAGGTGGATCCCTGTCCAATCTCCGATTTCACCCAGATACGGCCCCCGTGCCGTTCGATGATCCGCGTGCATAACGCGAGGCCCAGCCCTGTTCCGAAATAATCATCCCTGTGATTCAGTCGTTCAAAAAGGACGAAAATTTTCTCGTAATACTGGTGCTGGATCCCGATGCCGTTGTCCTCTACTGCAAATTGCCACATGTCATCTCCTGGAACTGCTGAAATATGAATCACAGGTGACACCCCTTTTTTCCGGAACTTGATGGCATTCTCTATAAGGTTCTGGAAGACCTGGACTATCTGGATCCTATGAACAGGGAGCGTGGGGAGGGGATCGTGAGTGATGGAGGCCCCCGTCTCCTGAATCGCGGCCTGGAGGTTTTTCAATGCAAATCCAAGGACTCCCTCAAGGTCTGTCTGTTCACGGGGGATCTCCCGTGCCCGGACGTCGGAATATTTGCGCAGATCGCTGACGAGGTGGTGCATCTTGAGACCCGCGTGTTCGATATTTTTCAGGTACGTCTTCGCACGTGGTGGTATCCCATCCCCATGTTCCGCAAGAAGCATCTGTGAGTATACAACGATTGTCCGAATCGGCTCCTGGAGATCATGGGCTGCGACATGAGCGAAGAGTTCCAGGTCTTCATTGCTCTTTTTAAGGGTATTGAATGATTCCTTGAGCTGTTTCTCTGCCAGTTTCCTCTCGGTAATATCATGTCCTGCAATCGCAACGCGGAAGACTCTCCCCTCCTTTGAGAAAACGGGATTGACCAGGCAGTCATACCACCTGTTATCCCGGTACTCTTCGTAGCGAACGGTCTGTTTCAACCGGAGTGCCTGATCAAAGTAGCTCCTTCTGTAGACTGAGATATCAGGTGGCAGCAGGTTCCAGAGGGACGCTCCCAGAAGATCCTGGGAGCTTCTCCCCAGTATCTTTGCGTAATTATCGTTGATATTCAGGATTACGCCATGATCATCCAGGAGAACGGCTATTTCGGCAGGCGTGTTGATGAGCGCCCGTTCGGTTTCCACCCTTTCCCTGAGGATATCTTCCGCTGACTTCCCAAGGGTCATATCCCGCAATATCACCCATATCAACGGGCGGGTCCCGGTATTGAGGAGGCCAATCGTCACTTCGACGTCGATGCGTTCGCCATGAACGAGGAAGAGTGGTGCAATGATGGGAGGGACCGCTTCTCCCTCAAGCAATTTCCCTATAGCCTGGTGACCCAGTTCGCCAATCCCTAACGGGATATGATCAAAAATAGACCGCTTCATCGCGTCTTCGAGTGAGGATTCCCCCGCGAGCGAGAGCGCAGCAGGATTCGCATACAGGATCTTACCCTCAAGATCGTGGACGATGATCGCGTCTGGAATGTATTCGACGAGAGCACGAAAGTCAATGGTCTCTTCCTGATGCGGCATGGGGATTCAACACTGAGTATTTCAGTTGTTAGCGATTGAGAATACCCAGTAATTATACTATTCCCCGATCGTCGGCCAGTACCCCGTGCAGCAAGGTCGGGGGCGGGAAAAATATTTCCAATTGATGCTTTGTTGATGGATTAAGCGATTATCCAAATCCCATTCTCCATTGAGAAGGCACTCGAAAAAATGACTGACTCCCTATCATATCATCTCAGCTCCCATGAAAAATTGCTCCTTTAAGAAACTCAATTGAGAAAAATATGGTGGGAAGATTACACACATTTACCCGCAGGACATCCGAACGGCGGGTTGGTGATTGCATTCCAGCCATGATTGCTGGTGCGTGTCTTTGCGGGGGTTATGTTCAGTCCCTTGAATGAAGAGATGACGCTCATCTTGTCCTGGATCGAGGAGGGGATATTCTTGTGGAATGAGAACGACTGATCCGATGAACAACTCTGGCACTGGTTACATGTCGTGCAGGATGATTGAGTATTTTTTGAAAATCTCTCCCGGAATGAAAATTGTATCTGAGCCGCAACGGCTACTGAGGATACCACCAGGAGCACCAGCAGCAATGCGGCGAGTATGGTGTGGTTGCGGTTTATGCGGATCATGTATATCATGGTCCTGTTGTTTCAATATAGTTTAAATTCTTTTCACATATCACAAAAAAGCTCGGAAAAATCCCCGAATGGACCGTGAAAGGGATACCTCGACACCTGGTTGTTCAGTCCCGTTCTCGCAATATCTTCACGATCATTCTCATGGTTTCAGGAGCGCAGGCACCACGATAGCCACCAATACTGTTCATTGATTCATTACAAAGAAAAGGATGAGAAGATTTTCAACTCTCGGCAGAGGGGCGGAAGAATGAGCGGTTTGGTTTTGCATCAGAGAAAGGCATATGGTAAAACCTCTGATAGAAAATGTCTGCCTCCCGGTAAGGGTCAATTTTCACCTCGTCAGGATGCAGGGTCCTGGCAAGATATGCCAGGCCAAGAATCCACCGGGGACTTCCGAAATCCCATGAAGGTGGCATGGTATAAATCCTCTTTTCTCTTACTGCCCGTATATCGATTGCCTGTTCCTCGCAGACAGCATAGGAGTCTTCGACAGGACTTGAAAGGAATCCTGAAATCATGATGACCTCAGGGTCAAGACGTTTGAGCTGTTCAGGAGTGATCATGATCCCAGGTTTCCCTTTCCGGGGGAAATTCTTATTGACAGGCTCTCCGCCGGCTCTTTTCACAAGATTGTTTTCAAACCTGTCTTCGTTTAAGGCAAAGAGGGGGAGACCCATGACGTACAGGACTTTTGGCCGGGATAACCCCTCTACCATTCCAAATATCTCTGAAGTTTTGTCCCTTAGATACCCGATAAGGGCATCCGCTTCCTCTTCCCGCCCTGTAAGGTGAGCAAGGTGGGTGATGATCTCGTAATACGTTTCGATTCCCTGTATCTTCTTGTGAAGAGTATCAATGTAATTCCGGGATACAAAGTCCACCCAGACCCTGGCACTCGTCTGCTCATCATCGATTCCGAGACAGGCGGTGATAGCCTTGATAACTTCCAGTGCCCTCGTAGGCCTGTAGCCCCCCATCATTCCCTCCTCCTGGTATGATACGGCGGCACATGATCCCGTGAATGGCAGATGGTATCCGCACTGGCATACCCAGTTCTGTTGCTGGTGTACAACCCGTGCTCCCATCGGACCGTGCAGCTCCCGTATGACAACGGGGGTGCCACAGCGGGGACAGCAGGTATTGAGATAGGATGATCCAGGCGAATTGAAGAGATACACATACTGCGAGTACTCGCGTATCCGATCACAGAGACGTTCTGATTCACGGATGCCCGGTTCAAGAGAGAGATTTGAAGGGCCGAATGCGATGAACCGCATCACCTGGACGGGTATTTCGGGAGAGAGATCAGCAACCCTCCGGCATGTGGAGATCACATCCTCTTCAGCCCCTCTTTCATGAACGACGGTCGCTTCAACATGAATCCCCATTTCATGCAGGATTCCGAGATTCCGGAACACAGGTTCAGCTGCCCGGGCTCCGCACTGCCGGTATGCATGTTCGCTTGGACCCTTGATGCCAACCGCTGCGGCATCCAGGAACGGGATCAGGGATTGAAGAGCGGATTTGGTAAAATACCCATTTGTTGCGCATCCCACCAGGAGTCCTGAGTCCCTGGCAGCAGTTGCAAGCCTTATAAAGGATGGGTACGATACGGCAGGCTCGTTTAATGCAAAGACGATACCCCGGCATCCTTCTGCCTTTGCCCGCTGTACAATCGTTTCAGGGGTCTTCCTGATCAGGGATGGCGCAAACTCCTGGACTGTCCGAGTGAGCAGCTCAGATACACAGCCGGGGCATGTAAGGTTGCACCCAATGGTGCTGACCTGGAGGAATTTTTCCTGGGGGTAAAAGTGAATGAACGGGGTTGTTTCGATGCTGATCGGGTACTCGACCAGGTACGAATCGGGTAACTGTTCAGCAATGTCCCCTCCCCGGTTTACGTACATCCCGCACCGGCCATTGGCCCCCTCTGATATCTCGCATCCAATCTCGCAAACACTACATTTTGTGCTCATATTCTCATCACTGCTTCTCCATCAATGCCCAGAGTCCTGATTCATCCTGGATCAGGCGATATCCTTGAATCCCGGCTTTCTCGAATTCGGCCCGTATCCTTTCCGGGCGGTTCTTTCTCTGCCTTGCAGAGACCCCCTTCTCCCAATCGGATTCCCGTTTCTTCATCTCGGCATCAATCTCATTTTTAAGGTATGCATTTCCAAACCCGCCCCCTATATATGCAAATCCTCCAGGGGCAAGGACCCTTAATATCTCCCTGAAAGCTTGGCTGAGATCGTCCCAGAAGAACCACGAACCACGGCTGACAATGAGGTCGACCGTGTCATCCTCAAACGGCATCTCGTGCACGTCACCAAGTACCGGGAGGACTCGCCTGACAAGTCCGGCATCCCTGATATGCTCCAGGGCAATCATGAGGGCAACAGGCGAGGGATCGAGGGCAAAGACCCTGAGATCCGACCGTGCAGCGAGGGCAATGGAAAGATGGCCCGGGCCGGAGCCTATATCTACGCAGATACCGTGCCTGATCTTCGTCCTGTCCATTGCCTGATCCGCAATTACTGGGTAGATTGGTGCAAATACCTGCGTTGCGATGGTATCGAAACCACGAGCTTTCGCCTCGTCTAGAAGGTTGATACCGGGAAATTCCTCATCTGTTTTTTTATCATTCATTGCTTTATCCTCAACATGGTCCTGAACCACATGGTATTCATATCACATCAGTCCAGATGTTCAACGCTATGATTCGTACCATAGGACATGCCCGGTGATCCTTCCCTGCATTACTCATACACGATCACTGACCACTCCTATCCGAAGAGAGGAGCGGGACACATATCCTCCTCCCTCCATCGCCGGTGAGTGTTGAGATCCTGACATTCACACCATATACAGATCTCATCGTCTCTTCGGTGATCACCTCTTCGGGAGATCCAAGGAGCGGAATCCCGCCATCCTTCATCACACCCACCCTCCCTGAAATGAGGAATGCATGGTCAGGGAAGTGCGTAGCGAGCAGGATTGCAAGTCCCTTCCCGGAGAGTCGCTTGATGGTATGCAGAATCTTCATCTGGTTTCCCAAATCGAGGTGTGATGTGGGTTCATCAAGCAGAAGGATGCGGGGTTCCTGGGTCATTGCCCGGGCGATCAGCACCAGCTGCCATTCTCCGCCACTGATTTCCGTACAGGGTCGATCCTCCAGGTGCGAGAGCCCAACGGTATCCATGGCGTCCTCTGCTATACGCATATCCGCGTCGCTTGGAGAAGAGAACATACCCATATGAGGCGTTCTGCCCATCACAACCACCTCCCTTACAGGAAACGGGAAGGTTGGCAGGTGTGTCTGGGGGACATATCCGATAATCCGGGCGGTTCGGGCAGTCTCCATTCTTGAGATCGCCTCACCTTCGATCAGAATCTCTCCTGAATGGGCAGTGAGGAGCCCCCCGATACACCTGATGAGGGTAGATTTCCCGGTCCCGTTGGGACCGATCAGGGTGAAGATCTCTCCCTGTCCAATCGAGAACGATACATCCGAAAAGACGTCTGCGTGATCACCCTTACTGTAACGAAACGAAAGGTGCTGGATCTCGAGAGGCGTTTCCGTTAGTTCCACCCCGTCTGGTTCTTCCGGAGCAGGTATGCAAAGACTGGTGCCCCGATGAGCGCTGTGATGATCCCGATTGGAATCTCAGTCACCGTAACCGTCCTTGCAACCGTGTCCACCACGAGCAGATAGGAAGCGCCCACAAGCGCTGCGGCAGGAATAAGGAGCTTGTGATCAGGTCCTACAAGGATCCTCCCCACGTGAGGAATCACAAGGCCAATCCAGCCGACAATACCGCAGATGGAAACAGAAACTGCTGAAATTACGGTTGCTGCGGTGATGATGATCGTCTTCTCTCTCTCAAGGTTCACTCCAAGCGCCCGTGCATCCTCTTCACCCATGGAAATGACATTAATCCTCCACCGGATGACGTAAAGGACCCCGATTCCTCCAAGCAGGAGGGGAACAGCCACCACGAGATCGCTCGTTGAGATATGATTGAAAGATCCCATAAGCCAGAAAACAATAGCAGGGAGCCTATTGAAAGGATCCGCCACGTATTTCACAAGGGACGTGAGAGCCTGGAAGAGTGCACCCACCACGATTCCTGCCAGGACCAGTGTGAGTGTTGAGGTAACACGATAGACCCGGCTTATGGCATATGCGAGTCCGACTGCGAAAATGCCGGTGACAAATGCCATCACCTGGGTGACAAAGATATTCTCAGTCACGAGAAGGGCAATGGCCGCCCCGAATCCTGCACCGGCTGAGACTCCCAGGATATCGGGTGAGACCAGCGGATTGCGGAAAAGCCCCTGGAATGCAGCCCCGGCAACGGATAAACCCGCTCCGACAAGGATGACGGCGATGACCCTTGGGAGCCGGACATCCACAATGACACTCCTGATTGTAGGAGACAAATCAGGGGCGGGATAAAACACTGAAAGGATTGCCGTGACCACATCTGTGGGGGATACCTCAAATCTTCCGACCATGAGCGATATGACGGTCACTATAGCAAGGAGAACTATGAGGGCTACCCTCAAAAGAGAGTAGTTCTCCTTTCCCCATTGCCTCTTTCCATCCTGATGCTTCACCATGGTCCCTTCACCAACCCGCATTCCCCTGGTTCGTTGAAAATCCACCCGAAACTCCCATCATCAGGAAAAGAGTGGATGGATCCACTCAAGGGAAATCGAGATTACCTGTTGCCCATGGAAGTCTGGTTTGCCTGGCCTTTCCCGGCACTGATGGCCGAGGCATATTCTCCTGACAGGAGTTTTTTCACCTGTTCATCGGTGAGATCGTACATGAACGCATCATGGTAGAATTTTTTGACCTCCTGCTCCAGGGAGATATCAGTAAACCGTTCAGGATAGGCAATCTTTGCCATCCACAATGGGTGCAAGACCGCCGATTCAGCACTGGGACGATTCCAGACGAAGACACCGTTCGGGAGGCGGTAGATCTGCTTGTTCTGGACTGCCTTGATGCTGTTCCACTTTGGATCACTGTACATCTCCTCGGGGGTGCCTGAATCGATCACGATGATGTCAGGGTTCCATTTCAAGACCTGCTCCATCGAGACTTGGTCAAGACCTGCATGGATTCCTGGTTTTACTCCTGAAGTGTTGATCTCCTGCGCTGCATTCTTCAGACCAGATGTCTCGATCCGTTCCTGCATGTAGGTGTCCCCTCCGTAGGTGATGAGGTGATTTGGGTCATACCCGTTATAGAGAACCTTCCGTTCACCTGGAGGTATATCCGCGACCCTGGATCTCACCAGTGCGAGCATCCTGTCCATGTAATCACCATACAGCCTGGCCCTCTCATCTTTTCCATAGATATACCCGATGAACGTCACTTCATCCTTGGTCTGTTGGGCCGTTCCGTCGGAACTATCGAAGAAGTAAACCACGGGGAGCGTAGTCTGTTTCTCCACGATTCCTCCATCAACAGTCCCTGCGATGACGAACTGCGGATTTGACTTAATCAGTTCCTCGATATTGATGATTCCGTTTGTCTGGCGAGGAGCTGAAACACCCTTCAGTTCGGGATCCATAATGTTCAGAAGCTGCGAATTCTTGCTCCCGATTGATGTCGCGACTACGGTGTCCTCGACCCCGAGGATATAGGGAACCTGTCCGATTGGACCACCGAAGAAAGCGGTACGTTCGATGACAACCGGTATCTCGACCTGCCGGCCAGCCATGTCGGTAATGACTCTAGTCTCAGCCTTCTGTGATACGGGGGGTGTATTCTGGGTGTTGCTGGTACATCCTGCAAGAAGTACTGCCAACACCATAAGTGTGGCTACTACATATCCTAATTTCCTCATTTGGAACCTCCGATGGAATGGAACCACATCTTCATCCTCCTTTGCGGTAGTCGCTGTATTGCAGGGGAATGCCGAAGGTTAATCGATGAAGAGTGACTAATGGAGGAATACAACAGTTTTAAATTTAATAATTTCCTAATTGCATTTTGTTAGCCTTATTTAATTTATTTATTGAATTTAATTGTAAAATGATATATTTTTAATATACTTCTGCACATTCCGGTCTCTCGGGTAATCCATTCCCGGATAGGATCAGGGTAGAAGAATTTCAAGGATGAGCACAAGGTGGCATGGTGTGAAAAAGGTTGAAGCCATTTTCACACCAAAAGAGGAATGAATGTCTTATTCGGAGAACTCTGCGCCGATCACCCTCCGGAATGTTTTCAGGAAATCCCTCCAGGCACTTCGGAGGCTGTGATTCACAGCATGGAGTGCATCGCGGTCCTTCTCATCAAGGGCCTGTTGTAATTCCGGACCCATTGCCTCGATATCGTGTAGTATCCGGTTGAGGTCCGTCGTATTGTACCCATATCTTCCGAGCGCTGAAACGACCTCCCCGCCCTCAGCCCTGTGGAGTGTATAGGCCTGTATGCGGTACGTGCCGTGGATTGACCAGAGTTCTTCTGTGAGGTTCTCGTCGATCCCTGCCTTGTGGCTATTCATCTTCCCTGATTGCCACGGGTGTGCAGCCGCGGCTGGCAGGGCGATCCCTGCAACAAGGAAGAGGCAACCAATGGCACTTAGGAAGTATGTCCATCTCATGGTGTCGTTCACCTGGCTCGTCTCAGTGGAGGCACCTGTAGGTGTGTCCCCGGCAGAGCGATCATATGGAGATGATATAATATCGGATGGTCCCTCCACTCCCTGAACGGAAATGATTCATCCCATGTCTGAACCGGGCGGTTCAATCCTGGCGTCTTCCCCTTTCACTATGTACGTGAAGAACACTCCAGCGGGACGTTATGAGATCATAGTGGACTGGTTCTCATCCCGTCCCTGGAAAATAGTGCGATCCTGTGGTATCGGAGTGGAATGGCACCTTTGCGAGAGAAGGATTGGGGATATGCCGGCCGGTTCGGGGATCAGGGGGATCCCTGTAAGGGAGCTGCCTGTCTGATCTTCAGGATCTTCATACACGTGTGCTCGAACAGATCGGCCTTCGACAGAGCCATAGAGATCTCCCGCGAGCAGTCGGATCTGGCGGACACGGTGAGGCAGATCTCATCTGCCGACACTTCGCATGCAAGGGATTCGATCTTTCCCCGGTGAGTTCCGTCAAGCCCATCTGCCACCCTGAGGATTCCGGCTGCCACACGCACAGCATACTGCTCCTGTTCGGGAAGGAGCCTGTAAAAGCCTGATCGTCCGAATGAGCCCCTGCCCCGATGAGAGTGCGCAAGCACCCCTATCACTCCCCTTTCCAGGATTGAGAAAGGCAACCGTTCATCCATAGAGATGAGAGCGCTGCTCCGCTTTGCATGCCCCTTCTTACCCTCTTTAAGACCTACATCGTGGAGAAAGGCACCGAACTCGAGCCATGTGCGTTCTCTCTTTGATAGGTGATGGATTTCCATAAGGTGATCGAACAACTGAAGGGAGAGCATGGCGACGTGCCGTGAATGTGCTTCGATTTCCTGGCAGGTTCGCATGGCCTTCTGTACATTCTCTCTCACCTCTGTATCCGAAAGAGAACTCTGGTATCTGTACCTTACCCGCTGGTTTTCGAGCACCTCGCGGGTGAGGTCTTCCCAGAAATGTGCCCTGGAGAGGGAATTCCAGTGCTGGACTGCTTTCCTGTACAATCTCTTCCTATCCCTCTCCCTGTGATTCTGGAATACCTTCAGGCCTGCAATCACAGACGGACCGGGACGGTTTGAATCCCTGGGTGACCGCGGACGGGAACGCTCCTTTAAGAGAAGCAGGGTAACCGTGTCGATCCAGACGTCAGTATCATGGAGATCTCCCAGGAGCTTCTGGAGGCGGGCAATTCTTGAGATATATTTCCGGAGACCCAGGCGGTAGACCGGCGCAAAGACCTCCATCGTGTACCTGAGATTCTTGGCTGCGATCCGCATGGCATGATGCTCCGCAGTCGCGTCAGGGTACTGGAGCCATGGTTCATAGGCCACAAGATCTGCATAACACCGCCCGATCTGATCTGCTGCCAGGCACGTGAGGGAACTTGGATTTCGTTGCCTCCGACGATTCGTAGCTGGCGAGTGCGGCAGTCCTGCCCGGTCGAGGAATTCATGAAGATTTTTCTTCTCAACCTTTTCAAGGGCCACAAGAACATTCTTCTGAAAACGGGATCGATCCTTCCGTAGTCGTCCATACAGGAACTCAATAGCTTCGAGAAGAGGATCCTGTATGTCAGCACCACCTTTACCAGCCTGCCCCCTTGTGCCAGAAGCCTTCTTCCTGGCTTTTTTCAGGAACGCGATCTGCACATCCGCATCACGGGCCTCCCCAAGAGCCCGTGTGATTGCCTGCGTTTCTGAGTTGATCCTGCGGTAATACTTTCCAGGGATACACACCCGGAATGTCCGGAGTCCCGCTCGAAGCCTCCGCGATGCCACACGCATCCTGTGAAGGGGCTCGATGTCATCGCCGGCCCGGACTCCGCCTGATTCTGCCAGGAACTTTTCAAGGGACGCAAGGATATACGCTGCCGCGAACCGGCACAGGATGCCGGAAGGGACCTGTGCTTCCGCGTTTACCCCGAGGGCAGTGTTCCGGGAGGGGAATCTTCCGGGGACGGTATTCCGATAACCCACGGTGATCGCGGGATTCATTCCTTCGTTCATGGATCCGTATGGTTCATCCATCATTTCACCCGCACTCCGTATGACAAGATGGTGAATGGAACTACTAGGTTTTTTCTGCGTGCATGGGGGAGGGAGAATTCCAGGTATAGACCGGGGGATTCCCATCATGCGGGTGCCAGGCCGCCCCTTTAGAGCGTAATGAAACGGCCAGCAGATATCTATTCCTGCAGCGGAATCTTCATCTTCCCTCGCTTTCCGATCAGGAAACACCCGATACCAACCGGTATCAGGAATGTCAGGGTGTAGTACACAAAGACATCTACTCCATAGTAAGTAGCCTGGAGAAGCACGACGATAAACAGGAAGTCGAACACGATTGCGATGACAGTCCATACAAGTCCGACCTTACAGTAATACACACACGGATGTTCCCGGACTCTGAACCACCACCACGTTATTGCAATGGTTACCGGGGTGCAGACTGAAAGGAGGATCCAGCCCATGCTGCTCGCATAAGGAGAGAAGAACAGCTCTATCGAGAGGATATACCCAAAAAGCCAGAATCCCGTTCCGAGCCCGATCATGTCTGTGATCCACTGTTTCATGCATGGTGTCTTCAATGTCTGAAATGGTATACTTTTTCAGAGAGGTCCGAATCCCGACATTGCCGGCATCCAGATCCGGGACATCGGTGAAAGGTACAGCGTCTCTTCGGGAGATAGGGAATCTCAATGGTTTGGGACAGGGCCCCTTCATAAGAACAAAGGAACAGGGATCGATTTTCCGGGATGATCCCGGTCTGCATACAGAGTGATATGGAAAGGCGGGGATCAGATGATCCGCCCGTCAATGGTAATCGTGCTATCCTTCACAGGGATCTTCTTTCCCGACTTTTCAAGTGCCTGATTGATCACGTAGGTGATTCCGTTGCAACAGGGAACCTCCAGGTGGAGGGTAGTGATAGAGTGGATATCGTGATTGGAGAAGATTTCACTCAGTTTGCTGATGTACCCATCAATATCCGAGTCAAGTTTGGGACAGAAGATGATCACAATCTTTCCCTGCAGGAAGTCACGGTGGAAGTTGGGATACGCGAAAGGGACGCAGTCTGCAGCGACGAGAATATCTGCGTGCTCGAAATAGGAGGCACGCGGATTGAGAAGGGCCAATTGGACCGGCCACTGTCGTAATTCAGAGACTGCATTCCCATCTCGCTCACCCGGTATTGCGACCGGTTTTCGGGGAATGCTCCGGGCTGCCGTTCCAGGACATCCTGTAAAAGAGGGATGACTACGCGGTTCAATATCCGGGTGACACCCCACGATCCGGTGCTCCGGGACAGAAATATGATGTTCGTTCAAGTAGTCGATAGCCTGCCTGTACAAATCCTTTTCGCCATGCCCGAGGAGATGTTCGAGATGAGCCCTGATAACCGCTGTTCCCCCTGGAACAACATTGGCCATCACGGCCTTCTCATCATATACTCCCGCCTCGCGCTCGATAACGCTGATGGCGCCTTCAGGGCACGTTCCCATGCAGGCCCCGAGCCCGTCGCAGAAGAGATCGCTCACCAGTCGTGCCTTTCCATCGATAAGCTGGAGCGCCCCCTCAGGACAGTCAGGGATGCACTGGCCGCATCCCGTGCATTTTTCCTCGTCGATACTGATGATCTTTCGCTTCATACTCGTTCCTTTCCCGGAATTTTCTCATCTCTCAATGGTGTACTGTTCGTGTCCTTACACTGCCTGTGCATACTCTCGATGATCTACGGCTGGTCCCCGGGTCTTCCTGCGGTCAACCTGGCATATGTTTCCTCGCCTACGCATTCTCTGGCATACTTGCACCACTGGACACAGGAAAGGAGATCATTATAGACGGTGAATCCGCACCTGCTGCAGTTCACCGATACATCATTTGAGAAGACCTCGATCTCCTCACCGCATTGGGGACATTTTTTGATCGTCAGGGTCGGTGTCCTGATGTGTGCGGATCCAGGGCAATGATCAAGCATGTTCCTTCACCCACTTTTTGTATTCCGCAAATCGAGCAGTAATATCCGTCTTTTTCATCTCCTGCCATGATTATTCCCTTATCATGGTCAGCATCATCTTGAACCTGGTGATCGCGGATAATGCATGCGGGGCATTGGCAGGAAAGATTATCGTATCCCCTTCTTTCATCTGGTAGGTGGTTCCCGCAACCCAGACCTCGCACTCGCCGTCAAGAATGGTAACTACCGCATCATACGGGGCTGTGTGTTCTGACAGTCCTTCGTTCTCATCGAATGAAAAGAGCGTGATGCTGCCGGCCTTCCGGTTCACGATCATCCGGCTTGAAACCGCCCCATCCTGGTAGTTCACCAGATCCCTGAGAGCCAGGACCCGACCTTTGAGATCGTCCCTTTTTTTATCAGACTTCCCGGTCGATTCCGAAGATTCTTGTGTATATTCCATGTCAAATTACCTTTCCCATCCTCATCATCAGCTGCAATGAGAGAAAATGTCTGGATTCAGGCCTTCAGCATGCGGGCAAGGTCCGCCTGGATCGTGGTGTTGGGCTTTATATCAAACTGCTTCACGAGCACATCGAGCACTGCAGGTGAGAGGAATGCAGGGAGTTTCGGCCCTAGTGTAATATCTTTTACGCCGAGGCTGAGGAGTGCCAGGAGTACCAGGACCGCCTTCTGTTCGTACCAGGCGATATTGTAGGAGACAGGAAGATCGTGAATCCCGACTCCAAATGCCTTCGCCAGTGCCTGTGCAATGACGACCAGGGAGTAACAGTCATTGCATTGCCCAGCGTCAAGTACGCGGGGAATCCCTCCGATACTGCCGAGATCGAGAGCGTTGTAGCGGTACTTCGCACACCCTGCAGTGAGGATAACCGTGTTTTTCGGCAGCGCGTTGGCAAAGTCCGTATAGTAAGCCCTCTCCTTCTGCCTTCCATCGCACCCGGCCATGACGATAAACCGCGTAATATCGCCACTCTTGACCGCTGCAACCACCTTGTCTGCAAGGGCGAGCACGGCATCGTGGGCGCACCCGGTAATCAGATCCTTCCCGCTCCCCGGGAGCGCATTCGGAGGCTGGCATGTTTTCGCGAAGGCAATGATCCCGGAGAAGTCTTTCTTCCCGTCCGGACCTGCGTGTATATGCGGGACTCCGGGATACCCGGTAAGGCCGGTGGTAAAGAGTCGGTTCTTATAGCTGTCCCTTGGGGGAACCAGGCAGTTTGTCGTAAACAGGACCGGGCCATTAAACTGCTCGAACTCCTCTTTCTGGTGCCACCACGAAGAGCCGTAGTTACCATACAGGTGGGAGTATTTCTTAAACGTGGGGTAGGCGTGTGCAGGGAGCATTTCGCCATGGGTATACACATCAACCCCTGCATCTTTTGATTGCTCTAGGAGCATCTCGAGATCCCTCAGGTCATGACCGGTGATCAGGATCCCCGGGCGTTTCCCCACGGTTGTCTTGACTCCGGTTACCTCGGGTTTTCCAAACGCCGAGGTGTTCGCCGAATCGAGCAGGGCAAGAGTGTCCACCCCGACCTTTCCGCATTCCAGCACGAGCGCCACCATTTCGGGCACCGATATATCCTTGAGCATGGATGCAAGCCCCTTCTGGATAAATCCGGTAATTGCGGTATCTGTCTTCCCAAGGATTGCCGCATGGGTGTAGTATGCCGACATCCCCTTGAGCCCGAAAAGGAGCGTTGAGCGGAGCGAACGGATATCCTCGTCCTCTGTTGCGAGAATCCCGACAGTTTTTGCCTTTTCAAGGATGTCGGCTTCCCCAGCAGGTTTCCAGGTGCATGCATCTGGTTCTGTGATCCCCGTTGCGGGGAGACGGTCCCGGATTTCAACTGCCCGGTGGATCATCCCGGAGAACCGTGCTTTATCAAAATTCACATTGGTGAGGGTCGAGAACAGAGCATCTGCAATAAACAGGCCTGCAGAGGGATCACCCTTCCCATTTTTCATCGCTGCGAGATTCCGCAAGGAGAGCCCCTTGCAGAGATACACAAGAACGTCATGGTACGCGGCAATCTCATCATCCTTTCCGCAGACACCCTTGATGGTGCATCCGGTCCCTTTCACGGTCTCTTCACACTGATAGCAGAACATCACCTATCTCCTCTCAATTTCTTTTTGATATAAGATTTCATTTACATACTAAAGTATAAATAGCCAGGAGTATCCAATACCATACCATGCAGGATGGATGTACGGTCAGCCAGACGGTCCGGTACCTATCAAAACGCTGGACGCTCCTGATCATTCTTGAACTCTATAAGGGCGACAGGTATACCCGGCGTTTCTCCGAGCTCCGCGATGCGCTTTCCGGGATAACGCCAAAGGTCCTCTCGGAGCGGTTGAAGGAGCTCGAGGACGAGGAGATCATCACCCGGAACGTGGATGCAACTGCATTCCCGGTCCGGACAGAGTATACGCTAACAGAGAGTGGTCTTGGGATCATCGAGATTATCCGTGATATCAAGAAATGGGCGTTAACGTGGAAGGTCGATAACATCACCTGCGGCAACCAGGACTGTAAAGTCTGCGACCTGTGAACGCCGGCTTGTTCTTCGCGTGTCAGGAAGGCCGATTGGATACGTAACATCCCTGCTGATGAAAAATGAGGAGGATTGAAGATCCCATGAAGATTGTTGATGCAAAAAAAGCACAGAGTTCCCCAAACCCCCACCACGTGGATGCACGGAAGCTCTGCGAGATCCCCCATGCAGTTGTCGTCATGATTACCCTGCAACCCGGAGAATCGTTAAAAAAGCACATGACCCCTGTCGATGTCATATTCTACGTCCTGCAGGGAACCGGCGTTGTCGAGATCGGGGAAGAGAGGGAAACAGTGAAGAAGGATACTCTGGTCGAGAGCCCTGCCCGGATTCCTCACCGCTGGATCAACGAGAGTACATCGGTATTCCGTGTCCTTGTGATCAAGGTGCCCAAGCCTACCGAGGAGACAAAACTGCTTTGAGAGGAGACACATGGCTCACCATACCGGTGCAATCCGCCAGAAGGATGGAAAGACGTTTGCCGTGGTCACCCGGGTTCCCGGGGGATGTGTATCCCCTGAAGATCTCGAGCGGCTTGCGTCAGTTGCCCGGAAATACCATGTACCCATGGTCAAACTCACTTCTGGCCAACGTTTCATGCTCATCGGGATTCCGGAGAAGGACCTAGCGTCTATCTTCAGGGATCTCGGTCATCTGGCCGAAAAGGAGACTGCCCCCTGCGTGAAGTATGTCCAGACCTGCCTCGGTACTGAAACGTGCCGGTACGGGGCCCAGGATGCATTAGGGCTGGGTGCTGTGCTTGAGGAAAAATACCGGGGCACACCCTTCCCCGCGAAAATCAAGTTCGGGGTGTCCGGCTGCCTCCGTTGTTGCGGGGAAAGTCATGTCAGGGATGTTGGCATTGTGGGAACCACGGAAGGTTGGACCGTCATATTTGGCGGAAACAGTGGACGGAGACCCTCTCTTGGAACCCTGATTGCGGAGAACCTCTCAAAGGATGATGCCCTCGACCTGGTCGACAGGCTGCTCGAGTACTACCGGGAACATGCCGAACCAAAAGAGAGAACTGCCCGTTTCCTGGAACGGATTGGAATCGACAGAATCGAATCAGATCTCCTGACACTCCTTCCCTATATAGCGCTCAGGGAGAGTACAGGAAGATAACCCGCGCCGGGTGAGGCCACATGCCGCCCTGCTCGGATTTACTCTCTTCGCCCGGCACCCTCCGCAGATGTCCCCGGTGATCTCCATATTATCGTGGTTGTACCAAATTTTTAAGCAGAACGGAAAACACTGGGAGGTAGTTTTCCGGAAAGTTCAGGAAGGAAAGTGCGTCCTCGTTCCCTATATGTGAATAGAGGGGCCCTTTGCAGAACGTATACTTATCAGCCACACAGGTTGCTCCTATGTTGCGGACCTGGGGCAATTCCGGATACCGGGAATTTTTGCGGAGCAGTCCATTACTCATCTCATAATAGGCCCCGCCATGGTATTTTTCATACGGTCCATATTCACTTTCGAAGGCACATGACACAATATTTGCCATGACAAGCGTCGCATTCTGTGACGGATTGATGGTGACATGCCCATATTCCGGAGGGATGATAACAAGGTCCCCCTTATCTGCAGAGACCATCACGATATCATCAAATCGCCTTGACTGGAGGAGATAATGTCCCTGGCCTTCTAGAACCTCGTAAACTTCCGGATATCCAATTCCAGCGGGATTTTTCGGATGGTAATGTCCCTTCGTCTTTACCCATTCCCCACAGAGTGTGCGGGGGGGAATGACGGTGATATCATACCGCAGGTTGTGCTTGTGCAGCCAGGTCAAATCCTCATCTGATTTTGCCAGATCGCGGTACATATAATAGGCAGGACCGCTTTTTTCGCACGACGGGTCGGCCAAGACTGGACGCAGATCCTCAATGGTCCGAACAGAGGGTCGTGGAAGATCCCCTTCCCACTCAAACATCTCATTTTCTGTCGCACTCAGAGTAAATAATAATTCCCGGCTCCGTTCACCTGCTCATCTCTATCTCGATAATCTTCCGTATTTCATCCTGCGTGGCAGCAGGAGTTCCTGTCGTATTCACCACATACACTCCTGTCCTGCCGAGCAGATTGGCGATAAACCGATCCCGGAGTGCGGTCTTTCGTGCATCCCGCACGAGCAGATGCGAATTGAAATAACCGTGTTTTGAGAATGATGCAAGGCCTTCATCAGGAGAGAGAGAACGCACCACCACCGGATCGGAGGGGTCACGCTTCATGATAATCACCGTGCGTAATGTGGTGAGCGGGATCAGCCTTCCCTTCCCTATGACCCAGCGGAGATCTGCAACTGCCCTTCCGTCGGCATCATATTCATCGGCCCTGACCATCCCCCCGAACTCCTTCCAGACGGTTTCGAGATCCTGCCTGATGTAGAAGTTCCGCTCTGATCCAAAGGCAAGGATATCCCTGTCGAACACACGGGTAAAGAACCAGTCATCCGCAACAACCCTTGCCCGTGGATCTGATAACAGCCCGTAGGTCTGGGTAGTCTTTCCGGCACCCGATAGTCCTACGATGCAGAGACCCCTGCCATCGACATCGATGCATGCACCATGGACCGAATGGATACCGTGCGCATCTTCAAGGATGTCCCCTGCGCAGCTGAGGGCGATTGATTTGATCCAGCCGTAGTAATGGATATTTATGAGGAACACGGTCTTTGAGTACGGATCATACAACACCGAATCCCTGGGATACCCCGGATCTGAGAATACGAACAACCGCCCATGCGATCGAACGTTCTGCGACATGGAATAGAAGTTTTCCTGCCACGTATCCATGAACGAATGATTATCGGTCAGGAGCTTGATACAGCATCCGTATATCTCTGCCTTGATTTCGTACCGGGCTTTTTGCATATATCGCGCTGCCAGGGCCTCCTTCTGTTCGGCATTGATGATGGTGATCGTGTACGTCATGGGAAATCACACGACTTCACAGGATTATTTGAAATGGGCTCTCCGGGTTGTTCTCCGAATCCACTGCTTTTGTATCCTGTAATGATAACAGGATGATATCGCACGGTTGATAAAGAGGGAGGCTGGAGATCAGACCGTGAATACAAGATTCTCACTCCTTTTTTTATCGGTTGAAAACGAGGTGTTAAAGACACGGCAAGGGTATCTATTGGAATCCTCAGTAAGGCATTTTTTCCCTGGTCCCTGTTCAGGCTCATACATACTTCCTTTCCCGACCACAACTGAGGTACATGGTGGTCCAGCATTTTATTGAAGATGCCTGACAAGGTTCCATTCAGAATAGTATATTTTTAAAGCATTGATGACCATGCATGACCTCAACCTGGCGCTCCGGTATGCTGATAGGTTCATCTTTTTCAAGGGAGGAAGGATTTTTGCCCATGGGAGCCATCAGATAGTGACACCAGGTGTAATTGAAGAGGTGTATGGTCTCCCTGTTATCATGGGAGAACTTGGGGGAGTCCACTGCGTGGTCCCGGGAAGCACCGTCTGCAAACCAATTCAGGATTAATTCTTCAAGAGGAACTGACATGTGCGAACACGAAAAAGGATTCCATTGTTATCCTAAATATCCCTCCTTTGAGGAGTGTGTCCGATTCCACGGCCATGCCTGTCCAGGTCTTGCCACAGGCTACAGAGTTGCGATTGCCGCAATGAACACTCTTGGAGTAGAGCGACCAAATGACGAGGAGATTGTCTGTGTTGCGGAGACTGATGCGTGCGGTGTGGATGCCATCCAGATGGTAACCGGCTGCACTGCAGGCAAGGGAAATCTCATCATCCGTGACTACGGAAAGCATGCCTTCTCCTTCTATGCACGGCAGAGCGGACGGGCAGTCCGGATCCTGACATCGCGGATGGACATGCCGGACTCCTCTGAGATGAACGCGCTCCGGAAGAAGGTCTTTTCCGGAAATGCAACTTTGGCAGAACAGGTCCGGTTCGATTCACTGAAAAAGGCCTCCCTTGAAAGAATTCTCGCGGCACCTGAAGAGAGCCTTCTGACAATTAAGAAATTAGAGGGAAAGCCTCCCCGTGAAGCCCGCATATTCGCCTCTGTAAGCTGTGCCCGCTGCGGTGAGCCGGTTGCAGATGCAAAAACACGCCTCATCGAAGGCTCCCGGGTATGCATTCCCTGTGCGGAATCAATTGCGAAAGAGAAGGCGGACCATACTTCATGAGTATCGAGATCCACCCAATCGGGCACGCTCGATCACCCTTCAGTGAGAGAGAAAATGCCCTGCGGCAGGGCAGCCTTCTCTTTTTTTTTAATGGCAGATAGTGACGAATCTGAGTGTGTGGAACGATAGGGAAGGATTCACGCTTCCACTGTCACACGATAGGGAATAACGGGGTGAAACCATTCCAGGAACTCTTTTTTTCTCCAATTACTAATGCTACAGGGATGCCCATCCGCGAATCGGCTTTTCATGAGGTGACATAATGAAGGAGTACCCCTCCGGTGAAGTGGCGTTTCCCTTTGGCCTGCCTCCTGAAAAGGGAAGGTGGATACTCGTCGCACTGGGTATGATCATCAACCTCTGCCTCGGAACGCTCTACTCCTGGAGTGTGTTCGTTGAGCCCCTTACAGAGTATTTTACGGGGGAGCTCGGCCAGGTGGTTACAGCGAACGAGGTATTAATGCCATTCTCGGTGTTCATCGCAGTCTTTTCAATCACGATGCTCCTGACCGGGAAATACGTCGAGACATTCCAGCCGCGAATCATTACCATCGCCGGGGGAATCCTCACAGGCCTCGGCTGGCTGCTCACGTCAACGGCGACCTCTATATTCGCACTTACGGTGATATTCGGCGTGATCGGAGGGATGGGTGTTGGGATTGCCTATGGGGCAACGATTGCAGTAGCAGCCAGGTGGTTCCCTGACCGGAGGGGACTTGCAGTGGGGATGACTGTGCTTGGCGTGGGATTCTCTGCTGTTGTCACCGCGAACCTTGCCGGCTATCTCATTGATGTATACGGTATCATGACCACGTTCCTCTTGTTTGGCGTAGGGATTCTCGTAATCACGGTTCCCATGGCACTCCCGCTTACTTTCCCCCCGGCCGGATGGAAACCCCCTGGATGGACCCCTCGGGGTGCGGGAGAGAATCGGCACGTGACGTGCGAATGCACCCGTCGCGAAATGGTGAGATCTCCTGCATTCTATGGTTTATGGATCTGCTATTGCATCGGCAGTATTGCGGGTCTGATGGCAGTCTCAATTGCAAAACCCGTGGGGACAGAACTCGTGCACATCGAAGCAGGCCTCGCAACATCTCTCGTTGCATTCTTTGCCCTCTTCAATGGCGGGGGCAGGCCGATCTTCGGGATGCTCACAGACCGGATGACCCCGAGAAACACCGCCATGCTCTCGTTCATCCTCATTGCCGCCGGAGGTCTCGTGATGTGGCTGACACCGACTGTTCCGGGGTATATCATCGCTTTTTCACTCCTCTGGGGCTGCCTTGGTGGATGGCTCGCAATTGCCCCGACCGTGACCGCCCATTATTTCGGGACATGCGACTACCCGAGGTGCTATGGGGTGGTCTTCCTTGCGTATGGGGCGGGAGCGATTGCAGGCCCGCAACTTGCAGGATTTGTGAAGACGACGACAGGGAACTACCTTGGCGTGTTTCCTGCCGTGTGTGCCCTTGCAATACTCGGCTTTTTCGTTGCATTCTTCCTGATGAAGCCTCCCAATAGAACACTATGATGCAAAGGGCTTCTGAAGTGAGATAATTCTTGATGCTGACCAAAAAATGGGATTTTCGCGCCATAATACTATTAAACGCTTCACCCTAATTGACTGTTAAGTAACATGCGGATTCCCTGATTATCCGGGGCGAATACCGGGTGACACCATGACCGATCGAACGCTGCCTTTTAAGGTGACGAAAACACAGGTGCTCAACGTTATCCCGATCCTCAAATGGCTTCCTTCTTATGAGAGATCATGGCTGAAATTCGATATCATCGCCGGACTCACGCTCGCCGCAGTCGCTATTCCCGATAATATTGCGTATGCGACCCTCGCAGGACTCCCTCCTGAATACGGCCTCTACGCAGGGATAATGGCTCCCCTTGCATACTTCTTCTTTGCCACCTCCCGTCACGTATCCATCGGACCGAGCTCATCCGAAGCGATCATGGTCGCAACGTTCCTGGCAGCCATGGTCATATCCAGCCCTGCACAATATGCTGGACTTGTTGCACTGACTGCAATTCTTGTTGGTGTGATATCACTTGGTGCATGGCTGCTCAGGCTTGGGTTTCTTGTCAACCTGATCTCAGGGCCGGTCATGAAAGGATTCCTCGTCGGCACAGGGATTGTGATTATCATCGGACAGATCCCAAAAATCTTGGGTCTCTCCGGGGCTCCTCCCTCTTTTTTTGAGAAAATCATCTTTATCCTTCAGAATCTGCCCGGCACCAACATCTATGCACTTATCCTTGGTGCCGGGGCGGTGTTCATGTTTATTGCTCTTGATCGGAAATACCCCCGCATTCCCGGTCATCTCATCGTGATGCTGCTCTCAATCTTCCTGGTTGGCCTGGCCAATCTTGCCCATTACGGAGTGGAGATTGTGGGTTCTATCCCGTCAGGGCTCCCGGAGCCCGGATTACCTCATGTGTCTCCCGGGGATTTACAACTCGTCTTCCCACTCGCGGTGGGTCTCTTTATTCTCTCGTTTGTCGAGCTCAGTTCTGTTGCCAGGACCTATGCAAAGATCCATGAGTATGAAGTCGATAACAACCAGGAGCTGCTGGCGCTTGGTGCAACAAGTATTGCAACAGGAATTGGCCAGGGCTTTCCAATCGGCCCCAGTTTCTCAAAAACCGCGATTAATGAGAGGAACGGCGCAAAGACACAACTGGCGTGTGCCATTTCTGCACTGGTGATAATTCTCGTCCTGCTGTTCCTGACCGGATTCTTCTACTACCTTGCCGAACCTGTCATCGCAGCACTCATACTCGTTGCAGTCATCAAGATGGTCGATATTCCCGGACTGGCCCGGATCGGGAAGATCAATGTACCGGAGATCTATATTGCCCTGGTCACGCTCGGGTGTGTGCTTATCTTTGGGATTCTTGCAGGGGTTCTGATTGGTGCAGGGCTCTCGCTCATCGAAGTTTTATACAGGTTCACCTTCCCCCACATGGTGGTTGTCGGAAGGATTCCCGGGACTGACGTGTATGGGAATGTCGGTCGCCAGCCGGAAAAAGAGGTGATTCCAGGGATCTTTATCTATCGGATTGATGCCCCCCTGATCTTTGCCAATGCGGAAAATTTCAAGGAACGATTTCTTTCCGCACTTTCCCGCGAAGAACGCCCGATTCACCTTGCGATCATCGATCTCGGGTCATCCCCAATAACTGACGTGACCGCGGTTGACATGATCCATGATCTCATTGCGGATCTTGAGAGGAGAAGGATAACCCTGCGCCTGGCAAACGCTTCAGGACCTGTAAGGGACATATTCCAGGCTGCAGGTATCGAGGAAAAAGTGGGAGCACTGGATCGCACCACGACAATCCCCGCTCTTGTAAAGGAATGGCCAGAAGGCCAGAGAGAGCAGCGATAAGATCCCCTCTTACGGGGAACATTGGAGGAGATTTTAGGAGACTCCCTTCTTTGATCATTCACGGGGCAGTGAGAATACACCAGATACCTGATCAGGGATTGCAACAACCACTCTCCCCCATACCGGTATGACTATGGGTGAAGAATCTGGCGACTCCAGGTATCGCATGTGAATCCATGTGTTCTATGCCTTACCTTTCCGGTTCAATGGTGAACGTGTTCTGATATGCTTATTATTTAATTCAGGTTTTTCACCACAGTCCCTTACAGCCGGCATATCCTTCCTGGATTGATCCTTCCGGTTGTAGACGCGATGCCCCATGACTCCAAACATCTCGATTCGGGATTGTCCTCCAGGAGATATTTCTCTTCCTGGCGGAGGGGAATCGGGCATTATACTCCACCAACTCCGGGATCGAATGATCCCGTATAAAGACAGAATTGGGAATAGTCAGGCATTTCCTGACTCGAAATTCGTCTTTTCAGATAAGGACGATGTATCTGGTTTCAGACAGAATGCATCCCGGTTATCCAGGAAACAGGGAGGAACCCATCAGTACCGTCCTTCATTTTGGGGGTGATACCGTTTTACATGATATATCCTGAACACCGCAGTGTGAGCATTTTGAACACAGGGCGCCTTCGTGTGCGCCTGGCAAATCCAGTTAAAAATCCCAGGAAAACAACCCATGAATACAAGGAAAAGATATTTTATCCTGATACTGGTTGTATGTTCCATCTGTTATTCCGGAGTTTCAGCATATTCACCCGGAAACGTGCAGAGTGATATTTCTTCCCCAAAAAATATGGGGGCTGATACTGACATCACAGGTTTCCGGTCACCAGCGACTTCCAGATCTTTTACGAGCGGAGATCCTGCCACCACATTCGAATGGTCAAAACCTACAGGCTCGGGAATCAGTCTCCCCTGGGGAGTCATTACCGACAGTGCCGGAAACACCTACGTGGGAGACGACATGTCGTTCTCCATCTGGAAGATAGCCCCTGACGGGACTGTTCTTGCAAAGTGGGGGTCGTATGGCACAGGAAACAGCCAGTTTAGCGAGATTGCAGGCATTGCACTCGGCAATGGCGGTAACATCTATGTGATCGACCGGGACAACCACCGCGTCCAGGTCTTTGACGAAAACGGCAACTACCTCAACCAGTGGGGGACCTATGGAACAGGAAACAGCCAGTTCGACGCTCCCATCGGGATCGCGGTGAACAGCAGCGGATACGTGTATGTCGCAGACACCTCGAATAACCGGATCCAGGTATTCACGCCCGACGGCGAATACATGGACCAGTGGGGATCGTGGGGATGGCCCGGTGGATCAGGTCTGTTCGCGTATCCCACGGGGATCAGAGCGAACAGCAGCGATTACCTGTATGTCGCAGATTACGGGAACAACATGATCCAGGTATTTACCCCGGACGGGAAGTTTGTCACCCAGTGGGGTTCCGATGGATCAGGTCCCGGAGATTTGTATTACCCCCTGGATCTTGCACTTAGCATTTCAGATCAGGTGTATGTTGCGGACACCTACAATAACCGCATCCAGCAATTCGGTCCCGATGGCACATATATCACCCATTGGGGATCTGAAGGGCCCGGGAACAGCCAGTTCAACCTTCCTTACGGCATCACCGTGCACCCGGATGGAAGAGTACTCGTCGCCGACAGTTATAACTGTAGGATCCAGGAATTTTCCCCCAGTGGCGAATACCTGGCACAGTGGGGATCCGGCAGCAATGAGAACGGGCGGTTCATCCTTCCCCGCGATGTGAGCGTTGCCGCCTCAGGCAACCTCTATGTTGCAGATACCGGCAATCACCGCATCCAGGTACTCTCCCCCGACGGTTCCTACGTCGCTCAGTTTGGATCCTTCGGGAGCGGGAACGGCCAGTTCAACGAACCGAGGGGAGTTGTCGAGAGCGAGAGCGGCACCGTGTATGTCACCGACAGCAAGAACAACCGTGTCCAGGCCTTTGACACAGACGGCAACTACCTTTCCCAGTGGGGATCACAGGGCTCCGCTGACGGCCAGTTTTCGAATCCGTACGGCATTGCCATCGATCAGAATGGCAATGTCTACGTCGCAGATGCGAACAACAACCGCATCCAGGTCTTTGACCCTGACGGAAACTACCTCTCGCAATGGGGGTCACTGGGCTCCGCTGACGGCCAGTTCAACTATGCGATCGACATTGCACTGAATTCGAGCGGGTATGCCTACGTGACGGATAGTGACAATAACCGCATCCAGGTCTTCGACGGAGATGGGAACTACCTCTCCCAGTGGGGTTCGGCGGGATCCGGGAATGGCCAGTTCACCGATCCGACTGGCGTCACTACCGACAATAACGACTACGTCTATGTCACAGACTGGACGAACAGCAGAGTCCAGGCCTTCGATGCGACCGGGACCTATGTCACCCAGTGGGGATCGCCGGGCTCCAATGATGGTCAGTTCATGAATCCCTGCGGAATTGCGGCCGGCAGCGGGAACAGCATCTTCGTTGCTGACCTTGGAAACAGCCGGATAGAGAAGTTCATCACGGCTTTTGCCCCCGTCGTCGTTCCAATCCCAGGATATGTACATGCCCCGACTGATCCTGATCATGACGGGATCTACGAAGATCTGAACGGGAACGGTGAGACCGATTTTGATGATGTTGTGGCACTGTTCAAGCACATGGACTGGATAGAGACCAACGAGCCGGTTTCTGCATTCGATTTCAACGGGAACGGTAGTCTCGATTTCGATGATATCATCCGGTTGTTCAGGGAGGTATAGCGTCCATGAATCTGAACCTGAATAACACCCGTGCATCGCCAGAGAAGAACACCGGGATACACCCCGGAATAATCCCTGGAAATCCAGGAGAAAGATAAAACAGGAGAGAATACACAATGAAAAAATTATTCCTAACCCTCCTGGTGCTGCTGTCGCTCACCATGCTTTTCAGTGCAGCGGGAGCATACACCATTCAGGTGCAGGACGGCCAGGTCGCCAACGTCGGTGAAACTGTGCCTCTTGCCATTACACTCGATTCGGCATCGCCGTCGGGATTCGCAGGATACGATTTCAACGTCTCGGTGAGTGACCCCTCGGTTGCAACCATCACCAATGTTGAATTCCCCTCGTGGGCATCAGTAAAAGAAAACTCCACTATTCCTGCATCAGAAGTCCGATTGCGGGCTACTGACCTGATGGAACAGGTCAATGCAGATGCCACCTCCGTATCTCTTGCAACAATTTCTGTAAAGGGATTGGGAGAAGGCTCGACAAGCATCACCATCACTCCAAAGAAAATTTCCGCTGATGGCGGCATGAATCTGATTCCGGATACCATTCTGCAAGTCGGAACTTTCACTGTAGAAGGGACACCGTCAACAGGGAGTGTCTTGGTCACTTCGACACCCGCAGGTGCAACAATCACTCTGGATGGAACCGAGACTGGTCAGGCCACCCCACACACCTTCGACTCACTGACTCCAGGTGAGCACACGGTCGCTGTCAGCCTTGATGGATACGAATCCCAGAACCGGGAGGTCACAGTCACTGCCGGTTCGACGGTGGAAGCCTCCTTCACGCTTCTCGAGGATCCTGAACCCGGCAGTGCGATCATCGCAGATCACACCACGATAAACCTTGCAAATGTCCCGCAGGATGCCATCGTCCAGGCAAAGGAGAACCTCCACATCGCCTACGGGCACACTTCGCACGGGAGCCAGATTACGACCGGTATGACAGGCCTTGTCTCCTTCGCAGGAGCTCCCTATGGTGGAAACCTTTACCGGTGGAACAATGGCGGCACGAATGATGCGCTAGACCTTCATGACTATTTCGTCGATGGCGACCTTGGAAACCCCGACAGGGTCACGTGGGCTTCACGGACAAGGACATATCTTGACGCCAATCCGGATGTCAACGTCGTCATGTGGTCGTGGTGCGGCCAGGTCGACGGCACCGAGGCAGACATTAACACCTATCTCGACCTGATGAGCGATCTCGAACAAGACTACCCGAATGTAAAATTTGTCTACATGACCGGCCACTTGAACGGTGGCGGCGAGAGCGGCAATGTGAACATCAGGAACGAACAGATCCGGAACTACTGCCGTGAGAACAACAAGATCCTCTTCGATTTCGCAGACATCGAGAGTTACGATCCCGATGCGGCAACCAACTACATGCTCCTCTTCGCTGACGATAACTGCACCTATAAACTGGGTGGTCAGACCCGCAATTGGGCGACAGAGTGGCAGGAAAGCCACCCGGAGAATGTGGCGGGCGAGCCGTCATGGTACCAGTGCAGTGCAGCACACACCCAGCCGCTCAATGCCAACATGAAGGCCTACGCGGCATGGTGGCTCTTTGCCAGGCTCGCCGGCTGGGATGGCTCTTCGGGAACTACCACCGGATCCTTAACAGTCACCTCAACCCCGGCTGGTGCCTCGATTACCCTCGACGGAACTGCAACGGGACAGGTCACACCGTATACCTTCAACAACCTGAATCAGGGTGAATACACTGTTGCCCTGAACCTTGCAGGGTACGAACCTGCGACTCAGACCGCCAACGTGGTTGCCGGATCAACCGTAACTGCTGACTTCACACTTGTTGAGATTTCCGGTCCCACTTCCGGATCGATTGCTGTCTCATCAACTCCTGCTGGAGCTGCAATCACTCTTGATGGAACTGAAACCGGCCAGGTCACACCATATACCTTCAACGAGCTGGCTCCCGGTGAACACATTGTCGCAGTCAACCTCGCAGGATACGAGCCTGCATATCAGACGGTTTCGGTCGTTGCAGGATCAACAGTGAATGCAGAGTTCACTCTTGTCCTCATTCCGACTACTGGGTCGATAGCTGTCTCATCAACCCCGGTTGGTGCTGCCATCACCCTTGATGGATCGGAAACCGGCCAGGTCACACCTTATACCTTCAACGAGCTTGCTCCCGGTGAACGCACTGTTGCTCTGAACCTTGCAGGGTACGAACCTGCGACTCAGACGGTTGCAGTTGTTGCAGGATCAACCGTGAATGCAGAGTTCACTCTTGTCCTCATTCCGACTACTGGGTCACTTGCGGTGAATTCAACTCCTGCCGGTGCTGCTATCACCCTGGATGGTACCGAAACAGGCCAGGTCACACCTTACACCTTCAGTGAGCTTGCTCCCGGTGAGCACACGGTCGCAGTCGACCTCGCGGGATACGAACCTGCGACTCAGACTGTTTCAGTTATCGCTGGTTCCTCAGTAACTGCTGACTTCACTCTCATCCTGATCCCGACCACCGGATCAATCGTCGTGAATTCGACTCCTGTCGGTGCTGCCATCACCCTGGATGGAACTGAGACAGGCCAGGTTACTCCGCATACCTTCGATGCACTGACCCCAGGTGAGCACACGATTGCAGTCAACCTCGCAGGATACGAACCTGCATCTCAGACTGTTTCAGTTATCGCTGGTTCCTCAGTAACTGCTGGCTTCACCCTCATCCTGATCCCGACCACCGGATCGATCGTCATGAATTCAACTCCAATTGGAGCTGCCATCACCCTGGATGGAACTGAGACAGGTCAGGTCACACCTTACACCTTCAGTGAGCTTGCTCCCGGTGAGCACACAGTCGCGGTCAACCTCGCAGGATACGAACCTGCGACTCAGACGGTTGCGGTCGTTGCAGGATCAACCGTGAATGCAGAGTTCACTCTTGTCCTCATTCCGACTACTGGGTCACTCGCGGTGAATTCAACTCCTGCCGGTGCTGCCATCACTCTGGATGGATCGGAAACCGGTCAGGTCACACCTTACACCTTCAACGAGCTTGCTCCCGGTGA
>DAWU01000017.1:0-764 GCA_002506105.1 Methanolinea sp. UBA275 | reverse complement strand
GTTATCGCTGGTTCCTCAGTAACTGTTGACTTCACCCTCATCCTGATCCCAACTACCGGATCAATCGTCGTGAATTCGACTCCTGTCGGTGCTGCTATCACTCTGGATGGTACCGAGACAGGCCAGGTCACACCTTACACCTTCAGTGAGCTTGCACCCGGTGAACATACTGTTGCAGTCAATCTTGCAGGATACGAACCTGCGACTCAGACGGTTTCAGTTATCGCTGGTTCCTCAGTAACTGCTGACTTCACCCTCATCCTGATCCCGACCACCGGATCGATCGTCGTGAATTCAACTCCTGTCGGTGCTGCCATCACTCTGGATGGTACCGAGACAGGCCAGGTCACACCTTACACCTTCAACAAGCTAGCTCCCGGTGAACACACTATTGCAGTGAATCTTGCAGGATACGAACCCGCATCTCAGACGGTTTCAGTCGTTGCAGGATCAACAGTGAATGNNAGTTCACTCTTGTCCTCATTCCGACCACCGGATCGATCGCCGTGAATTCAACTCCTGTCGGGGCTGCTATCACCCTTGATGGATCGGAAACCGGCCAAGTCACTCCACATACCTTCGATGCACTGACCCCAGGTGAGCACACGATTGCAGTCAACCTCGTGGGATACGAACCTGCGACTCAGACGGTTGCGGTCGTTGCAGGATCAACCGTGAATGCAGAGTTCACTCTTGTCCTCATTCCGACCACCCGATAGATCGCCGTGAATGCAACTCCTGTCGGGGCTGCTATCACCCTTGAG
>DAWU01000050.1 GCA_002506105.1 Methanolinea sp. UBA275 | reverse complement strand
AGTGAAATGAATTCAGGATATTACAAGGAGAAACTCCTTGATTCATTCTCTACCCCTTTCGATCGCCAGGATATCTACAGCCTCTCGCGCCAGATGGACTATATCGTGAATTATTCCTATGAGGTCGCCAGGGAGATGTATGCGTTCAGTGTCCAGCCTGATGATGCCATTCGCTCAATGGCAGGCGCCCTCCTCGAGGGGACATGGTACACCGTGCAGGGAGTCGAGGCAATGAGCAGGGATAAAAAGCGTGTAAAAGACCTGATACGGTCTGCAAGAGTGTCAATGCGGACCATTGATGACCTGTACATCCATGGCATGGCGGATCTCTTTGACCAGGATGATGTAATCGAAGCATTGCGAAAGAGAGAGATCTATCACCACCTCAGGGATGCCGGAAAAGCACTCAGGTTGACCGTGGATATCCTCCATCACGCAGTGGTCGGGTTGATCTGACAACCAGCGTTACGCTGCATTTCAACCATGGCGGGACCGATCATACCCCCTGGCGATGATGGAGAATCACACCAGAACCATCCGGTTGACTCCGGGACGAAGCATTGGGATTTTTGAACCGGGGGTATCTTCAACATTTAAATACTCCTTGGACACTTCCTCTCTTCGGAGTAGACTCCATGACAAAGACAGGAAAAAAAGTACCGGGAAAAAAGAGCACAACACGCACCAGGAGCAGTGCATTTGATCTCCCTATCGCACCAGTCATGAGAATCGCGAAGAACAGCGGGGCAGAACGCATCAGCCTGGATGGGACCAGGGCCATTGTGGCAAAGACTGAAACCTACATCGCATCTGTCGCAAGAGGAGCAGCAGATGCAGCAGCCTCGGAGGGGAGAAAAACCATCAGGGCTGAAGATATCCAGAAGTTTTGAAATCAACTCTTTTTCGGCACATCGAACCTGGAATAGTCTGTCTGGTTTTCACGAATTTTTTTAGTCCTGGTTGTGGATCCCATCTTTATGATCGCATGTCCATTCCTGGAGAATCCGTCAGGTCTTCCAGGGATTATCAGAATACCGTGATTGCGATCATTTCAGAAAAAAAAGTGTGCCTTCAGTAGTATCCTGCATGATCAATTCATTTATACAACCTTATACTGCCTGTCCACGGTGAAGCCGTCAATCATCTTCTGCGCATCAGCTTTATTCGTACTGTACACATTGTCACCGGTCGAATAGGGTCCACTATAGGTGAGAATAAACACTTTCTTGTCAATCAGGGAGTAATACTGCATATACCATTTCAAAGGATTCCCCCTTGCATCCCGGGTGTAGTATTCTATCCAGTATGCATTGTTCCCGGATATGGTCGTGAGCGCACTCTTGCTCGTAGCAGTGATCCCAAGACTCTTCTGGAGCGATGATACCTTCTTGTTAAAATAATCCTCGAGCTGTATGGCCCCGGGATTCTGGTCGATGGATACAACCACAGAGGCTACGTACTGGTAACACTCAGACGTTTGTGCGCTGCATTCTGTCTCAACCGGGGCAGTAAGGGTTACAGCAGGATTTGACGAGGTTCCTTCCTTTACTTCCCAGGAAGGGGGATAGGGTATGGAAAAATGCCATTTAGAGGACGAATAGGTTTTCCAGGCGGAAGGATCGGGGGTTGGTTCGGGTTCGGTAACCGGGGTCTCCTCAGCATACGTCATTGCTTCTTCGTCTATACCAAGGATCATCATCAGGATAGATTCATTCAACGCTCCCTCCTCTTCCAGCATGAGGAGCATATCCATGATTGTCGAGTTCGGGTCTTCAGATGAGTTCTGACCGGTTGAAACGTTCATATCGTGAGAGATGCTCCTGCCCATTGTCATGTTCATGGATGAATTATTTCCCGGGACCTGTGGCGGGGAATAAGGATAGATCAGGTAGTCCCTCACCTGGTCCGTGACAGGATTTCCCCCTGGATTGAAGATAAAATAAAAATTCCCTGCCAGAGAGACCGCAAGGGTGACTGCCATCACAACCATGAGTTTTTTTGTGGTATCCATTGTCGTACCTTATGGAAATATTGGGTATCCGGCCATGATCAGTGCGTGATCAGTGTACGGTATGGATTGAGTTATTCTTGTCGATTGCGGCAGAAAGGGCCATTTTATTGAGGGCAATGCCCTCCGGAAGACTGGATTTTCACAAATATGGAAACCCAGGGAGGATCCTGTTAATCTTTCACAAGGATTGCCCCGAATATAAGCAGGAAGATACCGATGAGGATTCCAAGGATTCCTATGACTCCTTTCAGGAATACAATCACATCGGGAAGGAAGATCCATACCGCGTACGCTCCAAGAAGGAGGAGAACAATACCTGCAATAAGACTTATTACACCTGTTTTATCCATTCTGACCACATTCTCTCTGCAATTTTATCAATTTTTGAGTTCATAGAAGATAAGCGTATTGATTCCCGGAGATTTCCATGCGTTCCTTCAGGATACAGGCGCGTATAACAAAAATACCCTGCTGCACACTATCCATGAATCTCCCGGGTCGAACGAATATGAGAACATGGGTGTGCAGCGCGGCTGAACCAGGTAGTTGATCGTGGTTTGGGGATTCATCATGATGGGCAAGTAGATCGCAGAGAAGGAGAGGTTGTATGGTTAGCTGTGGTAACATCCCATTTTTTCAATTTTAAAAAAACGTATGATTCCCTTTGAGGTAATGCATTCACAATGGTGAGAAGGGGGGAGATATTTTCGAAGGAAAAAAAGGCAATTATTGTGCATCTTCCATTGCAGCATAGACCTGCCTGAAGATCTCCCTGGTTTCAAGACCCTCTTCCCGTGAGAGTTTCTGGATCGCAAAACCGACGTGGACCAGAACAAATTCCCCGATGTTCACATCAACGAGATCGAGCCTCACCTCCTGTCTGAGATCCCCATAATCCACAACGCCGATATTTCCCTCTCTGATCTCGACCACTTCAGCAGGAACTGCGATGCACATGATCTTCACCCGGATATGTGTATTCTTTTGGTCGCACAGAATCATAAATGGTATCTTTGAACACTATGGATGAGTTCATCTACCCCAGTCCCTTCTCCCAGGTCAATCAATCCACCCTGGATGGGGTGAATGAGAAGGAGATTGATCTATTCTTTTCCCCCATACGATCTCACATGATCCCAGGCACGTGTCATTTCTGGATACGAATCAGGGGAGGTATAGATATCAGGATTCTCACGATGGAAGAGCTCGCGGTCATTTCCGACCGGGCAGACCTTGATACATACCCCACAGGGTGAGATCGATCTCCGGAATAATGCTGCACTGTGGGTTGCGCATGCATGCTTATGGGTGATGCCGCCGGGGTACATCTCCTCTTCAAGGGCATGCGTCGGGCACATCTCCACGCAACGCATGCATCGTATACAGAGATCGTCACTCTGAATCGGATCCGGAGGGAGTGGTGCACTGGTGAAGACCGAACCGAACCTGACCCTGGGCCCATACCCCGGTGTCAGGATCATGTTATTCACCCCGAACGTTCCAAGACCTGCCAGGTATGCCGCATGCCGGTGTGAGAAGAATGCCACTGGCTTATTCAACAGGACCTCAATGCTGCCGTATCCATCTCTTGGAATTGCCATGGACGGATAATTCCTCCTGTTCAGCCATTCGGCCATCAGGTACGTTGAGTCATCAAGCAGCCGGTTCAGTGTCTGGTAGAGCTCGTGGTAATGGATCGAGGGGGTAGACTCAATGACAGGAAGGTGGACAGGGAAACCGATCACAATCACCGATCTGGTATCCGGATAGATTGATCGGGGATAGAATGATTCGGGCATCCATGGAAAGAACGGTGGATTCTCCCAGCGGGAGGCAGCAGCGACGCCCACAAGTGGTATTTCCTTTCTCCTGCACCAATCCATGAGTGCAGATTTCAAATCGTCGTCCATATCAAGTATCACAATAGTGAATCCGGCACCGTTTTAATTATGTCATCCAGGAACTGTATCCTAGATAATACTCCGCAGCAGGGCTCACCTGACACGAAGCGGTGAAACTATTGTATGCCAGTATGTGAAAGAAAAGGAAGAGGCATTCGGAACTGGGATGCTGATACGGGTGGTGTATCTCTCCCAGGACTCCTCTGGCGCTTATACACCAAGCGCGAGATCCACACCCCGGTTCATGCACTTGAATGCTTCTTCATCGTTCCCGAGTTTCTTCAGGGTTAATCCCTTGTCGAACCATGCCTCCGCATCACCCGGGTCGATCTGAAGTGCATGATCATAACACCGTATGGCATCTTCACACCTGCCCATCGCATCGAGGCAGTTTGCTTTCTCTCTCCAGGCTCCGGCATACACTGGCATCTCTTTCAGTGCCCGGTCGAAAGATGCAAGCGCACTGGTATAATTGCCGTTCCCCGCCGATTCCATTCCAATTTTGCTGAAATATTCAGCTTTTTCCGTGATGTTCAGAACTGTCCGGTTCATCTGTGTAACCCCCTGTCGATCAGGTCAGGGAATGCCACTTTCGCACTCCCTTGACAGATGCACCTGCAATTCTTGCTTAAATATAAATTTGCCGATCAACTCTGCAGATAGATAGTGCGAGGCGCCAGTGCAGCAAAAGATGATCACATAAGTGCATGGCACATAAGCCACTCCTTGATTTCGTCCTTGGCTCATCCATATACCATGCAACAATCTCTGATGCCATGCAATGAACTGGTGATCAAAAACCAGGATACAGACACGGCACAGTGAATATTAGAAATAGGCAGACTGGGCCTTTTTGCACAGTCTGTTGTGAAGGAAAAATTTGATGGGATTTCAGGCGTTTTTCATCTTGGCTTTTCCGACGTAGCCGTCCTTACCAAGATAGTAGAAATATCCCTTCTCTTTCGGGATCTTTTCTGTTCCGACTTTCCGCTTCTTGCCGGTTTTGTTGCTCTTCATCGGTGCAGCCCAAACGTACCCGTCCTTCCCTAAGTAGTAGAGGTATCCGGGTTCGCGCTTGATTTTTTCTTTACCAATTTTTACTCCCATAATTTTACGTTGAATTGTTGGGGTTTATATTGATTTCGCCTCCTTTGCCCCAAAAATGGGGATCCTGGGGGTCTTTTGCCCACTTTATGCGGTAAAAAAGTGATAGATTCCGGCAGTACCCTCTGAAAATGGCGTTGTTGCACCTGTAAGAAATTTTTTATTAAATGGCTTAAAACATTATTTAAAAGAAAATTTATCGCTTTTTTCCCTACTTACGCGGATGAAAATACATAAAAAATAATTAAAAAAGTATTTACGCGCTTTTCAGGGGAGACGAAATTTTCCCGGTCTTCAAGAATAATGATCCTTCCTGGAAAAGGAGACCTGGTATAAAAACATGAGATAAACGCCGGGGAAGAGATTTGAACTCTTGAGGTGCTGGGCACCAGTGGCTTTCAAGGCCACCGCCTTTCCGGACTAGACTACCCCGGCCCGGATATACCTGTTTGATTCCGATTCTCAAAAATGTATCCAGTTCACCTGATGAAGAGAAAATGTTGAGGACCGCTCATTGGCGGAGCCTTCTCAATCCAACGATGAGAAGAGCGCCCAGGGTGATCCCCAAGGGAATTGGAGACTTTTGAGTCGGGCTTGTGGTGGTAACAAATGCCGGGGGCATCTCGGATGCAACGCCCACTTTCTCGGCACCTTCTGCAAAGATGGTCACGTCTCCCCGGTCAGAGAAACGATAGGGATACACCTTGAGATAGATGGTCTCTCCCTGTGCAAGGATTGTGACCTCCTCGGAGTCCTGCTGGCCTTTACTGTTGATCTTCTGGATTGTTCCACGCGAATCGGGATACTCGATTATCCAGTCGATACCGGCCGAAGTGGTGATATTCACCTCACCAGGGGGCGCCGTAACCACAAAATACGCAGGGTGATCAGCAGTGGACGGGGCTGTCGCGGTTATGGCCACACCTGCAGTATCCGGCGTGGGAGTGGGTGTCACGGGTACGAAGGGAGCCGTGACATTGAAGGGATAGGTACCAATAAAACCCCTGCTGTCAGTAAAGCTCACCTCGTATGTTCCGGGACCGTCGATCTTGACATCCCGCATGAACGACCCATCGGAAAGGGTGACTATATATTCCGGTCCGAATACCACCTCGTTTTTAGGACCAATTACCTGTATCTGGACCCCGGCGCTCTTCTGCGTGGGGATGATACCCCTCACCTCAAGAGTTCCGTCCATCTCCTGAGTCCGCGGGGATTTGACCATGACTTCATCGGACCGGTCGACTATCTGAACAATCTTAATCGTGGTCGAATCACCCAGGAATGTATATCCCGATATTCCTGGCACCTCTACCTTATACTGGCCTTTTGGGAGATCCTTCGTATCAAATATAACGGAGAATTCTTTCGTCCCCTGCAGGGTAACCGTCTGGCGTGCGAGCTCTTCGGTAGTGTACTCTGCCCGTGAGAGGACAATGTCGACCGAGATCGCGGGAGGCAGGTTGCTTGATCCATTGATTACAAGCGGCATACCCTTCTGCACGCTTGATGGAGCGGTGATGGTAAGCTCGTACGCGGTTGCAACTCCTGCACACAGCATGAAGAACACGGTTATGGTGATGAGCGCCCGGATTCTCTGAAGGGATCTCGGTCTGGATTGTGTCATGGTATCGCACCTGGGTTTCTTATCGGGTTCAACGCTGATTCCCGGTACATGCATGTTCCTGCCATCCCGGGTATTGAAGATACTCAGTATGTTCCTCCGGGAAATTGAATAGTCTTCTGGTGTATGCACGCTATTTCAGCCCTTTCTTCATGAATGAGGCGATAATTCCCAGGATTGTATCATAACCACGAACCAGGGTTTTTCTCGTGCCGGGAATGATGATACAGGCAGTGAAGTGAGAGCTGCCATTCCCACGAGGTTATGAGCTTTCCACACCAATGATCACACACGTGAACCAGAGAGAAGTCTCCGAACGACCGCTTGCGGCCTGGACCGGGTGCGATCGCGTTCTCGGAGAGGTAGTATCAACCCTTACCCTCATTCTGAAGACCGGCGGGTGTGAATGGAACCGGTGCAGGATGTGCAGTTATCGCCATGAGCGTTACGGAACCAGCGACTCCCGGGAACTTGAGACTCTCCTTCTCTCGCAGGTCTCCTGGGTAAAAGACAATTTCCCCCTCGGGGCAATTGATGTCGTAAAGATATACACCTCTGGTAGCTTCTTCGACTCTCATGAGGTTCCTCCTGCGGCAAGAGATGCCCTTGCAGGAATGCTGAAGGGGAAGCGGGTTATTGCAGAGACGCGTCCTGAGTTTGTCTCGGGTGATGCTCTCTCTTCATTCATGTCAACCATCGATGACAATTCCCATGATACTCCCCTCTACGTGGCTATCGGTGTAGAGACAAGCAACGATGCGATCAGGGAAAAATGCATCAACAAGGGATTTTCCTGGGATGATTTCTGTCAGGCCGCACACGTGGCCCGAACCGCGGGTGCCGGGGTGAAGGCGTATCTTCTCGTAAAGCCCCTCTTCCTGACTGAAGCGGAGGCCCTCGGCGACATGATCACCTCCATCCACGATCTGTCAGGTCTGGCAGACATGATTTCCCTGAACCCCTGCACGGTCCAGCGGGGGACTGAACTTGAGTATTACTGGAAGAAGAGGGAGTATAGGCCTCCCTATCTCTGGAGCGTCCTTTCCATCCTCATGATGTCGCCTGTTCACCTCACCTGTGATCCGCTTGGGGGGGGACAGCCAAGAGGGGCACATAATTGCGGAACATGCGACCACCAGATAGTAAAAGGTATACGGGATTATTCTCTTTCTGGAGACAGGGAACTACTGCGAGCGCTGTATAATACTCCCTGTGCCTGCAGGGAAGAGTGGGAGTATGTCCTGCAGCGGGAGCGCCCGTATTGCATGCCCCTCACTCACTGAGAAGATCCACCCTGCAGGTCCAGCTGCTTTTCAAGCAGGGGGAGGAAAGTGCCGGCATCGCTGACCACGCCAATTGCCTGCATCGTACCCCTGTCCATCAGTTTGGTCACCGAGGACGGGTTGATATCCACGCATATGGTCTTTACATACGAGGGCAACAGGTTCCCTACCGCGACAGAGTGAAGAAGCGTTGCGATCATGAGGACCATGTTGCATTCACCCACATACTCCCGCATCCTGTCCTGTGCTTCCATGGTGTCGGTGATCACATCTGGCAGAGGACCGTCATCACGAATTGAGCCGGCTAGAACATAGGGAATATTTCTCTGCACACACTCGTACATGATCCCTCCTGTTATCACGCCCTTCTTGACAGCCGATGTAATGGATCCGGCGCGGATGACTTCTGATATTGCATAAAAATGGTTTTTATGCCCTCCAGTCATGGGTTTTCCCGTTGAAATATCCATCCCGAGCGAAGTTCCGAAGAGATTGTATTCGATGTCATGAGTTGCAAGAGCATTCCCCGCGAAAAGTACATCGATGTAGCCTTTCCTGATAATTGAGGCGAGGGCGTTGGCAGCCCCTGTATGGATGATCGCAGGTCCACCGACAATCCCGATCTTTCCTCCCTTCTTCTTGAGGCTGATTATCTCAGACGCGATACGGGCAATGATGGTTTCGCTCGGCCTCTCAGGTGACACCGTCCCCTGCATGAACTCAAAGGTGGATATCTGACGGGGACGTTCGGGGGGACTCACCCTGACTCCATCCTCTCCAACCACCACAAGATCGCCCCTCTTCAGTTTCGAGATGGGCGTGCAGAGAGCGCTCGTGGCATTCTTGTCGATAACCACAAGGCAGTCCATCTCAATGTGCTGAACCGGTATCCATATTCCCTGGTACTTGATTGAGGTCGGATGATGCGTGGTCGAATAAAAACCCTTGGGGACGATCCGGTCGCCTTCAGCCGGCACAATGCATACATCTTTTACTTCAAGGAGCCTAGCCCCGAAACGGTGGATCTCTGACAAAATGGCGCGAAGCTGTTCCTCAGTCTCGGCATTCACCCTGAGGTGCGCATAGCTCGGATCTGATTTTCGTTTGCCCACGTTAAATACAATGATCTCGAAATTTCCCCCCATGTCCATGATACGATCGAATACTCGCGTCATGATGCCTGAGTCAATGATATGACCTTCGAGTTCCACTTCCCGCGAGACCTGCATACCCTATACTTCATTATCATGATTCATTAAATTTCTCCCGGAAAGCGGCCAAAATTTCCTGAATTACCAAAAATGACTTCAACAATCGCTTATTTCATGAAACATGGAGTGACGTACACAGTCTACGTTCGTTTTTTCCAGAGAGTGGCCTTGCCAAGGGCCTCACGGGTATTGATATTGTACGCAAGACGGAGATCATCGATCAGAAGTTTCTCTTCATCCTGGGGTTCCCCAATCTGATCCCCCCGAAGGATGTTAACCCCAGCAGGACAGGCCTCAATACCTCCTATACATTCAACATATGGAATGGTGGATCCACTTTTCATTGCACTGCTTTTCGGGATCCATGTCGAAAGAGCGGCTTTTCCGCACTCTCTGTACACACCAAGAATCTCATGCACGAGATCTGCCTCGATGAATGGCAGGTCAGATACGGATGTGAAGAAGGGTTCGGTAATATCAAGGATTCTGACCGATTCGATTATATCCTCGATATATCCCTCACCGGACGCAGTATAATGGGAGATACCCCTGGCCCGGCACCATGCATGGGTAAATGGTGTCTTCCTGGAGAGGATCACCACCGCCTCGCACCCTGCATTACAGAACGCGTCGATCACAGACGATATCATGGGCGTCCCTTCAATGGTGACCAGGGGTTTTTCTCCCATTCCCAGACGGCTGCCCGGCCCACCGGCAAGGATCAGTGCAAACATTCAGAAAGCGCCTCCACAAGGCGCATATTATCCTCTCTCCTGCGGACCGCAATCCTTATTGAGCACGGAAGGCCGAAAGAATGGCAATCCCTGACAAGGATTCCCTTATGCAATAACGCTTCACAGAGTGGAGCGACATCGCGATCCAGGTTGAGAAGGAGGAAATTGGTCCTGGAAGGAATGACCTCGACCGGAAGATCTGCCAGGGCAGTACAGACCCTCTCCCTCTCTTCCCTGATGCGTTTCCGGGAGTATGAGAGATCACCATGCTCTGTGAACGCAGCAATCGCCATCTTTTCCGCGATCGCGTTCACACTCCACGGGAGCCTTCGCATTTCCATCTGTTCGATGATGGCGGGATCACCAAGTCCGAACCCAAACCTGATTCCTGGGACCGCGTAACTCTTGGTCAGGGACCGTATCACAAAAAGCGACGGGTGGCTGATATCTGCAACCTGATGTGAGGGATCATCTGAGATCTCGATGAACGCCTCATCGATCGCAAGGATGCATCCCTCCCTGCTGCACCGGTCAAGAAGACGGAGTATCTCATCTTTTTCCATAAGATAGCCGGTGGGATTGTTTGGGTTGCAGAGGAAGTGGATCTTAGACCCTGGCCCTGCTGCAGGGGTTGCTCCGGCAAGTTTCGCAGAAAATTCATACTCGCCGAATGTCGGCCGGGTGATGCTGATAGTATCACCCGGTGAGAGGACCGTGCTGCAGAGGACCCGGATGACCTCAATGGATCCATTCCCCACAGTCACTTCATCACTATCCCTTCCAAGGTGACGGGCGATCACCGATTTGAGTTCCTCGTACCCGTCATCGGGATAGACATCAAGGTATTCTTGGGTGATCCCTGATTCAAGGTGCGGCGGGTATGGATTGATGCTCGCAGAAAAATCAAGAATTGACGCGCCCGTCTTTCTTTTGATCCTTATTCCGGTCCCACCATGGACCACTTTTGACAAATTCCGCCCATTCATTTAAAAACCCGGTGATGCGAACATACAATTGTGGACCGGATTATGATAAAAAGATGGGGAAGCAGTCTTCATATTTTCCAATTCGAATAGAAAATTATTTATACTATTTTGATAAAGTAGGATTCATCTGCATAGTCAGACATAAGCAAGCTAAATGACAGACAAATGTCAGACAAATGTCGGACAATTGTCATATTAAGAGGAAAAAAATGAAACGTATCACCCTCAGACTGCCAGACCAGCAAATCGAAATGCTTGAGCAGATGGTGGCGGCAGGGGAGTTCCCCACTGTCTCTGAAGCAGTCCGGGATGCAGTTCGCCAGCTGATAGAACGACGCGGCGGGCGCATCCTCAAGGAGAGTGACCAGGTTTCATTCAAGGTTTAGGAGGGTCAACAATGCAGAGTATTATAAACGATGCCCAGAAGAACTTTGAAATCGAAAAGGAACTGTCAAATACCTCCAGTTCAATCGACGACGAGTTCATAGGGCAACCACGTATCGTAATCATTGGCTGTGGCGGCGCCGGAAACAACACCATTAACAGGCTGCATCATATGGGAGTCTCGGGCGCTGAGACCATCGCGATTAACACCGACAAGCAACACCTGGATATGATCCAGTCCGACAAGAGAGTCCTCATCGGCAAATCCCTGACCAAGGGCCTGGGTGCCGGAGGTTACCCCGATGTCGGAAAGAGAGCGGCTGAAATGGCCAGGCCCACGCTCGAAGCGCTCCTGGAGAATGCCGATCTCTGTTTCATCACTGCCGGAATGGGCGGTGGCACAGGAACCGGTTCTGCACCAGTGGTCGCACAGATCGCCAAGGAACAGGGAGCTATCGTTGTCGGTATGGTCAGCTACCCCTTCCAGGTTGAGAAAGCCAGGTTGATCAGGGCCGAAGAAGGACTCGAAGCGCTCGCTTCAAGTGCAGATTCGGTGATTGTCCTCGACAACAACAGGCTTAAAAATTTTGTACCCAACCTCCCGCTCGGACAGGCGTTCTCAGTGATGGACCAGCTCATCGGTGAGACCGTGAAAGGCATCAGCGAGACTATCACACAGCCTTCGCTGATCAACATTGACTACGCTGATGTCAGGGCAATTATGAGTAAGGGAGGTGTGGCGGTGATGCTGGTCGGGGAAAGCAAACAGCAGAACAAGTCCGAGAGCGTGGTCCGCGAGTGCTTGAGCAATCCTATGCTTGACATCGATTACCGCGGTGCCACAGGAAGCCTGATCCACATCACTGGTGGAGGCGACCTCACCCTGCAGGATGCAGAGGAGATCGCATCATCCCTCACCTACGAACTCGACCCCCATGCTGATGTTATCTGGGGAGCCCGGGTAAAGAATGACATGGAGGGGAAGGTAAGGGTGCTGGCCATCATGACCGGCGTCCAGACCGGAAAGATCATGGGAAGCAGAGTCTCCTACAAGACCATCCTCGAGGATCTCGAGCAGAAAAAGGTGAGCCCGAAGGCCCCGCAACTCCCGAAGAACAGGAAGGCACGTGATATGACGGCCGGAGGTACCTTGCTGGAATGGGTCGGTTAAGTCTTTCACAACGAGCACATTTACCACCTTGATTCACACAACTGTGAATAACGGACCGAAAACCGGAAGCACCCGGGAGAAAGGTCCTCATACTTTTTTCACAACGCTTAAAAACAACCCCCTTCTCACCGTGCCTATTCCATGTTCATACCATGACGAAACTATTAATACGATACATATCGTCTGAATAATAGAAAATCACCGGGTTCCATGCACCCGGGATTGCCAGGAGAAGGGTGGTTGAAAGGGAACTTTCAGGGACCCTTCCGGAATAGGGAGTTGAACATGATGGACAGCCAGCTGAACAAAGCCCCGGTCTTTTGCCGTGGCGCTTTTTTCAAAGGAGCCGTGGATTGCAGGAATCACCCCATCTCTTCACGGAGTGCTCCAGACACAGGCAAGATATCCAATTTACTATCAGGTAAATGTACACCCTTCTTTTGGCCCATCCCCACTGCATGGAATTTTGGCATTCCGACTGAACTGTCGAGGATGATGACCCATGTTGAATGAACTCATTGAAAAAAGAAAGAAGATTCTTGCCGAGTCTGAACAGCACAAGAACAGAAGGAACGAGCTCAACGCACTGGCCAGCAAATGGGCACGGGAAAGAAATACCCTCAACAATCAGACGAGGGAAAATGTTGAAGAAGCGCAGAAGAACAAGGAACTGCGTGACAAGTACAACAACGATGTCCAGTCGGTCAAGGACGAACGAAACCAGATCAACGAGCAGGCCAATACTTTTTTTGATGAGATCGAGTCGTTCAAGAAGGAGCATGGTGGTATCCGCAACAGGGGCTTAAAAGAACTCCAGAAGCAGATCGATCACCTTGAATTCCGACAGCAGACCGAGGTCTTCTCCACCGATAAGGAACGCGAGCTGATCGAGAAGATCAAGCAGATGAAGGATTCGGTCAGGGAACAGGAGGCGGAACTCGAGCAGAATAAAGAGATTAAGTCTAAGATCTCATCAGCGAGGGACCTCCGGAAACAGGCTTCAGACCTCCACGCGAAAGTCACCGAGATGGCGGAACTTGCCCAGAATCACCACGACCAGATGGTTGAATTCTACAGGAAAGCAGACAAGTCACGCGAAGAGGCCGATGCGGCCCACAAGAACTTCGTAGAAGCCCAGGAATCCGCAGACGCAGAGCATAAGTACTTCATCGCCTGCCAGAAGGAACTTCGCGATTACGACAAGGTTATCTCAGGGCTTCGCAAGAAGACCAAGAAAGCGAAAGTCACGAAAGAGCAGAAAGCAGTCCGAAAGGAGGCAGAACACCTGTTCAAGATGTTCCGTGCCGGTGAGAAACTCACCACCGACGATATCCTGCTCCTTCAGCGTTCAAAACTCATATGAGTTCTCTTTTTTTCCTTCAATCCAGAGCAATCATTTAATAGATGGCTTGTGCCTTTTATATTGATGAATCAGGGGCGCACGCTTGTCCTTTCCGTGGACCGCGACGATGATATTGGATTTAAAGCTGATATCGAAAGTCCGGTGGTTGGGCGTGATGCCTGCCTGAATGCTGCAACAACCCTTGGTCTCGCCGATCCCGAGGACTCGGATCTCAATGCTATTTTCCAGGCAATCCAGATATTCGACGAACTGAAAGCCTCCGGAGAGGAGGTTGAGGTTGCGGTCATCGCCGGGAACCACATGCACATGATTGAAGGTGACCGGAGGATCGCAGCCGATCTCGGCCGGGTCGTCGCAGAGACAGGGGTATCCAGTTGCATTGTGGTGACTGACGGAGCGGAAGACGAATTTGTCATCCCTATCGTGCAGTCAAAACTCCCCGTCACGAGTATCAGGCGGGTTATCGTGAACCAGATGCCCAATCTCGAGGGCACCTACTATATCATCAAGAAACTGCTGAACGATCCCAAGATTGCCCGTCTTGTGCTTGTTCCTCTGGGTCTCGCCATGCTCCTCTGGGCAATCGCATACCTCGTCGACCGCCCACAGATTGCAACCTTCATTGTCGTAGGGGCAATTGGTATCTACCTCCTGTACCGCGGTCTTGGTATCGATGACCTCATCAGCGGATTCATTCACGCGCTCCGCACCTCACTCACAAGGGGAAGGATCTCGTTCGTCACGTACATTGCGGGAATACTCCTGGTGATTGTGGGAGTGATAATGGGGTTGATGAACCTGCTTGTGTACTATGCGGAGATCGGGCTTCTCCTCTACTTCCTGATCTTCATGTATGGGGCAGTCCTCTGGCTGGCTCTCGCAGGAATTGTCGCCTCCATCGGGATCATAACTGATCAATACTTCTATGACCGGGTGGGCCTTGCAAAAGTGATTGTCTTCCCCTTCCTGATCGGGGCAATCGGGCTCATCAGCTACGGTGCGTGCATCTATGCAATATCCATGAATAACATCCCCGATTTCCCCTATACCACCAGCACGGCGATCCAGTATATTTTCTACGGCATCCTGGGAGGGCTCATATGCGCACTCTCGGGGATAGGAATCCAGTATATGATAACGAAGCGCATCTCTTCACAATCCGCAGGAGAGGGAACAGACACGGCATAATCAGGCTTCATCCTTATTTTAGATCCAGATTCGTGACGTAATCTTGAATTCCGATAGAGAATGGCAGAATTCATTCCAGTGTATCCAATCACATTGGATGAGAAGCCCCCTTGGGTCTTCCAATCACATTGGATTATCAAAATAGCCTATCCCGTTTGGAATGGTGTTGGTTTCAGAGTATTCACGTGTTATCTGGGGTGTGGTAATACGGAGTGTGGGTATCACGACATTGAACTGGTGTGAAGGGAACCAGTAGATACCCCTGCCATAATTATAGGATACATCCTCAACGATCAGGTTTGCATGGTCCATCTCAATCTTGACCACTTCTGCATCATCGAAATTGAGGACTTTGAGAATACGGTTCTTGAGATCCTGTTTCCCCAGGAGGAACACGATGAGTCTGGTTGGCTCATCGAGTGAATACTCAATATCGACATTTGCCACCCCCTTCTCGAGTGTGATATCGACGTTCTCTACAGAGACATAGCCATATTTTTGCTCGTTCGCCGCAAGTACGGGGAATGCAAGTGAGAGCATGCATGTAAATAAGAGCGCAACGGCTACGCCTTTCATGTTCGACTACTATATGAGAACCTTCCCGATATATTTTTTCTGGTAAGGGCAGGTCTTTGTACGCGACAAATTCGCTTTTTTTTACAAATACCAGAATATAGCGCTTATCTTGTCAACTCCCGGATTCTCACACCAAACCTCATCACGCCATACCAGAATATAAACCGGTTACATGGCCCAATAACAATCCCGGGGAAACGTGAGGATGAAACTAAAAAATGGAGATTCCCGGGGACTCTAACTCGCAGCAATGAGTACTATCTCGATACTGGAGACGTTTGTCTTCCCGCTGTCCGTATCGATTATCTCAGTGGAGGTGATGATCTCCTTCTTCCCAACCCCCTCGAGGAAGCGGTTTAAAGCAATCTCCGCCGTGTCCACCGCTCTTGAGATTGCCTTTCCCCGTGCCTTGATCGAGACTTCCTGTGCACCGTTATTGAACTGGGTCACTACAGCAAGGACATAATTCATGACCGGCTTGTTCCCCACGAATACTGTGTTGTCTTTCAACATGCTTGAGGCACCTTTCAGAGATACTTCTTCGTATGGATCAATTCAGCGTTGAGCACCGAAGCCCCCGCGGCCCCCCGGATGGTGTTGTGTCCCATGGTGACATACCTGATTCCCTCCCTCACCCTGCCGACACTGACTGTCATCCCGTTGCCACGGTTGCGATCGAGCCTTGGCTGAGGCCGATCCTGATCTTCCAGATAGAGGACAGACTTTTCCGGCTGGGTCGGCAGGCCTGATATGGGAGGGACATACGATCTGAATGCATCGATCACCCTGTCCACCGGCTCTTTGATGTCGATCCAGATAGCCATGGTATGCCCATCGATGACCGGTACTCTGTGGCAGCTCGCACTGACCGAGATCGGCGCAGGGACGATTTTTCCTCCCTTCATCCGGCCCAGGATCTTGAGCGTCTCGCTCTCCATCTTTTCTTCTTCGGACCCGATATACGGGATGACGTTGTCATAGATTCCCATTGCCGGGACACCCTGGAACCCTGCACCTGAGATCGCCTGCATGGTTGCGACCCTTATATCCTTCCATTTGAACTTTAGAAGGGGAGCAAGCGAGAGGCACATCGTAATCGTGGAGCAGTTAGGATTGGTGACGATGAACCCCTCCCTTCCTGCATCACGCTGGGCATCGATGAGCTTCAGATGATCCGGATTCACTTCCGGTACCACAAGGGGAATCAGGGGTTCCATCCGGTGCGAACTCGCATTACTGCATACGCCGATTCCCGCATCTGCACAGGAGTTCTCAATCCCGAAAGCCACCTCGGCGGGAAGGGCTGAGAAGACGAGGTCGACGTCTTTCAGACTCTTCACATCGGTAGTGCGAATCCTGATATCTGCAACGTTCTTTGGGAACGGAACGTCCAGCCGCCAGTTCACAACCTCTCCATACCGTTTCCCCGCACTCCGGTCCGACGCAGTCAGCGCTGTCAGGTTGAACCAGGGATGCTCAGCAAGGAGCTGGACAAAACGCTGACCCACGGCTCCCGTGGCACCAAGCACTCCGACATTGATCATACTGAAAAAATAGCTATATCCCTTAAGTAATTAAATCGTTTGATTTCTATTCCAGGTGGATTGCCTCTGACGGGCAGACATCCACGCAGGACCCGCAATCAACACAGAGATCCTTGTCCACTTTTGCCTTACCATCGTTCAGGGCTATGGCCGCTGCCGGGCATTCATCAATGCAGGTTTCGCATGCAGTACATTTCTCAGTGTCAACAACTGCCGTCATAATTGCACGTTTCCAGCAAAAATCTTGGGTATAAATAAAGAAATAGGTTTCTATCAGGTCATTTATGCCCCGGCATGGTAAGGCCGAGAACATCGTTCATTCCATAGATACCCGCCTTCCTGCCCACCACCCAGCGGGTAGCCTTGAGAGCGCCCTGCGCAAAGACCGACCGGTCATATGCCCTGTGGGAGAGCTCAATCGTCTCGAAGTGACCGGCAAAAAGAACCGTGTGATCCCCCACGATGTCCCCACCCCGTATTACATGAACCCCGATCTCGTGCCCGCGTTCCATCATCCCCTCCCTCCCATAGAGCTTCTTCCTCTCCCCCACTTCCTGCTCGAGTATCTGGAGGATTGTCTTCGCGGTACCGCTGGGAGCATCCTTCTTGTATCGGTGATGGGCTTCAAGAACCTCAATGTCATAGTCAGGGAGCATCCGGGCAGCATTCCGGATGAGCTGCCAGAATATATTGACACCAATACTGAAATTACTGGAGATCACGGCGGGAACATGACCCTCAATAGCATCAGCCATCTGTGAGCGCTGATCCTCTGAGAATCCCGTGGTCCCCACTACAAGGGCTGCACCGTGCCTTGCACTTTTTTTGATGTTTTCAACCGCTGCGCTGGCAACGGTGAAGTCAATAACCACGTCCGGGTTTGTCTCGGTAAGGAGTGTATCCATTGCCGCGGACTCAACGACTTTGACCCCAAAAAAGGTCCCCGGCTTCACATCAACTCCCCCAACAAGAGTGAGATCAGGCGCCTCATTGACGAGGCGGCCGACCGTGGTTCCCATTCGCCCAAGGGCTCCGCATACGACAACCCTAGTCATAGGTGGAGAGAACCTCCGCGAGTTTCGCTGTCTTTTCGGTATCGAGTTCGTCGAGGGGCAACCTTGGCGGACCGCCTGCCATCCCTCTCAGCTCCACTGCTTTCTTGACAGGGATGGGGTTTGTATCGATAAACATCGCCCTGAAGAGGGGTGAGAGTTCATAGTGCATGTCCAGCGCCGCTTCGAGGTCCCCATCACAGAAAGACTCGAACATCGCCACCATCCGGGCTGGTTCGACGTTCGCTGCAACCGAGATGACACCGGCACCACCGAGTGCAAGGATGGGCAGGGTGATGTTGTCATCTCCTGAAATGACCTGGAAATCCTCATCGAGCGTTCCCTCGATAATCCGGGACATCTGACCGATATCCCCGCTGGCCTCCTTGATGGCAACGATGTTCGGGTGGTGTGATAATTCTACTACGAGGTCAATGGCAAGGTTCTGGCCGGTTCGTCCCGGAACATTATACATGATCACCGGGATGTCAAGGTCTGCAAGCGCGGTATAGTGCTTCATGAGGCCGGACCGGTTCGGTTTGTTATAGTAAGGGCTGATGACAAGCGCCCCGTCAGCACCCATGTCCCTGGCCGCCTTGGTGAGCCGGATAGCTTCTGCGGTGTTGTTGGATCCTGTCCCTGCAATAACAGGCACCTTTCCGCCCGCAACGTCTATGGCAACCTCAATGACATTCTCGTGCTCTTCAAACGTCAGAGTAGCCGATTCCCCCGTTGAGCCGCATGGCACGATCCCGTGTACGCCATGTGCCAGGAGGAATTCAATATTCGACCTGAGTCCTTCAATATCCACATCCCTGGTGGGATTTCGGAGAAAAGGAGTGATGATAGCCGGAATAACTCCCTCGAACATACGAGAGAGGTATTTCAGCGTCTTCCGGTATTTATCTTTCTGGTGATGAATCCGGCAACCCGGTTTCTCACCCGTTTGCTGTCGATGTTGGTGACTTCAGTGATCATCTGCTTGTTCTCGTCGAAGTTATTGGAAAAGCGGCTCCCATGATAGTTGAGCAGCTCCAGTCCTATTGCCTTGATGTAGGTGGGTTTGATTCCCATGCGGTCATTCCTCTGGTTTATTCTTTATTCATTCGTGCCGAAAGTTTAAGAATGTTTTTTACAACACCATCCGGATTCTCGCCAAGGATGCGTATCATTGCCTCCTTTCCCACCGCTCCTAGATCATAGATGACATCGGGAACCCCCTGTCTGCAGCAGGATGCAACCCCCCAGTCCATGGTTTTTACCCCCGGGGGTTCAGCAGCGCGGTCAAACGTGCATATCTCCAGGAGCATATCCTCAAGGATACCAATCGCTTCGTCTGAATACCTGATGTTTGCCGCACACCTCACAAGGGGATCGAACCGGATGGCAGTGATCACAATCCGGGCAACGTGATCGCTTGCCCCGAACGCGACATCCCCCACGGGGTGGACTTTTCCCGACAGCCGCACGATCCTGCCTTCCACCGCCGCCACCTGTCCCGGTTCCCGCGCACCAGGAAGCCCATAGGCAATGTTCATACCCACTTCCGGGATGATGGCGGGATCCATCTGTCGGGAGAGCGTCTGGACTGCTTCTTTCAGCTCCCTGATCACCACCTCCCGGGAATCGTCTGGCATCGTTCTAACCTTGAAGGTTAATTCACTCCTCTGGGCTATCTACTTTCCTTCCCTGCAAAGACTGCAAGATGTGAAGATACTGATATCTTCATGAAAGGCGAACGGGTACAACATGGATTCACGGGTTATCGATATCACCTCAGCGGTGGTGAGTGGTGCAGTCCTTCTTGTCTTTCTCATTACCCTTCCCGGCATCATGGATCCGGGATTCGGGTATCTCCTGGCGATGGTAATTTTTATTCTGACTATGAGCGGGGCAGGGTTCTACCTGAATAAGACCATCAGTTAGGGCTCCTTCTTTTTCTGAATGGGTGCCCCTGCTCCTCTCTTCCTGTTCCTGTAGAGATTAAGGGGGTGATTCACCTTCCCGCACGCTCCATCTGCCTTCGTGCAGAGCCCGAGTGTCCTCATTGCTGCGCAGGATGGTGCAGTATATTCCGTTCCCGCCCCGCCCCTCCCGGAGATATGTTCCACCTGATACTGGGTCTTGCCCACATCAAAATCAGGAGCCCTGCAGTAGAGTTCAACGATCTGGGTGCTGTCCATCCCGATATTGTGCAGGAACGCAGTGAGTGCGAACCTCCCGGAATGCGTGATATTCATGCCACCGGAGAGCGCAGAGACCAGGGCCTGCATGCAGGGAGGGAAGCATGATTCGTCGACCTCGCCGTAATCCTCGATCATCCGCTGCTGGAAGGCCTCCTGGACCCGTATCACATACGGGACGAGATCACTGCAGAGTGCCGAAGGAACATCAAGGGGCAGCTGGGAGTGGAGCGTGACACGGATCTGTTCTTTTAACAGTTCTTCTGCTTCGAGCGATTCCAGGATCACCTGCCCTTCGTGGATCTCCCTGTTGACAAGCCTCCACCGCTCCTCCCTCATCCCTGCAGTCACCTCCACGTAGCGGCTCACGGAAAGCGCTGACTTTTCAAGGGTGAAGCCCACCTGGCGTGCAATATACCCCCTCTTTCCCTCCTCCTCATACTCGAGGAAACCAAATGCCCGCTCTGCCTCAAACCTTGTCAGGCGATCAATGAGCGCACGGTCCTTTGCGCAGGAGACGAGGATTCTCGAGAGTGCGTAGGATGACACCTCAAGCCTGATTCCAAGGTTATCGGACGGGAGGGAAGGATCCTCTCCTTCGCCCGTGTGACCTGCAGGGGAGAGCGCGCGTCTGATCCGCTCCACGGCATATTTGAGCGCAACCTTTCCAGGCCCTGACCTGAGAAAGGTGTCAACGGATTCATGGTTCTGCAGCATGAACTGCTGCGATTCTTTTAAAAAAGGGTATTTGGCAAAATCTCTTGTATCAAGAGATACCCGCATCAATCTGCCTCTATACGGGGTGCGAGCAGATACTCTACATACCCGTGTCCACCAGCAATGTAGAATGAGAATTTTGCAGGGTGATCGACACCAAGGGAGACCTCCACCTCCTCTGCCCTGCCCATGACCTTGCCCATGTCCTTTAAATAATCGAGCGAGAAGAGGGACCGTGCCTCGACACCGTTCAGGAAATTGACCTCGTCTTTCCCAAACTCCCGCTTGATATGGTCAGTATCCCCCTCGGCAGCCATGAAGAAGAGCTGCTGGTCGGGATCGATCCCGAGTGCAATCTTGTCGGATACGACCGCTGCAGCCTTGATCGAATTATTCAGATCGTTCCCCGACAACACAACCTTGCCGGGAAGGTCGATATTTGGCGGGTGGGGGTCCTTGCGGATGGTGTTCGGATCGAGGAGGGTTATGGAATACCGGTATCCTTCAAAACTTACCCGGAGCTTGTGGCCTTCATCAGGAAGTTCAAGGGTGATGAGATCGTTCTTCCCCATCATACCGAATATGTTCTTCATTTTCGCAATGTCAAGGCCTATCTCGTTCTTTGTTGATTCAAACCCGGAAAAAGCCTCCTTCTTCAGAGTCAGGGAGACCATTGCCACGTTGGCGGTATCGACCGCCCGGGTTGAGAGCCCATCCTCGTCGGTGTGGAGCCGGCATTCGGTGACTAGGGCGGATATAGCGTCGATGGACTCTTTGAGAATATCTGCATCAATCGTTGCTTTTAACATCGTACACACCGTATATATTGTATTATAAACTATGCCATCAACTTTTTAATGATATCTGATTTAATCCTGTATTTCCGGCATTTTAACGGTGATTAACGCCATGGGTTCACAATGGGGAAGGGACCGTACCTATCTTCGGGCAGTCCGTGAGGGCTACCGCTCCAGGGCTGCATATAAACTGCGCGAGATACAGGAACGGTTCCGTGTGATTCGGGACAATGATAACGTTCTCGATCTCGGTGCCGCACCCGGGAGCTGGCTCCAGGTGGCAAGGAGTCTCACCGGGGGTAAGGTGGTGGGGATCGATCTCTCTCCTATCGCACCTCTCGAGGGCGTGACCACGATCACGGCCGATCTGACCAATCCTTCCTTGTGGAGGGAGGTGAGTGCGCTCATGGGTATTGTCAATGTGGTCGTATCCGATGCAGCCCCTAAGCTCTCGGGTCACCGAAGTTACGACCAGGCCAGATCTATCGAGCTCGGAGAGCAGGCGCTTGCATTTGCCTGCAATGTGCTCAAACCGGGGGGAAACCTGGTTATGAAATCCTTCCAGGGTGAGGATTTTGATCATCTCCTCAATGAAGTAAAGCAATACTTCCTCTCGGTGAAGACCTATCGGAGCAATGCGTCCCGAAAGGGGAGTAGTGAAGTCTACATCATTGCGAAAAATTTCGCGGGGGCCGGGAATGAGGCTTAAAGATACGTATGACAGGCCGGTGAGCAATCTCCGTATCAGCCTCACCCCCGCATGCAACCTCCATTGCATCTACTGCCACGCAGAGGGTGAGAAGAATCCCCAAGATCCTCTTTCCCTTACAGAACTGACCGAGATCATGAGGGTCGCTGCAAAGTTTGATATCAGGAGTATCAAGTTCACTGGCGGCGAACCATGCCTCAGGAAGGATCTTGTCGATATTGTCAGAGCCGTTCCGGAGGGGCTTGAATGTTCCATGACCACCAACGGGACCATGCTTGCAGATATCGCACAGGATCTCGCGGATGCAGGCCTTTCCCGGGTTAATATCAGTCTCGACAGTCTTGATCCGGCAACGTATAAAAAAATCACTGGATCTGACTGCCTCGATGAAGTGATGGCCGGCATCGATGCAGCAATAGACGCCCGTCTCACCCCCGTCAAGCTGAATATGGTGATCCTGAAGGGGATCAACGACCATGAGATAGACGACTTCATCAGGTTCGTCAAGGGTAACCGTGACCTCATTCTCCAGCTCATCGAACTGATGGAATTCCGGGACTGCACCAATCACAGCGATCTCGGTATTCTTGAGGCCAGGCTCGCCAGCAGTTCACAGGAGGTGCTCACCAGGAGAATGCATCACCGGAAGAAGTACTGTATTGACGGTGCCGAAGTGGAGGTTGTACGACCTCTCCACAATACGGAATTCTGTGCATTCTGCAACCGTCTCCGGGTCACCTCAGATGGCAAGCTGAAGCCCTGCTTGCTCAGGACTGACAACCATGTTGATATCCGTGGAGCGTCGGGCGAGAGGCTGGAAGAACTCTTCAAAGAGGCCGTACAGCGAAGGGCACCATTTTTCCGGTAATGACTTTTAATACCTCGTATTCGAGCTGAAAAGTGAAAACATGCCATTTCCGGAATATATTTACTCGCTCGCATCTGAACTGTGACCATGAGTTCAGATAACGAATATGTGTACGTGCTTGAGCACCTGTACGAAAAATCACTCATCCTGCACGATGAGACAATGTGGCATCCTGTGCTTACATTTTTTTATATGGATGCCCTCGCCCATCTCGATTATACGATCGGACTCATGGCCTATCACTACAAGTCACCACGGGTCATGATGACCGGTGAATACCTCCGGTGCAGGATCGACCAGGAAAAACTTGGTGACAGGCCGAAGTTCCCCGCATTTGTCAAATGGCTCAAGAAGGAACACCCCGAGAAGTTCGAAGCGCTCCCTACTCTCTGGAGGAGGGTGTATGACGCTGAAGACGATGCCTGTTACCTAAGCTTCCGTATCGTTCTGGAACGGGACAGCAAGGAGCCGGTTCGCCCCCATGTCTACCGCTCATTCATTGACGAATTTTTCAAAGCCGACTTTTTGAAATCACTCTACAGTGATGCATCGCTGGCAACACTCTTCGAGGAGTTCAAAAAGCGTGCCTGAATCCCATTTCCCATGAACATCACCAGCCTTTGCGCCGACCTTGTGAGGATTCGGAGTGAAAATCCTCCGGGAGACACCCGCGAGATCATCGCGTATATCCGGGATTTTTCTGATGGCATCGGCATAAAGACAAGGATAACAAGGAGCAGGGGCGGGCGGCAGAATCTATTCAGTGCACTCCCTCGTGGAAGGCTGCTCCTGTGCGGGCATGTTGACGTGGTCCCGGCACTCTCCCATGGATGGTCTCATGACCCATACTCTGGGGAGATCAGCGACGGCAAGGTATGGGGAAGGGGGACTACGGATATGAAAGGAGGGTGTGCGGCAATCCTGTGGGCCTGCAAAAATTTTATTGATTCCGGCCGGGAACTACCCGCCGATCTTGCGTTTGTCTGCGATGAAGAGACAAGCGGGACCCGGGGGATCCAGGCAATCCTTGCCAAAAAATCACTCATCCCCTGCGATACCCTGATTGCTGAACCGACCCCCGCACTCTCGCCGAACATCGGGCAGAAGGGTTTGATGCGTCTCTGCTGCACCTTCCGGGGGCAACCCGGCCATGGATCGCTCTATCCCGCGAGAGGAGTGAGTGCCGTGATGGAGGCGTTTTCACTCATAGAATTCATCAAAACACTTCATCAGCGTGAATATGATCCGGGAGATCCGGATCTCACTGCAATCCTTCAAGAGTCTGCACATATTCTCGGGGAGATTTTTGCCATGGATGATGCCCGGACGATCCTCTCCCATATCATGTTCAATCCCGGAAAAATAACAGGGGGAGAGAAAGCCAATATCGTCGCACAGCAGTGCAGCCTTGAACTCGATCTCCGGATTCCGTGGGGGTGCAGCCTCCAGGACCTTTTCGAAGAGATCCGCAGCCATGCCCCGCGGGCGGAGATAGGTATTACCAGTATCTCTGAGCCGACCATCACGCCTCCCGGCTCGCCCATTGTTGCCCGTCTCCTGGCCGAGATTGAAAAAGTCCATTCACAACCCGCACGACCGATTGTCCAGTGGGCAGCAAGCGATGCACGGTACCTGCGGCGGGAGGGATTTTTGGTCGCTGAATATGGTCCCGGGGAGATTAAAACCCTCCACGCCATTGACGAGCACGTCAGGATTGAATCACTCGAGAACGCGGCTCGGGTATACGAGGGGATACTTGAGCAGTATGCAGAAATATGAGAGCAAGGTTCCCTGAATGAGCCAGACCTGCCTGGACTGCATTAAACATCTCATGAGCACGTGTGAACCATTCCCACCTTTCCCCCCTTTCCGGCTTTTTTGAGGATTCAAGCCGATGCGGAATGGCAAATGAGAATGGTACCATCCGAAACCTCGAAAAAAAATGAAACACTGGCATTTCAACAGGAGGAGAGAGGTGTATTGGTTTTTCTTAAATACAAGAAAAGAAGCGTTCCCAGGAACACGGGATAGAACAAGTCCATATACATGACCGGGCCGGCATTATTGATCGACACATTCCCATGGACAACCAGCTCGTAGACATGCCCAAGACCTGCACCAAACGAGAATATTCCGAAGGCGAACACAGTTGCGGTCCAGAACCCCATCGACCGGAGTTTCAGGCAGAGGATGCCTACTACGCCTATCGTGAAATCCCATATCCCGACTTCCCGTTGGAAGGGGCTTCCTGGCGGCCAACCAATGGATGCAGCAACCTGGTCAGCAACTACAAGGTGGCCGAATGCAGCGTAGATATTACCAAGACCAATACCTACGGTGAGCTGCCACATGAGGAAGATCCTGATGGCGGCCACCCCCCTGTGATGCTTCCACATGATATGGACCAGGGCGACAACTCCTCCCAGGGCAGGGAAAAAGAGAGGCCAGAGGAGATCCATGAATGCCATGGTGATCACTTCTGATGTGGATGGTAAAAAAAGTGAGCAGGGCCATACCCACTGGAATGATGAGTGTTCTCAAGTCTCCTGTATATTGAAACGAGGGATTTTGAGGGCAGGAATGTTGAGTATCCTCTCCCCAACCATCACCCCGATCATCACAGTTTCTTTACAGCCTGCACGACCGTCCCAAGTGTCTCCTTTGCATCGCCGTAGAGCATCCGGGTATTATCCCGGTAGAAGAGATCGTTCTCGATCCCGGCAAATCCCTTCCCCTGGCCCCGTTTTAATACAATGACGTTCTTTGCCTGCTCAACATCAAGAATCGGCATACCATAGAGCGGGCTTCCCTGCCGGTGTGCGGCGGGATTGACTACATCATTGGCCCCTATAACCAGGACTACGTCCGTTCCCTGGAATTCAGGGTTTATCTCGTCTCTGTCGAAGAGGTGATCATAAGGAATGCCCGCCTCAGCAAGAAGCACGTTCATGTGTCCCGGCATCCGGCCGGCAACAGGGTGGATGCCGAACTTGACGAGGACTCCTTTGCTCTCGAGCTGGTCCATCAGCTCCTTGACCTTCTGCTGGGCCTGGGCGACTGCCATCCCGTAGCCGGGCACAATGATGACCTTCTCCGCATAGGCGAGCATAACTGCAACGTCGTCGGCCTCGATCGCCTTCATGCTTCCCTGGATCTCGACCCCTGTCTCCTCGGATGCACCAAATGCCCCAAAGAGGATGTTCCGGACAGAACGGTTCATTGCCCGAGCCATCATGACCGTGAGGAGCGAGCCTGCCGCACCGACGATGATGCCCGCAATGACCATTGCATAGTTGGGCGTTGCAAACGAGAACCCGTCGAGACCAACAGCGAGGCCGGTGAGCGCATTGAACAGCGAGATCACGACAGGCATATCTGCGCCGCCGATCGGGAGCGCCATCAGGATGCCAAAGGCAAGTGAGAGGAGGAAGAAAAGCCAGAGGGACGCCGTGTACGTGAGCGGACTCCATGATGGCTGGAAGAGTACGAGTATCCCGGAGATGACTGCGAGTGCGAGCACTGCCATGTTGACGATCTGCTGGCCTGGGAACGTGATGGGCCGAGGGCGTATCCATCCCTGAAGCTTCAAGAACGCGATGATGCTTCCCGAAAAGGATACTGCACCGATGAGACCACCTACCACCGCAAGGCTGGCTGTTGCGAAATGAGTGGGACCGAGAAGGTGAACAGCCGCGACACCCGCTGCAGCACCGCCACCCATCCCGTTATAGATCGCAACCATCTGGGGCATGTCAGTCATGGCGACGCGCTTTGCCGCGAAATATCCAAAACCGCCCCCTATAACAATCCCGAGTGCGATAAGGGCGAAATTGGAGAGGGCAGGGGTTAAGAATGTGACGAGCGTTGCGATGAGCATGGCAGCACCAGCCCATACGATCCCGCTCCGGGCGGTAAGCGGGTGGCTCATCCGCTGCAAACCGATGATGAAGATGATAATCGTCGCGATATAGACGGGATCGATCACGAGGGAGAGGTCGAACATCCTAGGCCTCCTTTCCCGGCCTCTTCCTGCCGGGATCGAACATCTGGAGGATCCGTTCGGTTATGACGTATCCACCGGTCACGTTCGCAGCACCCAGTACCACTGCGATAAACCCGATCACCTGCTGCTCGAGCGTTGTTGCGAGCCCGAGTGCAACCATAGCGCCGATAAGTATGATCCCGTGAATGAAGTTGGATCCGCTCATCAGGGGAGTATGGAGGATGACAGGGACCCTGCTGATGACAACGTACCCGGTAAACGCAGCCAGAACGACGATGCAGACTGCGGTCCAGAACATCGAGATATCGCTCATGGAACACCCCCGCCCAGAAGGTCCCGGGTCGGACCGTGGCGCACCTCACCTGCATGAAGGAGGAGGCTTGCTGCCAGTATCTCATCGGTATACTCGCGGACGAGCATGCCATCCTTATCGAGAAGGAGACCAAGGAATGAATGGAGGTTCTTGGAGAGCATCTGGCTCGAATGAAAGCCGATCTGGGCCGGCAGGTTCAGGGGTCCCAGGATCGTGACGTTATGCTCCTGCACGGTCTTTCCCGGTTGCGTCAGCACGCAATTTCCCCCTGATTCTGCGGCAAGATCGACGATGACCGCACCAGGGCGCATCCTTGCAACCGTATCCCGCGTGATGAGGACCGGGGCTTTCCGACCCGGAATGCTGGCTGTGGTGATGACGATATCAGCGCGTGCGACGGCCGAGGACACCATCTCCTGCTCTTTTACCTTCTCTTCAGGCGTGAGTTCCCGGGCATACCCGCCCTGCCCCTCGGCATTGATCTCGAGCTCGAGGAACTTTGCACCCAGGCTCCTGACCTGTTCGCCTGCAGCACGCCGGACATCGTATGCTTCCACGACCGCACCGAGGCGTTTCGCGGTCGCAATCGCCATCAGGCCGGCAACGCCGGCGCCGAGTATGAGGACTGTCGCAGGCCGGATGGTCCCTGCAGCGGTGGTCAGCATGGGGAGGAACTTGGGGCAGTGTGCCGCGCCCATTACCGTGGCGGTATACCCTCCAGCGGTTGCCTGCGAACTCAGTGCGTCCATGCTCTGGGCACGGGTAATACGGGGAACCAGCTCGAGTGCAAATGCGGTGATCTTCCGATCACGCATGCGAATGATAGCATCCTTGTTCCGGCCGGGATTCATGAAGCCGATCACGATGGTGCCTTCAGCAAGCTGATCGACATCAGCGACAGTCAGAGGCTGGACGCACAGGACGATCTGGGCTCCCCTGAAAAGATCAGTGCGGCTGGATACGATCTTCGCACCGGCAGCCTCAAACATGTCATCAGGATAAAATGCACCCGTTCCGGCATTGTGCTCGATCCTGACCTCGTGGCCTGCCTTGATGAGTTTCTGGGTAGTCTCAGGGACGATCGCGACGCGCCTCTCGCTTTCAGCCATCTCCCTGGGAACCGCAATCACACACGGCATGGCCGTCTCTCCCTGTACATCATCGATTCCTCCATTTGTGCTATATTGATGGGGTGTCAGTGTTTCAATACTTTTCGAACCCTCACCGCGACACCGCGCTTCGAAGAGTGCATCTCAACAGAACCCATGGCGGCCCTGCCGGTCGCCATGGCGAGAGGACCTTCCACAAGGACTTCATCGCCTTCGCGTATTGCGGGATCGGCGGATATGACACCCGGTGCAAGGATATCCCCCTGTGGGACAAAATTGTCGATCTGCACCCGGTATAATCCTGGGAGATACTTCCAGCCCTCGAAAGTCGGCCGGAGGAGCCCGGTGCCGGGATCCATGGAGAAGAGGTGCTCCTTCCCCTGGCGAACCATCAGGTTTGGCGGTTTCCACCGGACAGACATACCTGTAGTATCAACATCAACCCCGAACTGCCAGGAGAGTGTCCCCCTGACCGAGTCGTGCCTGACTGTCCTCTCACCATCGAGAAGATCGCTCAGGTTCCGCAGAGAATCCGCAGCCGCAGGTCGGGAGATGCAACTCTCCTCGATCGAAACCCCTGCACGATCCGCCGCGATCCGTGCAGCCTCGAGGGCTCCCCCGTCAAGGTGTGCAATCACCCTCCGAAAGGGATGTCTTTTTAAAAACCCCGCAATGATTCCTGCCGTGAACGACAGTTCCTCCCTGTCCCAGTGGCCGGTGACCGGGATATCGTAATGCGCCGCAGGGTAAATCCGTTCAAGTTCCCTTGGAACCAGCCCGAGGGGAGATGTCACGATCAGCTCAAGCGCCCGTCCGCCTATTGCATCCAGGTACTTCCTGTGGCTCTGTGAGAGCGAGTACGGTTTCCTGGCGGAGCAGGGAAGAAGTACGGCAACCTCAGCAGAGGGAGGGATATACCGGTGGACGACCCGGTCCGCATACCTGACGACCTCGGGTCGCATGAGGGCATCTCCCGTCATGGCCCCGAGCCTGCAGGATCGTCCAATGGGCAGGCGCTGTTCAAGAAATGAGGGGTGCCGGTCGAGATGTCGGAGAATGGCGGTATGGGTAGCCTGCATGCGTGATCTCGATTCCACGAATTCCCTGATCTGCTGGTCATTGATAAAATGCGAGATCAGCGAGAGTTCCCGTGAAAGGGCGAGGCGGTTATGCATCATGAGATCGCCATTCCTGCACCCTTCGCATCCACAGGATCCCGTCTCCATCATCTCTTCCGGGAATTCCCCTTCGGGGAGGCAGAAGAGATGCTGGGAGGTTTTCAGGTCAACCGCGATGAAATCGAAGAGATCAAATCCCGAGTAGCAGAGAATATGGGCGTTCGAGGGGAGTGCGGCTCCGGGTGCATACCATACGGTGTCGGCAGGAATGACCGACTTCATGTGGACCAGCCAGCCGGTGTAAGACCGTGGATTAGAGAGCGCGGTATTCCAGCCAGAGACCATAACGCAGTCACCTGATGTAGCACTGGGGGCGACCGAGGGATGCACCACGACAGGCTGGCTATCCGCCTTGGGGATATACGCAGATGCGAAGGATGCGGGAGCCCCGAGAGGTACATTGCTCATGGAATGGTTCGCAAGGCCGGGAAAGAGGGACTCCGTATCCATGGCACAGGGGAGCCGGATATCCCCCTGTTCATGGAAAAGAATGGATATCCTTGCAAGCCCGTCCCTTTTTTTCACCTCAAAACCTGTCACGGGATCACCTCGATTCCGGGAACGATCCGTGCAACGATCTCCCTCCACCTTCCCTGGCACGAGATGGCGATGGAACATTCCCTGTGCGTCTCGGCCAGTCTCTGTATTCCCCTGCACCCGCTGGCAACCATCTCCTCGTCCCAGTCAGGGATCTCGCTCTGGCCTATAGGAAACGTCTCACGCAGCTCGTCCATGAAAGGCCCGAACGGTGGTTTGAACGGCAGGATAATGTCAAATCCCGGGAATGCCCTCCCATCCATAGAGACAAGAACACGTGGTGGTAACACCAGGCGGTCCAGCATTTTTTGGAAGCGAATCACCTCCGTTCTTTTGCAGCTCTCGGCACCCCTATAGAAGAAGCGGCGCTTGCTCACCCTGTCGGAGATCTCCAGGGTTCCGCCATGGTTCAGGAGCGCCCTGTATCCCTTCAGGAGTTGCGGGTGGCCCCTGCACCGCTCATCCACGAGCTCCCAGAGAACACCATCCTGGATTGCCTGGCGGATCCTCGAGATCTCCGCGAGGCTCACCTGGAGGTTATGGAGTGCAAGGAGCCTTTCACGCTCCGGCGAGTGTATCAGTTCCTCTGCAGTATGGGAACGGCAGACGTGGCAGGGGCAGGGGAGGTCGTGGAGCTCCTGGATTTTCGCGCTTCCCGATGGCGTGAGGTAGCGTCCCTCCCTCGCATACAGGGCATACGCAGCCGAGTCGAAGATATCGCAGCCCATCGCGACCGCGAGCGCGAACATCGCCGGGTGGCCGGCACCAAAGAGGTGAACACAGGAAGAGGTGGGAATCCCCCTCTTCGCAGCCATCACCACACTGACAAGGTCTTCGTACCGGTAGGACTCCATTAAGGGTACCACTGCACCTATGGGGCAGAATGAGAACCCAAGTTCCCCTGCCTCCCTGCCTGCCTTCTCCCGCAGATCCGGGAACCTCCCCCCCTGGACCGGTCCGGCAAGCGGAGCATCCGGCCCAAGGATCTCTTTCGCTTCCCGGAGCCTTGCCATGGTCACTTCGAGCTCTCGCTCTGCCTGATCGCGATCAGCATCGGGATGCGTCGGGATATCGAGGGGAACATGGATATCGCTCCCGATGGCATTCTGGAACTCGAGCGTTTCCATGTTGGTGATCTCCACATCTCCGTACACCGAGAGCTGGAACGAACCCGAGTCAGTCATAATCAGGCCATCGAACCCGAGCACACGGTGGAGCCCGAGTGTGAGAGCCTGCTCCCGGAACTCCATGCTCCGCGAGAAGATGTACGCGTTCGTGATCAGCCCTTCCGCTCCCATCGCGCTCATCTCCCTGGCAGTCACGGGTTGCAGGTGGGGATTGATTACCGGGAGTAGTGCAGGGGTGCGGATACTCCTGCCTCCTGCTTTGATCTTGCCGAGCCGCCCTGCAATATCCTCCTCAAGGATCTCAAATGTGATCGCCATGGTCCCCTTATCAACAATTTTTGCACTAGTTGGGTCGTGAGTGGAAAAGAAAGTATGGCTGCACTCTTCCCCCTCTCATGGCATATCATCATGAAACAAAGCCCGGAATGTGATTGCAGAATTCCTTCCTGCCTGTTACGGGGTATCTTCCTTTATACAATACACCTGATATTCTCCTTTTACTGTCTCTACCCCGTGGATAGTATGCTCAAAGCCGGGGAAGGAGTTGTCGAACTCCTGCAGACTCGCAAGGTATTCAATGATGGGACCGTGGATCGATCCTGCCCGTTCCCCGGGAGCAAGAATGGGTATTCCGGGAGGATAGGGATAGATCCCTGTTGCAACGATCCGATCTCCCATCGCGGAGAGCGGGACCAGTTCAACATCGCCCCTGACTATCTTCCTGTATGCATCCGCATACGTGACAGCCGGTTCAGGGAGGATTGAGAAGGCCTTCTCGAGCTTCTCACACGTCCGGTGCTGCTTTTTATATTCGTGCATTTCATCTGAGAGACTGGCCAGCGTCATTCCCTTATACCTGTCAGGGTAAGTCCCGGCAATGTTGGGGATTACCTCCTCGAGCGGTGTTTTCTGATCGTAATGCCGCTTGAACTCGAAGAGTTCGGAGATCAAGGTCCCCCATTTCCCCTTCGTGTTTCCCATGGAGAAGAGGAAGAGTATCGTATAATTGCCGGACTTCTCGTTCACAATCCCGCGGGATTCGAGGAACCGTACAACCACCGGGGCCGGAATCCCCCAGTCATCGAGCGTCCCCTGCTCATTCACACCCGGTGTGATCACCGTGACCTTGATCGGGTCAAGCATGCAGTAGTTGTCCGGGAGATCAGAAAACCCGTGCCAGGTTTCTCCGGGGTGAAGAACCCACGCGTAGGGATTGTCACGGAGAACCTCCATCGGTGCGTCAGTAAACGGTATCTTCTTTCTTGCTTTTGGATCCGTCACCGTGTCAGGCTGCCACACGCCGAACCACCAGTCTTTCTTCTTCCCGGACGATTTGATCTCGCGCTGGATGCGGGACATGGTAAGGCGGAACCTGATCGCCTCCTCGATGGATTCAGTCGTGAGCACCCTGCCGGCAGCCCCTTCCATCATCTTCGATGAGACATCCAGCGATGCCATGATGGGATAGAAGGGTGACGTGGAACTGTGCATCATGAATCCTTCGTTGAACAGGGAGGGATCCACCGGGATCCTCCCGTTCCGGACATGGATCATGGATGCCTGGGAGAATGCCGCAAGGAGCTTGTGAGTGGACTGGGTGGCAAACACCGTTGGTCCGTCCCTGCCGGCAGGACCCTCGCGCATGGCGAACCGTTCGCGGTAGAGGGGGTTGAAGCGGGCATACCCGTACCATGCCTCATCAAAATGGATCGAATCGACGCTTTTACCGAGAAGAGTCTCGACATCCGTGACAAGGTAGCAGAGCCCGTCATAGGTCGAATTGGTGACGACCGCATGGACCGGGGTGGTGTTTCCGGACTTTCCGGCAAGAGGATAGGCTGCGATCTTTAAGCGGATAGTCTCCGCACTCATCTCGCCAGGTGGGATAGGACCGATGATACCGTAACGGTTTCTTGTCGGGATCATGAAGACTGCGAGTGCATGCGTCATGGTGATCGCATGTTCCGCAGATTTGTGGCAGTTCCGGTCCACGAGAACAATGTCGTCCTTTGTCACCCTGGAAAAGAAGACAATCTTGTTGGCTGTCGATGTGCCGTTTGTCACAAAGTAGGTCTGGTCCGCCCCGAATACCTTCGCCGCATATCGCTCGGCCTCGCCGAGCGGCCCGGAATGATCAAGGAGCGACCCGAGCTCCCCGACCGAGACTGAAAGATCGGATCTGAAGATCTGTTCACCGAAAAAATTGAAGAAAATTCGCCCAGACGGGGACTTCCTGAACGCCGTTCCGCCCGCGTGGCCCGGGGTGTGCCAGGAGTACTCGAAGTCTTTCGAGAACTTCACCAGCGCACCAAAAAAAGGCGGAAGAAGACTCTCCTTGTACCGGTGCGCGGCAACCGTGATCCTCCCCGCGATGAACTCGGGGGTGTCATCCATGATATTGATGAACTCGTTGACCTCCCGCACCACGTCAACCGTCAGCGACGCGGAGCACCCTGATACTGCCTCTGCGATGAGGAAGATGGGGATATCCTCATTCCGTTTCCTGATCTCATCGATGAGCCTCTTTGCATCATTATGGTCCTTCGAACCGGTGCCGCCGAGGTTCCAGTTGACCATGATGCAGTCGGCTTCAGCCAGCTGTGCATAGGCAGACCGTGCGTTCTCGATAGACGCGATGGTGGTGACACCGATATTGTATTTGACGAAGCCCTGTATGATCCGGTTGATGGTGCGGCCGCGCGGAGTATCCGTATGGATGGTATCATCGATGATGACGACGTTCAGATTTTCTTCCAGGTTCAAAACTCCTCCTCCAACCGTTGTTCCAGTGAGTATACAGGTGATACCCTGGCGGGAATTAGCCCCGGTTACATTCCAGGCGAAATGATCTGGCCACCCTGCGGGAACCCTCTGGAATCTTCCCTTGAAGGGCACGATTCCTGGAGATGAAAGAATCCGGACCCGGCATTGGGGCAAGCGCAGCCAGGCGGGCTTCATTTCACTGTTCCTAAGTGAAACGCCTGTCAATTCGGCAGGATTTTCCTTATCCAGGGCTTTCGCCGTTGACTATGTTAATGTTCTTGGTTCATCCTGAACGTAAAGATTCGTAAAAAATGCTCAATCCAGCCACCTGACCTATCGCCATATTTGGTGATCTATTTCGTCTCCGAGAGAATCCAACAGGTATTGGTGAAATGTCGGTGACCGCAGGTCGCGTCGGGTCGAGGGCGACAACCTTGCGGTATTTTCGGGGGCGGCGGGGTCAATCGCATTGAGAGAGGGGAGTTGCGATCCACCCCTACCTTTATGGATCCTATGCCCGGATCAAACGACTACGTAGGTTTCCCTCAATTTCAACGGTTAGAAAACCTCGAAGATAGCGAGGAAATCCGATCCATGGAGTGGATAGCACCGATTCCGAGGACCCCGTCTGTGTCCCTGGCTTGCAGAAACATCCTTCCCATGAGAACGTTGTTGTTTGTGATCAAATCATTCACACCAGGCATTCCTCCGATGCTGTCTACGATCTGTTTCTCCTGGAAACGTGAATTCCCTATCGTGAACCATGATGAGATATCCGGAGCCGTGAATGTCGGTTGAGCAGCAGATGGCAGTTCCTGTTTGTGCACTGCCGGACCATCGGCCGACCTGGCCTGCACCAGCCAGATCAGGCGTATGACTTCATTCGGCAGCATCGGCTCATCCTCACCGCATGGCCACACTGCTGCCTTGGAATTATAATACGCCTGGTCTTCAGCGCTGAGCAATTCCCAGATATCAGGATAGGTTTCCCTGATGTAATCTCCGATCATAACAATGGTATCGGGAAAAGAAACACAGAACATGCCATTTGATGATACTTCGGGCTGGATGAGAGCTTCTTCCACCTGATCCCCCTCAAATACGCAAGAGTCACTGTAGGGATCAGATACGAATGATGCAGTTCCCGGAAGGATCAGGGTCCCCCCGATGAGCATTATGATCAATATCCTTGATAAAGTGAGACCATTTCGATTATTTTTCATTGTTGTATCCTCCTATTATATCTGTTAATTTACGACGCTGCAAGTTCCCCGGCAGTCCAGGAATCCACAGGGAGAACCAATACACCTCCTTCCCAGACTTTGTGGCAACCATGTTCATCGCACGTGACGTTGACCAAGACCAGGAAAGGCGGAGAATGATTATCTTTTTTGTTTTTGATGAAATTACGATGCCAAATAGGTTCGGCATTCAATCTCTTCGGGATATATATATTTAAGAGTATCGAACCTTCAAGTTCAATCTCTTCACAACCATCGTGATAATTCTGCCCTTGTTGGTACCGGAAACTCGCACCCAAAGGGGATCTCTCCATTATGTCGCAGGTCTTTCACCCTTCGTGGAATATCTGCCCCTCGAACGTATAGACCTCAATCCCCTTCTCCTTCCAGCAGCCTGCCGGAAGGCCGGCCTTCATACAGGTGTGGTCAAGAAACTCCCTGCTGTCCCATTCCCACTCGACAGGAACCTGCGGTAAAAGAAGCCCGGATCTCCCGTAACCCCGGACGATCAGGCCATGTTTCCCGACCTGGACAGCCCCCGGGCGTTCCGCCGGGGCTGCATGCAGCAATGCAGGCACGGAAAGGATCGTCACCTCGATCCTGATTCCAGGGAGTTCCCCGGGCCCCACGGGGGGGAACCTCGGGTCCTCTCTCGCTGCAGCATATGCAGCATCCCTGATCGCCTGCTCAAGCGGCAGGTGAGGATAGGGAAACCCGATACAGCCACGAAGCTCCCCCTTTGTGGTGAGGGTCACAAACACACCCCTCTTCTCCCGGAAGACGGGCGGCAGATCCATTCCTGCACCCGGTTTTCCACCGATGGCCTGGTCCAGGACCGATCGCGCAAGCCGTACCGCGAGGTCCCCCTCTTCCTGTGTGAGCGCGTCCATCAGGTGTAAATAATGCATCATTCATATTAAATAGGGAGAGGGAGAGTGCGGCCGACGGTGGCACACGATGCTGCTGAGGAAAGTCCCCCCACCTGCTGAGCGCGCAGCCGTATGCAAGTACGGGTGGCGAGAGTCACGGCGATGGCACAGAAACGACACGGCCTGCCCCCAGCCATGATGCGATCGAGTCCATTCGTGGACAAAGCGCCCGCTTCTTACAGAGCGCGGATGTCTCGCTGATGCGTAAGGGCAGGAAACGATGAAACGGTGAATCCCTGCGGGTGCAAGCCAAAACAGGGCAACAGGGCTGCTCAGTGCCTGCCCGGGTATGGCGCGTAGCTGAATGCCGCACCGAACAGAAGGGGGCTTACTCCTCCCACTCAATCTTTGACAGGATACTTCTTCTGCAGCATCTTTATCCACTCATATGCACCAGGGTAATACCACATATGCACATCCCCACACCCGAGGAGATAAAATCCAAGAGGGAGATCCTGGGGCTGAAACAGGTGGATCTTGCTGAGAGGGCAGGTATCAGCCAGTCGATGGTTGCCCGGATTGAGTCAGGGAGCGTGGACCCCCGGGTCAGCACGATGGCCAAGATTGTCCGCGTGCTGAATACCATGGCAAAACCGCGTAGTACCGCGGGTCGGGTGATGCATACCCCTGTGATCAGCGTTGCTGTCGAGGATACCATCACCCAGGCGGTAGACATCATGGAGAAGTACAATATCTCCCAGGTGCCGGTGCTCGAGAAAGGAGTTCCTGTGGGATGTATTTCTGAATCGGCTATTGTCAGTGCCATTGAAGACCAGAGCGGCGGCAAGAGCCCGGGCGACCAGGTGAAGCATTACATGGAGTCCGGGTTTCCTACAGTCCCTCAGGACATGGATATCGAGACCGTCGTGCGGATCCTGCAGGATCATCATGCCGTGCTGGTGATGGATGGGGGAAAGGTGAAGGGGGTCATCACCAAGCATGACCTGATCCCGCTTATCATGGATCGTTAAAGCTTCGATACCAGGTCGCGCAGCACGCTGATCGGCGCTTTTGCTTTTACTACACTCGATGCCAGGAGAACTCCTGCGGTGCCGAGATCGACTGCGACTTTTACGCACTCTCCCGAATGGATCCCTGCACCGGTCAGGATCTTCACACCGGGATTGATCTTCTCCACCGCTGCGACCGTGCCGGTGATGATCTCGGGATTGGCCTGGGAGACCGAGACCGTTCCCCCGATGAGCTCGGGCGGTTCGATGGCCACAAAATCGGGCGAAAGCGCTGCCGCCGCCGCACTGGTGGTCACATTGTTCGAACAGACTACCGACACCAGGCCCGCAGCCCGCAGCGCGGAGACTGCTGCATCGATATCAGCCAGGGTCAGGCGGCGTTCGGAGTGGTTGACGAGCGATCCCACCGCACCTGCCGACCTGATCGCCTCAACGGTCACAGAACCGGTATGGGCTCCGGGAGTGGTTCCATCAACGTGCTGGGCATAGACCGGGAGGGAGGAATGCATTGACATGGGGTGCAGGTTCATGTAACTCGGGGCGATTCCGATCTCCACGCCCGATTCCTCTGCCACCTGCTGTGCGGCCTCGGCGATATGGTGGGCGCGCTGGCCGCTGCCCTCAGAGTAGGTCTTTAGGTTGAGAAGTATGAATGGCGTTCCCATCGTGATCTCTCACCAGTGTTATGGACCCTTCAAGGGAAAACCTATTCTGCATACCTTTCTTTTAGGAAAACCCGGGGACGCCCCTTTCAAAGTGACCATGGGTGATCCCTCCCCTTGCCATCATCCTGGCACGGCTCTTGAAGCAGGTCCAGGTATCCGTATCATCCAGTCCCTGCAAGAGTGCCCCGATGCCATCCATGTACAGCGCTGTCATGTCATGGGCGTATCGCGGACCTCTCCTTCGGGCATCGATGGCCAGGCAGGAGATCCCTGCCTCCGCGAGGAACGGGATGCGATCGATAAGGGTGGTCTCAACTGCGTTGAGAACGTGGGTCCTTCCCACGGAATCCTCGTACACCGGGAAGATATGCCCTGTCTCATCCTGGATTCCGAACTGAGTCGATCGGGTTACCATGTGTTGTGGCGCAAGAACACTCAGGAGGCGGTCCTTGCTTACCATGACCTCAAGGTTTCCCTGGCAGATGACCTCGTACCGGATACCAGGCATCATCCGATCCGAAAGTGCAACGAGGGTCCCAATCCGGTCAGAAGAGAGCTCAGGGGAGAGTGTGATGCCAGAAAGGTGAGGAGAGAGCGCGAAGGCCGCCCGTGCATTATAGATATTCAGACCTGCTCCACCAAGAACTACCATCCGGGGTTCCCTCCCAAGGATTGCCTCGGCCATGCCAAGTTCCTCTACCATGATCCTGCATATGCCAGCACAATAGAGATCGTGGACATGCCGCAGGGCACGTTCCAGGAACTCCCCTCCCGTAATCCGGGGCCATTTCCAGGTGAAGGTACTCCCATACTCCCGGCAATACCGGGATGCCTCGACGAGTTCCTGCAGGCATTCTGTCCATCCCGCCTCTTCAGGTTCATAGCAGATATTCTCGCATCCTGCATCGCATGCCGCGGTGAGTTCTTCAGGAGTCCCACAGTATACGCCAATCTCCGGCGCTCTTTCCCTTTTCCCGGATCTCTCCTTGTGGATTAGCCAGTGAGTATACTCATCGATGAACCTGCGTACCCGGGATACTGAAGCCTCAATCTCCCCATCGTCAGGGAGCGATGCCTGAAGCCATGCAGACTCGAGCGCGGTGAGGAGATCCCTGCGGAGCCGGTTCAGTTCACCGAGGGGAACAAAGGGGTCCCCCTGGCATGCAAGGTCGACCTCGACGACCTGGAACGGAGTATTTCCTGATTTCTGCACCTGGCGGATGATATCCTTCCGGGATGCAGGGCCCTTTACCGCCTGTTCGGGGATGAAAGGGATTGTACATTGCACGCTGACCGCCTTTCCTTCTCTCCCGGTACAGGAAGCCCGTCCCTGGATAGGCTCGCCAGTAGTTATACAGACCTTTATCCTTGCCGGGATCCTGACTGCATCCGGAATACTGCGGGGAGACCCTCTCTTGTCCCGGGAAAGGAGCATGCTCTTCGTGACATAGACCCGGGATCCCGGCGGTATATCAACCGGTGCACCGGGAAGGATAAGATCTGATCCAGAGGATTCGGCATTCCTGTTCAGGGCATACCCAACCAGATCCCTGCCTGAAGGGTCCGTGATGAGGATCCCGTCTCCTGCGACAGGAACATATCCTGCAGCCGGCCTGACACGGACCCCCCCTTTTTTCCCTCGCGATCCGGCGACCAGTCCCAACATGAGACCGCGGTTCCCGGGCTGATCTCTCCCCATGAGTGCCTGCCCGCACTCTCCGAAAAGATATCCCCGGGTAAATCCCCGGGAAAAGGCAAGTGCCATATCCTCCACATCCCTGGATGAATACCACGTTTTCACTTCAAGAAGGGCATCGAGAGCCCTCCTGTATGCCCCAACCACCGTCCGGACATACTCCGGGGATCGCATCCGCCCCTCGATCTTCAGGGAATCAACACCCCTTTTCACAATCTCATCGAGTGACGGATACACGCAGAGATCCCGTGTGGACAGGAGATACCTTCCCTCGCATGGAACTTCCTGCAACCCTGCCAGCCTGCCATAGTCATCCGGGAGCCCCTGCACCAGGCGATACGATTTCCTGCAGGGTTGGGCACACATTCCGCGGTTCCCGCTCCTGCCGCCTATCACCGACGAGAGGAGACACTGGCCGGAATAGGAATAACAGAGTGCGCCGTGGACAAAGATCTCGATTCCCGGCCTTTCCAATCCAGGATCCCGAAGAATCCTGTCTATCTCTGAAAGCGGGGTCTCCCGTGCCATCACGACACGGGAAAACCCTGTCTTCCGGGCCCACCGCGCTCCTTCCCGGCTGGAGATGGTGCACTGGGTGGATGCGTGGAGGGGAAGTCCGGGAATACATTCCCGCGAGAGCCAGAATAAGCCTATATCCTGGACCAGCACGGAATCCACGCCCATGCGGTAGAGAGAGAGCAGGTAAGATATGGCGTCAGGGAGTTCAGTGTCCTGGATGAGGGTGTTGACGGTGACGTATATCTTTACCCCCTGGATATGAGCATATCGGACAGCCTCCCTGATATCATCCTCGCTGAAATTTTCAGCAAAATGCCTGGCCCCGAACCTGGGGCCGCCGAGGTACACCGCATCTGCTCCTGCGGCAACAGCCGCATCCAATGCCTCCCTGGATCCCGCGGGTGCAAGGATCTCGGGAAGCCGGCGCCTGGCGGGATCCCGGATGATAGTATCCATACTGCACTGAGAAGTCTTCCGGGGGCAGATTAAATACTCCTGCATTGCCATAGATCGGTGAAATGCAGTGCGTTGTCTCGGTTCCTGATCTGGATCTCATCCCGGATGCCCTCTCGTCAGGAGCGGATATCATCGAGATCCGGCTTGACCTGACAGGGAACATCCCCGAAGAAACCGCAGACGCTTCTTTTTCTGATATCCCCGTGCCATTGATTTTCACGATCAGGAGCGTGAGGGAAGGAGGGATGTTTTGTGGGGGGATGCAGGAATGGTGGGACACCCTGCTCCCCTGCATCCCTTTCGCCACATATATCGATATCGAGGAAGCATTCGCCCCGTTCGCCTCCCGCCTGAAGGAGAAGGGTGTATCGATACTTTCATCTGTCCACACTCATTCAATGCCCGGTGCCAGGGAACTCCTGGAACTGGATGCCCGGCTCCGGTCATTCGGCGACATACCAAAGATCGTCGTTGCACCAGGATCCTCCGATGATGTCCTCTCCTTCCTCTCCTTCACACACCGTGCGGAAAAACCAATCGTCACCAGTATCATGGGGATGGAATTCAGGTATGCGAGGCTCCTTCTGCCGCTGTTCGGATCACACCTGATATACTGCCATTGCGGTACCGTGGCATCACCCGGGCAGTACCACGTAAAAGAGTGGAGAGAGTTCTGTCGCCTTGTCAGGAGCCCGTGAGTATCGGGACCGCCCTAATCGTATACTCATCAAGGCATTCCCCGTCAAGCGTAACCCTCGCTTCCTTCGCGCTCCCGGGGCCAATGGTGCCGACAAAGATATCTTTCGTGTCCCTTACTGCGCCATTCTTCGCATTGACCAGCTCCAGGTGGAGGGTGACTCCCTGAACAGCGGTGCTCCCAGGATTGAAGACCTGGAACGTGGCAGTCCAGACGCATCCCCTCGATGGTCCCCAGTCTGCGTCCTGGTCGAGAAGCGTGGCACGCACCGCGGTTCCGTTCGCGAGGGACGCAGACTCCCCTGTGCCTGCCTGTGAGAGGACGGAAAGGCACCCCCCGGAAATACTGAACCCAATCAGAACGAGGGTGGTGAGAGTGATGAATAATATCCGACTCCGAATCATGGTAGTGACCTGCTATGTCCTGTTGTCTGTGTTCATATTTTACCTTCACAGTATCGAGATTTTGACGCGGAAACAGGGTGTAAACGCCCCGCCATTCCCGCTCAATCGCGGTCGTTCCATGCCCGGATTGTATCCTGCTCCAGAAGACAGTCAACAATCACAAGCGCGAGCATGGCCTCCGCAACGGGTGCGAGGCGGGGAACGATGCAGGGATCATGCCGGCCCTTCACCGAGATTGTGCGCTCATTTCCGGAGGTATCAACCGTCTGCTGTTCCCGGGCTATGGATGGAGTTGGTTTGACCGCAATCCGAACGACGATATCTGCTCCCGTGCTGATACCGCCGAGAATTCCGCCGGCATGATTCGAGAGAAAGCCATCCTTTCCCATCTGGTCGTTGTGCTCGCTCCCCCGCATCCGTGCCGCGGCAAACCCGTCTCCTATCTCCACCCCCTTGACCGCCCCTATCCCAAGCATTGCCATGCCGATCAGCGCATCGAGCTTGCCAAAGACAGGATCTCCGAGACCAGGCGGGCATCCGTGTGCCATGGTTTCTACGATCCCCCCCACCGAATCTCCCTCCCGGATTGCCTCGTCAATTTCTGAGTCCATCCCTTCGGCCGAGGAAATTCCATGGATCTCCACGATCCGGCTTTCAATACGGATACCCCGGGGTGCAAGGACTTTCATTGCGACCGCTCCTGCGGCCACCCGGGCGACCGTTTCCCTCCCGGAACTTCGCCCACCGCCACGGTAATCCCTGATCCCGAACTTTTCATGCCAGGTGTAATCGGCATGGCCTGGCCTGAAGAGATCCCTCATGTCATCATAATCCGCAGATCGCACATCCCTGTTCCTGACAAGGAGACCAATGGGCGCCCCCGTGGTCCGGCCTTCAAAGATCCCTGAAAGGATCTCTACTGTATCGCCCTCCTGCCGGGGCGAACTCCTGGGTCCCCTCCCCGGCCTTCTCCGGTCAAGAAAAGGCTGGATATCCCCTTCAGAGAGTCCGATTCCTGGGGGGCAGCCGTCGATTACCGCTCCCAGTGCAGGGCCGTGGCTCTCCCCGAACGTGGTGATACGAAAATTGCGTCCGAACGAGTTCATCCGACGATCTCCCTCACCATCTCCAGCGGCGCATCGATGCCGGTGAACTGCCGGAACTGCGCCCTTGCCTGGCGAATGAACATCTCCTTCCCCGGGATCACCGTGCAGCGCATACTCCGGGCTGCCTTGACGAGGGGGGTTTCAGGAGGGGTGTACACGAGGTCAAACACCGTCATCGAAGGGCTGAGCTGGAACTTTGCAAGGGGGCTTCCGGTGTCAGGCTCCATGCCGACAGGTGTCGCATTCACCACCACTGCGGGCTTGATCCGGTCGAAGTCTTTCAAGGTACCATGGCTGCAGCCAAAACGCCCGGCAAGCGCAGCAGCCCGCTCAACCGTGCGGTTCAGGATGGTGATCTCCATGTCGAGCGATCGCAACGCATAGGCGGCGGATGCTGCAGCCCCCCCCGCACCGAGGATAACCGCAGTGCTTCCCGAGAGGGACGAAAGCGGATCCCTGATCCCCACCCAGTCAGTGTTATATCCATACCACTCTCCCCCGCAGAACAGCGCGGTGTTACATGCCCCGATTGCCTGGCTGTGTTCATCCCTGTGATCAATATACTGGAGGATCTCCTGCTTGAACGGGATGGTCACCGAGAGGCCGCGAATACCGATCTCCTGCGCAATGGAGAGGATCCGGGCCAGTGACGGGTCATGGAACCGTGTGTAGTAGGCATTGATCTCAAAGTAGGAGAAGAGATTGTTGAAGAGGGGCGGGCTTTTGCTGTGCAGGCTCGGGAACCCGGCAATGCCATAGAATCTCAGCGCCGGGTTTTCGGGGAGTGAACTGATCATATGGGCGAGCTCCTCAAATTCAAACCCCGGTATTCCCGAGGTTCCCACCGCACGGAGCGCGTCTTCCCTCCCCTCCGCCCGGGTCATTCCCTCAAGAAGAATCCGCTTGATGGTACTCGCCACCTCATTGGCACTCCGGCCGCTGGTATCGACACAGAAATCCGCCGCTGCGAGATATGCATCCTTCCTCGCGTCGAGGAGGGCATGGATCTCCGCACGAAGCCCCATTCTTGTCAGTGCAGGACGTGTGCTGTGCTGGATGCGTTTCTCGATAGTAACCTCGTCCGCCCTGAGAAGCATAACGGTCCTCTTCCTCCGCAGGTGCTCAATGTTCTCAGGGTCCAGGATCACCCCGCCCCCTGTTGCATAGACACCCGGTCCCGGGGGAAGCCTTGCTATCACCCGCTTCTCCCTGGCACGAAAGCCGTTCTCCCCTTCCTGCTCGAAGATCTCGTGGACCGCCGATCCTGCCTCCTCTTCGATTAGTGCATCGGTGTCATAGAAGGGGACATCGAGCAGGCGTGCGAGAAGCCTGCCTGACTCGGTCTTCCCGGTCCCCCGGAATCCAATCAATACCACGTTCATAGAAGTCCCTGCCCCGCGAGCTGCTCCCAGAATCCCGGGAACGATTTATTGACACATTCCGCCTGGATAATCTTTACATTTCCTGTCGCGAGCCCAAGGACCGCAAAACTCATCGCGATCCGGTGGTCATCAGCCGGATCTACCGTCCCCCCATGGAGAGGTGAGGGTCTTATCAGGAGGCTGTCTCCCTCGATCCGTGCATCTCCACCCATAGCATTGAGGAGGCGGGCTGTCCCAAGCAGGCGGTCGCTCTCCTTGAACTTCAGGTGACCAATACCCGTAATACGAGTCGGGCTCCTGGCGGTTGCGGCCACCATGCTGAGAGTCTGGACCGTGTCCGGGGAAGTGGACATATCGATCTCGATACCTTCAAGATCGCCATCAGAAGATACTTCCACTGAATCCTTCCGCTCCTTCACCCTGCACCCCATTGAGGAAAGGGCATCAAGAAACCGGCGGTCTCCCTGGCAGGACCGGGGATTCAGGTTGGTCACGCAGACCCTGCCCCCGCCTACTGCTGCAAGCGCGAAGAAGTATGAAGCAGAAGAATAATCACCCTCGATCGTGTAGGACCTACCCCGGTATCCCCCCCCTGCAGGGACGTAAAATCTCTGGTATCCCTCCCTCCTGACCGGAACACCGAAGGAATGCATGACCTCAAGCGTAATATCAAGGTACGGAGAGGACACAACAACAGGCCCGAGAGAGAGGGTCACATCCTCCGTTGCATAGGGAGCAGCCAAGAGGATGGAGGAGACGAACTGGCTGCTGATACCCGCATCGATTCTTGCATCCCCCCCGGTCAAAGATCCGGCGATTCTGACAGGGGGATACCCATCTCTCTCAATGAACCTGATCTCGCCCCCAAGGGTGGTCAGTGCCCCTGCGAGAGGTCCCAGGGGACGCTCTTTCATACGGGGCGATCCCGTGAGGATTACGGAGCTGCCACAGAGGAGCGCCAGCGATGCGAGCAACCGCATGCTCGTGCCCGAGTTCCGCATGTCAAGCACAAGACCGGGAGGGCAGGTGAGCCTGCCGCAGGTTCCCTGCACCACATCGCTGCCTTCACGGCTGAAGATGCCGGCCCCCATTGCGCCGAGGGAATCGCGGGTCACATCTGTATCGTCTGATACAAGCGGTGACACGAGCGTCGAATCCCCCCTCGCGAGCGCCGCGGCAATCAGGGCACGGTGGGTGAAACTCTTGGAAGGCGGTGCATGGACGCGGAGGTCGACAGGCCCCGCTTTCTCAAGCGTCACTTCCATTCAGGGACCTCCTGTTCGGGATACCGTCCAAGGTCTTTTATCTGTGTCATCCCCTGGAGCGCAGAGAGAGCCTCGCCGGCGTGGTCGGAATGGAAAAAATCCAGGAAGAATACATAGCTGCCCATGCCCCTCTTTGACGGGCGGGATTCGATCCTGGTCAGGTTGATACCCTTTTTCGCAAAGATTCCCAGGATATCATAGAGGAGTCCGGCCCGGTCCTCACGGGGATCGATGATGATGCTCCCTTTCCTGGCATCAGGCCCCTGATACGGCCGTGAGGAGATGGTGACGAACCGGGTGACATTGAGGGAGTTGTTCTCAACCCGTTCACGCCGGATGGGGAGGTTGTACATCCTCGCGGTCATCAGCGAAACGATTGCAGCCCCGCGTCCCGATTCCTGCATCTCCTTCGCGCTCTGGGCATTGCTTGAAGTGTGGACGACCGGGATTACCATCGCATCCACCACCTCACTGCACTGCTCATGGGTCTGGGGATGGACAAAGAGGACCTTGGCTTCTTCAATCGGCCCAGGAGAGACCAGGTAGTGGTGTATAGGCATATAGATCTCCCCGGTGATCCAGACCCGGTACTGGAGCAGGCCGTCGAGCGAAGGGCCGACGCCCCCCGCCTCACTGTTCTCGAGGGGTACAAGGCCATCACCTGATCCTTTTTCGACCTCCTCGAAAATCCTCCGGATCGTCGGGACAAGGGTGAGTGCGTCGCCAAAGATCCGGTATCCCAGCTCATGCGAGAACGTCCCCTCGGGACCAAGGGCAAAGACCTTCATCGCTTCACCATCGCCGCGATGAGCATGTCCGATTCCCGGGCAGCGGTCTCGCAGTATTCCCCGAAATGGAGTGAATTCTCACGGAACACCTTCTCAAACGCCCCGGTATCCTGTGCTTCCACTATCTTCCGGATCGATGCAAGGGACTTTTCACAGGCCTCGAGGACCGGTGGGACGTGGGGATTGAGTTCAAGGATATCCGCATAGAGGGAGGGATCCTGGGAGAGGAGACGCCCGACAAGTCCCATCTCCATCTGGTAGACCGGGCTCATGAATGCCATCGTATCCTGCGGCCGCACACCCACTCTCCGCATGGTCTCCGCCAGGCTGAGGGTGACAAAGTGCGTCAGTCCCTGGACTACCGCCATGATCCGATCATGCTCCTTGGGGGTGGAGAGCGTGACAGTTGCTCCCTGTGATCGGAAAACACCAAGAATCCGTTCCAGGATTTCCTGCTCGCAGCGGGCCGGGGTCGCGACAATCGCCTGGCCTGAAAGACTCTGCACCGTGGGACCGAACATCGGATGGAACCCCACCACTTGTGCGTTCGAAGCAAGCATTGCCTCAACAGGACCGGTCTTGATTGAGGTCAGGTCACAGAAGACCTGGTCCTCATACAGGAGGGGTGCAAGGGTCCGGACCACATGAACTGTCTCCCTTATCGGCACGGATACCATGAGTACATCGCAGACGGATGCGAGGTCCCTGGAGGTGACGGCAGTCGCCCTCCCTGAGATCATCACGTCCCAGCCCGCCTTTTCGAACACTTTGTGGAAGAATGCGCCCATCTTCCCCGTTCCACCGACGATCCCTATCAACACGCGCAATCACTTCTCCAGGATCTTCTCCCTTACTGCCATCCCAAAGTGCCGGCCCGCGTCCATCGTGCAGCCGAGCACGCGGTCGCCAGGGGCGATCTCGACTACGGATCGGGCACGGCCGTCCTCACCGACAAGCCGTATTGTCTCGGCATTCTGGAGAACCAGGCTGTAGGGCTTTCCGTTTGCCTCTGCTTCGACGATGAGAAGGGGCCGCTGTTCGATTTTCACCCTCCCGACCGTGACCTCCCGGGTCTCGCCGTCCTTGCCTGCCACCATGACACGATCCCCTGCAGAAAGATCTGACAGGTAGGCGGTCTTTCCTCCTGGTGACAGGATGTACGCATGCACCGCGCCCGCGTTGACCCGGAACGGCCTCGGTGCGACATAGGGATTCTCGAGAGTCTCGGCATGGACCAGGAGGAATGCTGACGAGGTGTTCCCGATCAGCATGCCCTCTCCCTCCTTCATCATCGAACAGGTGTCCACGCAGACACGGTCCCCCATGCCAGCAGGCCGGATTGTCGTGATCGTAAAAGGAACGAGATTGCATCGTTCCTGGCCGCGCTGGATCAAAGCGCCGGTCTCCTTGACCACCCCCGGGTCGTCAGTCTGGAGCAGGATGCCGGCAACTCCCTTTTCCAGGATATTGAGTGCGAGTTCCGCCTCAGCCCGGGTATGGACACAGGCAATGATCCGGTCTGCCTGCGCAACAAGATTCTCGAGAGGGATCACGGTCCAGTCCTCTGCACTGACAACCACGTATCCCCTCTGTGCCAGGTGTGCCGCCCTCTCTTCGCTCTTCTTGTCCGAGATATGTATCTCCCATACCTCCTTGTCCGGCACGAGATCCCCGTCAGGAGCGACCACGCGGACCCGGCCCAGTGCCTTCACCTTCTGCGCATTCTCAGCGAAGAGGGTGTCCGCACCGCTCTCAAGGGCTGCGGTCGCGATCCCTTTCTTCCAGGGCCGCACATCAACCCAGAACTCCTTCATACCATCTCCCTGAGCGCCTGCTCAGGATCGGTCTCCTTGTGCACCACCTTGCAGAGCGCCTCTACGAAGGCGCGGGTATTGTCTCTCTGGAAGGCATTTCTGCCCACGCAGACACCCGCCCCTCCAGCCCGGACCGAGTCCTGGATACTCGTGAGTGTATCCAGGTCACCGGCCTTCTCCCCTCCGGCCACGAAGACGGGTACAGAGCATGAGGTAACGATTCTCTTGAAAGATACCGGGTCCCCGGTGTAATTTGTCTTGATCAGGTCTGCCCCGAGCTCCTCCGCAACCCTGACGCAATGCCCCACTGTGGCAGGTGACGTGGGATCGATACCCTTCCCTCTCGGGTAGATCATCACAAGGAGCGGAATGCCCCACCTGTTGCAGTCCTTCACCACTTTCCCCGCGGACTCGAGCATCTTGGACTCGTTCGGGGCTCCAAGGTTGATGTGGATGGATACTGCATCGGCTCCGAGAGCTACTGCCTCCTCGACTGTGCAGACGAGCACCTTGTCATTCGGGTCGGGATTAAGAGAGGTGCTTCCCGAGAGATGGATGATCAGGCCGATATCCCTCCCCCTTCTCCGGTGCCCGCGTTTCACGATCCCCTTATGGAGCACGATCGCGTTTGCGCCGCCCTCACTCACCTCGGAGATGGTCCTGGTCATGTCAAGCAACCCATCGATCTGCCCCAGGGTAAACCCATGGTCCATGGGGACGATCACCGATCGACCGGTATTCCGGTCCATGATACGTTCAATACGAATCTCTTTTCCAATCATCTTCTTCACTCCCTCAGTATCTCCATCGCTTCATCGGCTGATCTGCCCCGGTGCACGATCTCAGCAGCAGCCCTGATGAACCGGTCCGGTGCCGCATGCTGGAATGCATTCCTCCCTATGGAGATCCCTGCTGCACCTCCCTGCATGGCACCCTCGATCATCTCGAGAGTGGAAAGATCGCTCGTCTTGGATCCCCCCGCTACCACCACAGGAACCGGGCATCCCCGTGTAACCTTGCGGAAGCTGTCGGGATCACCGGTGTAGACCGTCTTGACGAGGTCTGCCCCGAGCTCTGCTGCAACCCGGGCGGCAAGGCTGACGTGATCCACGTCGTGTTCGTCTTTGATCTTTCTTCCCCTCGGGTACATCATGGCAAGGAGGGGCATTCCCCATTCCATACATTCTATGGCAACCTGCCCCAGGTCCGAGAGCATCCGGGCTTCCGAGTCGGCGCCTATGTTCACATGGATGGAGACCGCATCAGCCCCCATCTTGAGGGCGTTTCTCACCGAATTGACCAGCACTTTCTCGTTCGGATCGGGGCCGATCGAGGTACTTGCGGACAGGTGCAGGATAAGTCCCACGTCCCTCCCGCTCTTCCGGTGACCGTACAGCGAGAGCCCGATATGGCCGAGCACGGCATTTGCGCCTCCTGTTGCAACAAGGTCAACAGCCCTCCCCATGTCGATCAAACCTTCAATAGGACCATTCGTCACCCCGTGGTCCATGGGGACGATGATCGTCTTTCCGGTGTTCCGGTCCATGATTCTTTCCAGACGGATTTCTTTTCCTCTCATGTAACACTCCTATCCAACCAGCGCATTTTTAAAATGGCTGATGGATTTCAGTAAAAATACCTAAAATAACCAGAATAGCGGGGAGGCCGGGTTACAGCCGCAGCTCCTGGTTTCAGATTCCAAAGAACAGTTTTTCTCATGCACGGTGCGGACGCGGGGCTAGCGGGGATAAAAACCCTCACCGGCGAAAAAACACTCACCTTGCATTGAAGAACAGAATGGAACGAGGTAGTATATAAATATGGTGAAAAGAGGGAAGGGGAGGTCTTATTTATGGACCTTCTTGAGGGAGATTACATCGCCGAGGGTCGGGACCACTTTTCCCCCCTTGCGCATACTCTCATCCTCTTCAGGAGAGTCAATCAGGCGGATCCCAAGTGCCTTCTCGAGCTTTCTCCTCACGTCGTCCTCGGGTATCAGGTCCCCCTTCTCGATCTTCTTGATCAGGAGTTCCTTTTCCTTGAGCTGCATCGCGAGATCCTTCTGGCTCAAACCCTTCTCCATCCGTGCTTTTCGGATCCTCTCCCCGTAATCATCTACAATTTCCCCCTCGATCAGGTCAAAGACATCCCTGGTTCTCCTTGCAGGGGCGGCAGTCGCGATGCGGGTAGGCGAGCCTGTCCGTGGTTCCGGCCTTGAGGGTCGCTGCACCTCGGTTCCATACCGGGCACACTGGGCACAGACAGTGAGTTCCGCCCCCTCCACCCTCACAGTTTTTGGGGGGCCCTGGATCGTCCCACCGCACATTTCGCATTTCGGTGAAGTATCTTTCGGCATAATTCCTGAATCTCCCCATTTCACGCGTTTTTTTTCGAGTACACCAATGCACTTATCTCTCCATACCTATTGGGTTCGATACGTTGTGTGTCGCCTGATTTCATATCTTTTTTGGAGTTCCACAACCTATGGAATCCTGATATCGGTATTTTACCCGGATCGTACAAAAAAAACACCGGATACTCATCGCAAACATCTTTATAGGCATTTTCCCCTATATACCTATTTGAGGCACAAAAAATGGTGGAAAGCGCCCGCCAACCCCAGGAACCACAGAACCCCGAGGAGCTCTACCGCTGTCTGCTGGACCGGGTCACCAACATGGAGACCCGCAACCTGGAATTGCGCGAGCAGATCCGCCAGATCGAATCTGACAAGCGCTATATCGAGACCCAGAAGATACGGTACGAACGCGAGGTCAGGAAACTGAAGAGCGAGATCGAGCAGCTCCGGAGTCCTCCGCTTGTCATCGGCACCGTCACCGACATTCTTGACAACGGCAGGGTCGTTGTCAGGAGCAGTGCAGGCCCGAGGTTCATGGTAAGGAGCTCGATGTGTATCGACCCGGAAAAACTGAAACCCGGTGTCCGCTGCACCCTGAACCAGCAGTCCCTTGCGGTCATCGATGTGCTCCCGGAGAGCTACGATGCCCAGATCTACGGGATGGAAGTCGTCGAGAGCCCTGATGAGTGTTATGCCGATATCGGCGGGCTCGATCTCCAGATCAACGAGATCAGGGAAGCCGTGGAGCTCCCATTGAAAAAGCCGGAACTCTTTGACCGCATAGGAATTGAACCCCCCAAAGGAGTTCTCCTTCACGGGCCACCCGGAACCGGAAAGACGCTCCTTGCCCGTGCGGTAGCCCACGAGACCAACGCCCATTTCCTCCGGGTTGTGGGTTCCGAGCTCGTCCAGAAGTACATCGGCGAGGGGGCCCGTCTTGTCAGGGAGCTCTTCGATCTTGCACGGAAAAAAGCCCCGACGATTATCTTCATCGATGAAATCGACGCAGTCGGTGCATCACGGACCGAAGCTACCACATCAGGGGACCGGGAAGTCCAGAGGACCCTCATGCAGCTCCTGGCCGGCATGGACGGGTTTGAGCGGAGAGGCGATGTGAAGATCATCGGTGCGACCAACCGTATCGACATCCTGGACCGTGCCCTTCTCAGGCCGGGGAGGTTCGACCGGATTATCGAGATTCCTCTTCCCGACACAGTCGGAAGGATCGCAATCCTTGACGTGCACACGAGGAAGATGCGCCTCGATCCCGGGGTAGATCTCTCAGAGATCGCCGCGATGACCGACGGGAAGAACGGAGCAGACCTGAAAGCAATCTGCATGGAGGCCGGGATGTTTGCCATCCGCCGGGAAAGGGACGCGGTCTCAAAGGAAGACTTCTGCGATGCCATTGAGAAAATAGGACTTGATTTCGAGCGGCACCTCTACAAGAGCGGGTACGGGGCAATGTTTGCCTGAACAAAAATTTCTTTCGTTTTTTTCCTTTTTTTCTCTTTAAATCCTGAAAATCGGCTTTAAAAAAACGAGGGCGCCATACAAGGTTTTATTACATTCAGGGGTCATTTTCTCTCTTATAGGTGAAAAGAACATGAGTATGGTCAAAGAATTCATGGATTTCCTCTATGAGTATAAGGTCATCGGGCTCGCAATTGCATTTATCATGGGCATGGCCGCAAACCAGGTCGTGAAGTCCCTTGTTGATAACGTCATTATGCCTGTCGTCGGTGCCCTGATCCCTGGCGGAGAATGGCAGACAGCAAAACTCGCGATCGGTCCTGTCATGATCAGCTGGGGCCAGTTCCTTTCGGATATCATCTACTTCATCATTGTGGCATTCGTGATCTTCCTGATTGCCAAGAAGGTATTAAAAGAGGACAAAGTCGAGAAGAAGTAGGATCATTCTTCTTCTTCATCACTTTCTTCAACACTCGTTTTCTGTCCATATGATTCTTCTTCCGTGCACCAAACCTCGAGGATTACTTCATCGTCGTCCTTTCGAAGAGGCCCGGGGACCGGTTTTCCCCTGATTACGGGGAGTGGGTCATCAGAGAGCAGCTGCCCGTCTTTCATGGCATACACACGCCGGAATTTCCAGCGGGTGTGCAATATTGTTGCCCTGCTGAAGTACAGTTCCTTCGCGAGCGCCCTTGTACAATACACTCCTTCCGGGAGTTCAAAGAGGACATCATACATGTACCTGCGTACATACCACCGGAGATCAGAGGCAAGTGAGAGGGCGCCACCCATGGTGGCCATGGAGATCTGAACCCCCGAAAGTGTCTGCACCGGCCGGTAAAACCGGAGAGCATCCCTGCTGGTCTCCGAGGCAAGGAGGGTTTCAAAGAGAGGCACACCACTCTTGGGAATGAAAATGACCTTCATGAGCCCTGCGTGTATATGTGAGTGGTTCTACCTGCAAGGGTTTAAGCTGCGATGCTGGGGTTGGGATCATACGGGTATCTGAAAGATACTGAGATAATATGAAAGCTCTAGATAAGAAAAAAGAAAGGGTATAGTGTCATTGTTACCACCAATCTCACTTATAAATCACGACGAAGAATTAAGAAAAATCCAATGACTAAAATTTGGGGGAAAAAAGTACGAGTTGTCGGTCTTACTTCTCATATGCGATTGACCCCGCCGCCCCCGAAGGGCGCCCCGGCGGCGAATCAAAAACTATTCACATTGACCTTGAAAACGAAATTATCATCTGATATTCATAAAACAACATGGAAACTCGCTTCAATATATCGCGATTATATTCTCTGTTTGACAAAAAGGTCGGTGGCTAGATTGTCACTATACCCAAAAGAAAAAGCGGACCGCTCAGGTGTACATTCTCATATCGATGCTCGACTCCGCCCGGACCTTCCTGACCGCCCGTGTGAAATCATCCTGGGAGAGGGTTTTTGCTTCTCTCCTGACTGCCATCATCCCTGCCTCCCTGCAGATTGCCTGGAGTTCGGCCCCGGTGGCATTTTCCGTCATCTCCACGATCGCATTCAGATCCACATCTTTGCCAAGCACCATTTTTGACGAGTGAATCCTGAGGATCTCCCTCCTCCCTATCGGATCGGGGAGAGGTATTGAGATCACCCGGTCGAACCTGCCGGGCCGCAGAAGTGCGGGATCCAGCATGTCGACGCGGTTGGTCGCGGCCATAATCCTGACATCACCACGGGTATCGAACCCATCCATCTCGGCAAGGAGCTGCATGAGGGTCCGCTGCACTTCTGCACTCCCCGAGGTTCCATCATTGGTACGGGTACTCCCTACAGCATCGATCTCGTCTATAAAGACGATCGAGGGAGCCTTCTCGCGTGCAAGTGAGAAGAGCTCCCGGACCAGCTGGGCGCCCTCTCCGATATACTTGTGCACCAGCTCGGATCCCGACATCCTGATGAAGGTTGCCCTGGCCTGGTGTGCGACGGCCTTTGCAATAAGAGTCTTCCCCGTCCCGGGGGAACCATAGAGGAGGATTCCCTTTGGGGGTTCGACACCAACCCTCACGTAGATCTCCGGTTTCGTGAGGGGATACTCGACCGCTTCACGGACCTCCTCGATCTCCTTTTCAAGGCCCCCGATGTTATCGAACGTGATATCAGGTGACTCCTCGAGTTCCATCACCCTGACCCTCGAATCGAAGATATTCCCCACGATCTTCACGATAGAGAGGGCATTGTTGACCGCGACCTTGGTGCCCGGCTTGAGCTGCTGGTAGATCTCGTCGTTGACGTGGGTCAGGTACTCCTGGTTGTTTCCCTGTTGACGCAGGTACACCTCTCCCTTGTCGATGAGATCAACCACAACTGCCACAAAAAGAGGCATCCGCTTGAGCTGGTTATTTTCTCTCTTGAGCTGCGCATTCTCACGCAGGATCTCGTCATTCTTGACTTTCAGGTCGAGGAGCTGGGATTCGAGATCCTGAACCTTCAGCTGGTGTTTGAGTTCCGCATCGGTTCCTGCGTTCTGTATGACGCTCTCATCCATGCTACCATTATATCTGGAGTTCCCTACATTTATGTGGTGTGATCGTGCTCATAAGGGGTCGCAGCATTTCGAAGGGCGTCGGAACCGGACCGGTATTGAAGAGCCCGGCACCCATTTCGTTCCTCTCAGGGGTCGATCCCGAGTCGGGGAAGATTGTTGAGAGCGGCCATCCCCTCGAAGGGGAGTTCATCTGCGGAAGGGTGCTTGTCTTTCCCCATGGCAAGGGCTCGACTGTTGGTTCCTATATCATCTATGCCCTCGGTAAAAATGGAAAGGCCCCGGCAGCAATGATCAACGAGGAGGCTGAACCGATCATCGCGACCGGGGCAATTATTGGCAGCATCCCGCTGGTAGATCGCCTCGAAGGCGGCCTTTCAACGCTCCAGGATGGCGTTCTCGTCCGTGTAGATGGAGAGAAAGGAACCGTTGAAATCATTGATGATCCGTCTCACGAAGGGACAACCTAATCACTCCGGCCCACCTAATTCTCACGCATGAAATACATTCCCATGCTCTTCGTAGCACTGGTCCTCGCAGGTGTTGCGATCTCCGGGTGTACCCAGTCTCCCGGGGGGACAGGATCACCGTTCCAGGGAAATTCACAGGGGGGGATGACCCCCGGCCCGACCGTGACGCTTCCCCCGGAGCAGACTGTCGAGATCCAGATCAATGAGAAAGACCCGATTTATGCGACGATTCCCGTCTCTTTTGCCGGGGGTAAAGGCCAGGTTGCAGTGAAGGATATCAGAATCAGGGTTACCCGGGCTGACGGACAGGTCACGGAAAAACATCTCGAACCTGTGAAGGGTGCCGAACTGAAATTTGACGGCACGAAGGAGACGGACCGTATCGAGGCCTGGGTCACCCTGAATACAGGCAGTGTCTACAAGGTTGTCGACCAGCTCGTCCCGTATCGCACTCGCGGATAATTAAGAAACAGTGCCCCCGGGGTGTGGGTTTTCCGGGGGCTGGGTTTTCCACCGCCATGGATGTGCACTGGAGATATATTTCCGCGTCCCGGAATTCCTATGCGGCGCTGTATGCAGCCTGCGAGCAGGAGGGCTACATCCTCGATCCGGTGAAATCCCCCATCGGGGATGTAACCTGTTACAGCCTTAATTCCCTCAATGCACTACAGTATCTCCAGGAGATTCGTGATGCTCCCTGCACGACAATCCTTGGCGGACCCCACGCCAGCGCATGTCCCGGAGAGATGGCGAATGTTGCGGATTATGTTGTCGTGGGAGAGGGCGAACACATCCTGCCTTCGCTCCTCCGTGCCCTTGATGAGAACCTATCACTCCCTCCCGGGGTGGCAACGAGGATTGGATATACCCCTCCTGATACCTGTGTCAGGCTCGATGCGTATCCCTGCTTTTCCAAGATGAAAGGGTATATCGAGATCTCCAGGGGCTGTCCGTTCGGGTGCACCTATTGCCAGACTCCCAGGATGTGTGGCACCAGGATGCGGCACCGTGGCATCGAAGCTATCACGAGATTCGCACGCCGCTTCAGGGACGCCCGTTTCGTAACCCCCAACGCGCTGGCCTACGGATCTGACGGGATCAATCCCCGCCTCGAAAAGGTCCGCGCCCTTCTCTCTTCACTCCACCATGAAGGGCAGTGCGTCTACTTCGGGACGTTCCCGAGCGAAGTCCGCCCGGAATGGGTGACACAAGAAGCGCTTGACCTTATCACTACCTACTGTGACAACACGCGTCTTCACTTTGGCGCCCAGTCAGGGAGCAACCGGATCCTCGCATCCCTTCGGAGGGGACATACTGTCGAACATGTGATCCATGCAGTGGAACTCTGCAGAGAGTATGGGATGACCCCGGTAGTGGACTTCATTGTGGGGATCCCGGGAGAAAATGACGAGGACCAGCGGATGACGGCAAGGCTTGTGGAGTGGATCAGCAGCTGCGGCATGGTGCACCTGCACCGCTTCATCCCCCTTCCTGGAACTCCTCTTGAAGGGTCTTTTCCGCGCACCCTCCTGCCTGATGTTGAGCGGCTCCTTGGATCGCTCGCGTTATCGGGCAGAGTGACAGGATCGTGGGGTGACCCGACGCGAAGATTTTTTTAAAGACCACTTCGAATGACTATTGACATGATGGATGTTCTTTTGCTGGCAGACCTTCATGGGGAGTTCGGGAAGGTAGAATCCTTCCTGGATCTCTCCCCGGATGCCATCTTCATCGCTGGCGACATAACCAATATGGGCCCTGCGGATGCAGTCGAGTCGCTCTTCTCACGTATTGACGTGCCCACGTTTGCAGTGCCCGGGAATTGTGATCCCCGCGAGATACTCGATGCCCTGGAGCATTCGGACTGCGTCTGTCTCCATGGTGCTTCCATGAGTCTTGGGAAGATCTCCCTCGTGGGAATCGGCGGATCCAATCCGACGCCCTTCAACACCCCGTTTGAGATGACAGACAAGCAGATCGACAATCTCCTCCAGACAAGCCTCAAAAAAATGGAGAGGGCGACGCACAATGTGCTGATATCGCATGTTCCTCCGCAGGGATTCCTTGACGAAGCCGGGGGAAACCACGTGGGAAGTGCCAGCGTGAGAAAACATATGCACTGTTTTGACCTTGTGTGCTGCGCCCACATCCACGAGCAGAGAGGGATCGTGGAGAATGACGGTGTGAAGGTGGTGAACCCCGGCATGGCAGCACTGGGCCAGGGGGCCATGATTCACTTCGGAACCGAACCCAAGGACATAAAAATCGAATTGATCCAGGTATAACCAGGAGTGTAAGGCTTCCGATAATCCTTTTTTTTGGTGGTTTACCTTTCCTCGGACCCTGATACAGGATGAGCGGAGAGGAGGAGTTCAAGGTAGGATGAGAGGATGGGCTCACCCGTCACACCAAGTTCTTCTGCAAGCATTGCGACATGCCCCGCAGGATCATCGACCGAATCCGGGTCCGAGAGCTCGATCTCAACGAACTCCCCCAATCCTTCCACCTGGTCAAGGCAGATGGTTGCATCCCTGAAGTGGTAGTACTCTCTCCACTTTTTCACCTCGGCTACCTCGCGAAATCCGAGTGATGCGAAAATGGACCCCATGGTTTTTCCGGAGGCAACGTCGCAGTTATACTCCTCCCTTGCCTTGAGGTGAAAATTCCGCCTCTTCGCCCCTTTGTAGGTTACCGTGCACTTCCCGCTGGCATCCCTGATCCTGAGCGCTTCGTCAGTCTCTGCAAAGTCGCGGTGGGGTGCATTCAGGTACAGGTCATGTTCATGGACCCTTCCTTCCAGATCCGCCTGGAGCGCGATGAGCCGTTCCCTGATCGCCTGGAGATCAGAAACCCTTGCCTTCAACTCGATCTCGAGCATGATTCCCTCTTTTCATCTTCTCCAAAGGTATGATAATATGTGGGATTTGGTATGGGGACCTTGATTGAACAGTATTCTCCTCTTCGGACGTGGGGCTCATCGAGCATACAACCATGCGAACATGAGGATCCAACGAACCTTGAGTGAAAGGCCGAAGCATAGCTGAACAATCGCATTCTCCCCTGATCTGCGAGGTTGTGTGAGAATATCGAATAATTATTTATGACTATCCCGGCAAATGTAGTAAGAACCTCTACCCAGATGGATCTATCGAGTATAGCCGGAAGGGTAGCCGGGAATACCAGGAGAGACCATGGCAATACAAGCCGGAGATTTTATCACGCTCAATTACACGGGAAAGGTCGACGGAAAGGTGTTTGACACGACCGACGAGCAGGTTGCGAAGGATGCAGAGATCTTCAATCCCGAGGCCACGTATGGCCCCGTGACCGTGTGCGTCGGAAAGCACCACGTGATCGTCGGCCTCGACGAAGACCTCGAAGGGAAAGAGATTGGAACCGAGGGTGAGGTGGAAGTCACTCCGGACAGGGGATTCGGTGCGCATGACCCTGCACATATCGAAGCCTTCAATAAGAACTCATTCAAGGACAAGCCGAAGAAAGGCATGTCCCTCAAGGTGCCTGAGAAAGGCGAGGGGACCGTGGTGGATGTCATCGGCAACCGCGTGCTGGTCGATTTCAACCACCCGCTGTCAGGGAAAACACTCTCCTATACCTACCGGATTGAGAGTGCAGTCGAAAGCGCGGAAGAGCAGATGAAGGGATTGATCCAGCTGTATGCCGGACGGGAGATGGAGGTATCGCTCGCATCAGGCGTCCTTTCCATCCAGCTGCCTGCAGGGATCACCTATGATCGCCGCTGGCTGTTATGGAGGAGCAGGGTCATCCACGACGCGTTCGAACTCATACCCGGGATCGACGAGATCATCCTGGTCGAAACCTTCAAGCACCCCGAAAAAACCGAATCCGGTAATCCCGAAGAATAACTCTTGTGTGCATGAGAATGGCTCTGCCTTTCTCATTTTGTAGGCATGCATCACCAAGTGAGTCATGTAACTCTTTGTAAATCCACTCTCAATTCACATCGCCTTCGAGCCACACTTTGTTCAATTCTGTTTTTGAGGCCGGTTTTCAATAATTTCTTGTTGTAGAGCATATGCAAGAGCAGTGGAAAAAATGATCAAATCCTGGTAAAAAAAATACTCGCGGGCTTATTTCACGCGGGAACACCGCGGGGTCAGTTTCGCAATCACCCTGTCGACCTGCGCAGGGGCGGTGCCGATATACCGTCCGGGATCGAGGAGTGCCCGGATCTCTGCTGGGCTTACATATCGCTGTATACCCTTATCTTCGGAAAGGATGTGCGAGAGGGGTATTCCCCGGGCAAGGGCATCCATACTGGCAGTCCGCATGATCTCGTGCGCCTCCTGCCTGTTCATCCCCTTCCTTGTCAGTTCGATCATCACCGCTTCTGCCATGTTTACCCCCTGCAGCATGGAGAGGTTTTGTGCGATCCTGGCTGGCTTGAGAGTGAGTCCTTCGATTACCCTGATCATGAGGGCAAGGATGTGATCGGTCAGGATACTTGCCTCGGGAAAGAGTACCCGCTCGCAGGAGGAGTTGGTGAGGTCGCGCTCGTCCCAGAGTGTGTTGTTCTGGAGCGCAGGTTCGACCGCTGACCTGACCACCCGGGCAAGACCGCAGACCTGTTCGCTCTTGATGGGGTTCCTCTTGTGCGGCATGGTGCTTGAGCCGACCTGCCGGGACCCGAATGCCTCTTCAACCTCGCCAATTTCTGTCCTCTGGAGAGTCCGGAGTTCTATTCCTATCTTGTCAAGCGTGGTGGCCACGTGTGCAAGGAACATGAAGTATTCTGCATAACGGTCCCTCGCGATCACCTGGTTGGAGACATCGACTGGCGTGAGACCCAGGATCTCCATCATGGTCTCCTGGATTTCCATCCCTTTCTCTCCAAGCGCTGCCTGGGTCCCGACCGCGCCTGTCATCTGCCCCACTGCAACGCGGGGGGTCATCTGTGCGAGGCGCTCGATATGCCGGGCAACCTCGCTTGCCCAGATGGCAAACCGGAGGCCATAGGTTGTCGGAACACCGATCTGCCCGTGGGTGCGCCCGGCACAGACCAGCATCTTCGTCTCCTCCGATCTCTTCAGGAGTGCTGCGAGGAGTGTCCGGAGTTTCTCATCGATGAGCACAAGTGCGTCCCTGACCTGCAGTCCTGTCGCAGTATCAAGGATATCATTCGAGGTCGCCCCGTAGTGCACAAATCCCCCACCCTCCCCGCACTGCTCGGCGATTGCTCGAACGATTGCCATCATGTCGTGACTGATCTCCTCCTCGATCTCCTTCGCTCTGGAGAGCGTGGCATGGTGTGCGCCCGCAGCTATTGCCCCGGCAGCCTGGTCGGGGATGAACCCGTGTTCGGCCGATGCCCTTGCGAGGGCGACTTCTGCCTGCACGATACAGGAGAAGCGGTGCTCCTCTCCCCACACCGCCCGCATTTCCCCGGTCCCGTACCGGTATTCGATGGGATGGATCGCCATGGGAGAGAGGTTGGTGCTGCCCGATAATAAAAAAGAGTCAGAACTCCAATGCATACACACATGGATGCGCTTGACGACTGGTTTCCCTACGCGGATTTTCGCCCGTACCAGAAGGAGATGCTCGAGTTCGGCCTCTCCTGTGCACGGGATGGCGCAATCGGGCTCATCGACGCCCCCACAGGGAGCGGAAAGTCAAGCGTCCTTGCTGCGCTCCTTGCCGCACGGGAAGGAAAGAAGATCCTCGTGGCGGTGCGGACTGTCAGCCAGCTGAACACCTTTATCAGGGAGCTCTCACTCATCAGGGAGAAGAAGCCTGGCCTGAAGGTTGCGTACCTCATCGGGAAGCGGGGGATGTGCCTCCTTGGAGGAGATGGCGATGTGTACCGCAGGTGCGAGGGGGTGAAAGGGTTCAGCACCACGCTCATGCGGCAGCGGGCGGAAAAGGGAGCGCTCGTGCCTTCCCGGGATCCCTACATACAGCAGCAGATACGCCGGCTGGACCCCCAGAAACCCCTTTTATGCCCCCATTTCATCGGGAGCCGGGTCTTTGTCCAGTCCGAGGGAGGCATCCGGATGGTCCCCTCTTCAGCACTCCAGACCAAGGCCGACCGGGTCACAAAAGAGACCGTCTGGCCGCATGCCATCCGGGAGATTGCATCAGGCATTTGCCCCTACGAGATGATGATCCTCGCCGCCCAGAAGGCGGATGTAATCCTCCTCAATTACCAGCATGTCTTTTCGGAAGATATCAGGGAGTCACTGTATGCAAATCTGAACCTCGATCCCGGTGAGACAATCCTCCTGATCGACGAAGCGCATAATTGCGGCGATGCGATCTCGGCCGCCCAGAGCGTGACGATCAACCGTGACACGCTGCTCCAGGCAGGAGTCGAACTCTCCGGTCTCAGGCGCATCCGGCCTGGCGCTGAAGCACTGCAACAGGTGATTCCCAGGATATCGCAGTTCATGGAGGGGCTCGAGAACTCCTTTGAAACAGAGGACTGGTTCGATCCGGCGATATTCGATAGGATGGTGGTGAAAGGATCGCTTTACCGCGAAATGTCGGAGATCCTGGATGACCTGCTTGAGATCTCTGAGAAGATCAGGGAGAAGAATATCAGGGCCGGGGAGTTTAAGGAGACCGCACTTGAACGCCTCACGAATTTCATACAGAAGATCTCGCAGTCCTACCAGGACGCTTCGTATCTTACGCTCTTCCGGAAAGAGGAGGGGATTCTCTCTCTTGAGGTCAGGAGCATTGACCCGGGGTCATCCCTCCAGGAGATGGCGGCAGCACATCACGCCTGCCTGCTCATCTCAGGCACCCTTTCCCCTGTCGACAGCTATGCGAAGTTCTATTTCGGGTCGCTCCCGGTAAAAACGCTCGCGCTTCCCAATGCGTTTCCGAAAAAGAACCGCCTCATCCTCTGCGCAAAGGACATCACGACAGCCTTTTCCATGCGCCAGAACGAGAAGAATCTCGCGCTCATCCAGTCCTATATCGAAGCCTTTTCACGACTTCCGGGGAATTGTGCGATATACTTTCCCTCCTACCAGGTCCTTGATCATTTCTCGGGCAGGGTGTCGCTCTCTGTGAAGAAGAAGAGAGTCTTTGTGGAGCCGAGGGATGCACGGGAGGCAGAAGAATCCCTCCGCGCGTTCCTGTCCCTCCCGGAATCCGGGGAATCGGGGCTGCTTCTTGCCGTGTGCGGAGGGAAATGGAGCGAAGGTTTGGATTACCGCGGGGAGCTGCTCCGGGGCGCCATGGTGATCGGCCTGCCTCTTGCGCCGTTCAACCAGGTCAGGAAGATGATCATCGAGTATTTCCGGAGGCGTTTTGGAGAGGAGGGAGAATTCATCTGTTATACCCTGCCCGCGATCAACCGGGCACAGCAGGCGCTGGGAAGGGTGCTCCGCACACCGGAAGACAGAGGTATGCTCATCCTCGGTGAGAAGAGATTCCTTGAAAGGAGGGTGATGCATGGTCTGCCCGGATGGATGAAGGAGGAGATAACCGCATGCAGCATCAAGGAATTCGAAGGAATGGTCAGAGCATGGCATTGAATGAGGGTTCGTGCAGGTTCAGGCTCTGGCACGTGCATGTGTACTGGTCGGAGCGGTGCATCCATGCATGCCGGTTCTCCCGCGAACCTCTGCCCGGGCAGGTCCCCCTTGAGATCCAGCGCTATTGTGCCGGCTATGTCGAGGATCTAAAAGGTGTATCAAGTATTGCGCTCGATCCCGAATACCCATTTTCAGCCATCTACCGGAAAGTAAGGGAGATCCCCTATGGTAGCAATGAGACGTATGGGACCATCGCAAAGATTCTCGATACATCTCCAAGGGTAGTCGGGCTCGCCATGAAACGAAATCCTACTCCCCTCGTGATACCCTGCCACAGGGTGGTATCCAGGGATGGCCCCGGGGGGTTTACCCCCGATCCCGAGATCAAGATAGCCCTTCTTGCCATGGAGCAGAAAAACGCAAGGGGTTTATCCCGATAGAATCCAGAATTCAGGAACGGAAATCCCATGTCATCATGTTCTTCTGAACGTGTCTTTCAGCCCCCTTGCATTATCAACACCACCGGGTCGGTTGAAGAAATGAGCATCAGGAGACATATGCAGAGGGCAGCACCATGTTTATTCCCCGTGTATCCTGACCATGCATCTTCCCTTTTTTCCGGGGGATGGAGATGAAGAAGACCGCAGTGATCCTTGTCGGTGGAGAAGCAAGGCGTGTGAACGGCCTTGAAAAATATTTCTTCACCATGGGAGGCCGGACATTCATCGAGAGGCTGATCGACTCCCTCGAGAAGGCCGTGGATGAGATCATCATTGTCGCAAAAGATCCTGCCCAGTGCGAACGGTTCTCACACCTGGAAGGCGTGCAGTGTGTCACTGACATCAGGCGCGGGTACGGGCCCATTGGAGGTCTTCATGCCGGGGCCAATGCAGCCAGCGGAGATGCGCTCTTTGTCTGCGCATGTGATATGCCTTGTGTATCGACCGCCGTCGTCAACCGTCTCTTCGATCTCCTTGACGACTATGATGCCGCAATCCCCTGCTGGAACACCGATATGATGGAACCGCTGCACGCGGTGTACAAACGGGAACCCCTTCTGACGTATCTGGATCATCATGAATCCCTCTCTCTCAGGAAGATGTTCCGGGAGATGCGGACCAGGTATGTCGATGTCCAAAGCCTCCATGATGTCGACCCGGAACTCAGGACATTTACCAATATCAATAAGATCGAGGACCTGAAGCGGCTTTCGTGACGAACCGATGGACGTCCATACATGGTCCCTCTTAAAAGGGAGAGCAACTGAGAGCCTGAATGATCGTACCGTGATCGATAAAAAAAATCGCCCAGCTATCCACATTATTTGGGAAGGGTAAGGTGTCATTTTATCCC